>JAPKYT010000106.1 GCA_026394155.1 bacterium | reverse complement strand
ACTGCTGGTTATATATCGGGATATCCGGATGGGACCGTCCGTCCCGACGCACCAATTAACCGGCAGGAAGTTGCGGCTATGCTTACTGCGATCGCGAAACTGGAGATACCGCCTGATTATTCAGTTCTCAACGGTTTCCGTGATGCTGGCGAAATACCGGATTGGAGCAAAGGGGTCATCAGCTCAGTAGTCAGCAACAACTTGATGAATGGATATCCTGACCAGACCTTCCAAGCCTCAAAGGATATTAGCAGAGCCGAAGCCATAGTCACCCTTAGCAACGCAATATCAACCCAAGCACCCCTGACAGCTGAAAATCTGTATAACAAAGCCGGTACGTTCGGACCTATCACAGGCATGGAGAATGTAAACGGTAATGTCATTGTTAGTATTAGCGGAGTAACCCTGCAAAACCTGATAATAACGGGAGACCTAATACTGGCAAAAGGCATCGGTGATGGCGAAGTTACCCTACAAAACATTACCGTAAAGGGTGATACCCTCATCATGGGTGGTGGATCCAACAGCGTAAGCTTGGCCAACTGTACGTTGCCGTCTATAACGGTTGCGAGGACGAAGTGCTGAAGGTGATCCCCAAGTGGAAGTTCACACCCGCCGTTCAACAGGGTCGCGCGGTGGGCGTGTGGGTGGCGATTCCCTTCAAATTTGTCTGTAAGCGATAGCAGTGCGAGAGCCCTTGGTCCTCCGGTACTTCCCCATGACGATTCTGACCCGCTGGATTCTGCCGATTGCCTTCGTGGCGGTCGGCATTGCCATTCTCGCCGGCTGGATGCTCCCGCAATTGCAGGGGTACTCCGGGTTGCGGCTCGTGTTGGGCATCGTGGCCTTACTGTTGGGACTGCACCGTTTCCTCGCCTCACGCACCGGGTCTCGCGGAAGCCGGCGGCGTTTCGGCGGCGAGCGGCAACGACCGTGGGAGTAGATTCGTGAAGCGTTGTCTCTCCATTGTTCTTCTGGTCGCGTTGGTGCTCGTCGTGGGCTGCGGCCCGCGCACACCGGCCACTTCGATGACCGTCGGCGAGGCCACCATCGCCGCGTCGGATGCCGCCTTCTATCTGGCGTGGAAGCTGGCCGGCGCGTTTCAGGACAACAATCCCCGGGCGGTCATCAAGATTCGCAACGTGGACAACCGCTCGATGGTGGACTCGTTGCTCAGCGAACGGGTGGAAGAGATTCTCCTTGACCGCACGCTGGCGCCGCTCGAGACTCTGGCCTTCCGCAACGCAAAGCTCAAACTTCACACCTACCCGATCGCTTATTTTCCAGTCTATTTGTTGGTCTCCCAAGACAACAGCGTCAGCAGCGTGGACAGCGTCGAGTTGCGCGGCATTCTCACCGGTGCGATTCGCAATTGGCGCGAGGTGGGCGGGGAGGAGCTTCCGCTCACGCCGTATCTGCCGCTGCCGGCCGAGGGCGCCTTCCAATCGTTGCTGCGCTATTTCGGCAACCTCGATTCGGTGAGTGTGCGGGTGTGCAGCACGGCCGCGGGAATGTTGGAGGCCGCCAAGGACAACCCCGGAGCGCTGTTGGTGTACTCCCTTCCCATAGAAAACCTGCGTTACCGCCGGCTGAAGTTTGAACGGGGAGGCTATGAGATTCCGGCCAACGTCGAAACGATCATGGAGGAACCCGCCTATCCCTTCCGGCTCGACTTCACCTATGTGACGACGCATGCTAAGGACGACGTGGCGGCGGGGTACCTGACCTTTTGCACGTGCAACACGGGGCAAAGGGAGGCCATGCGCATCGGCTATCGTCCCGCAGCCGTGCCGGTGCGCATTGTCCGCCTGCGCTGACGATGACAATCCGTGAATTTTGAATAAAGGCGAGACGGTTGCCGTGCTCGCCTTTTCTGTTGGCAAGGATGGCCAGAGCGCCAACGCCAAGATATTGTAAATATAATGTTTGAACTGACTGATCGCGATAGGTTGCGGCTTGCCGATTTGCTCGGAAATCCTTATAATATAAGTTCGCAGATTCAATCCTCGGGAGACAACGTGGTGAAGAAGACCGCCCTGACGGACAGTCATCGCCAATTGGGCGCGAAAATGGTGGAATTCGCCGGCTTTGAAATGCCGGTTCAATACACGTCTATCCGCGCCGAGCATCTGCGCGTGCGCACCACGGTGGGGGTTTTCGACGTGTCCCACATGGGGGAGTTCTATGTGACCGGGCCGGAGCGCGAAGCCTTTGTGGATTACGTGACCGTCAACGACGTGAAGTCGCTGTCGGTCGGTCAGGTTCAGTACTCGTGCATGTGCAAGCCGCACGGCGGGATCGTAGATGATCTGTTAGTCTACCGATTTCCCGACCGCATCATGCTGGTGGTGAACGCGTCCAATATGGAAAAGGACCTCGGCTGGCTGAAGGAGAACCAGCGCGGCAGCGTGCAGCTCGAAAACCGCAGCGACGACGTCACGCTCTTGGCGGTGCAGGGCCGGCACGCGCAGTCGTTGATGCGGAAGCTGACGGATACGGATTTGTCGCAAGTCAAGTACTATTGGTTTGTGGAGGGCCGGGTGGCGGGCGCGCCGGCGGTCATTTCGCGCACCGGCTACACCGGCGAAGACGGTTTCGAGATTTATCTGGCCAACCGCGACGGCGTGACCGTGTGGAATGCGCTGTTTGAAGCCGGCCGGGAGTTCAATCTGGAACCCATCGGCCTCGGCGCGCGCGACAGCCTTCGCCTTGAGATGAAGATGTGCTTGTACGGCAACGACATTGACGAAACCACGCATCCTCTCGAAGCCGGGCTGGGCTGGATCACCAAGCTGAACAAGGGTGATTTCATCGGACGCGACAAGATTCTTGCTCACAAACAGGCGGGACTGACGCGCAAGTTGGTGGGTCTGGAAGTGGAAGGCGCGGGCTTTCCCCGTCACGGCTACGCCGTTTTGCACAAAGACAACGGCCGGAATATCGGCGCCGTGACGTCGGGTACGGTATCGCCGTGCCTGAACAAAGGTATTGCCATGGGATACGTCCCCGCGGAACTGAGCGAGATCGGCAGCGAAGTGAAGATAGATTGCCGGGGACGTATGTTTCCGGCGAAGGTGGTGAAGACTCCGTTCTATCTGCGGCCCTATTGATCAACCCAGTCAACCGGCGAGCAAGTAGTGCCATTCTGGGCCAGCCGGTTGCCCCGTTTGGCACGTGTGCCGCACAATGAGACAGGCACAATAACGGCGAATCATGATGGCATGTTTCTTCACGCCAACGCCTTCACAGGCGGTTAGGTTGGACACCGCGAAGGGTCGACCAGTCGCCAACGAGCAGAGGGCCGAGATAAGCGGGTTAGAGAGGCTCGAGGGACAGCATTACGAGAGGAGCTACGGGTCGGCGGTAGAGGTGCGAACAGGACCATGTTTACGGTACAACTGCCATGGCATGTCCTTTGCCGCGCGGCGTACCCGCATTATTGACAACGATGCTATACGGGCCATTCTTGACGACGATGGCTACGACAGAGTCGGCGTTGACAAGGTGCTTCCTGGAGATGTTGTCCTCTACATATCTTCGGCGGGAGATATAGAGCATTCCGCCATTGTCGTTACCCCACCTTCGAGGGAAACTTACAACATGCCGAAAGTGTACAGTAAGTGGGGAAAATGGAAAGAGGTGATTCACTCTGCAAATGTCTGCCCGTATGAGCCCTGTGATCTCCGATACTATAGAGTGAGAGGATGAGTACTGTGACATGGCCTTTGCACGGGCTGTTGGTAGATTATCTCTTCGCCAACACCCCGTCATATCTGATGAAGAAGTTTCGAGCAAATGATGCTGTAATAGAACTTGCCCGAGATACTCCTTCCGTGGAACTCGCATCTTTTGTTGAGGCAGTTGACAGAGATCCAAGTCCTGACATGCACGAGGTGGTGGCGGCATACGCTGCTGTCGTGGCTCTCACTCTGCAGGCGTCGCAACAATCTGCCGAAGTTCTCCATAACTTGAGGGGCGAAAACCTGACCTGGATTCCTCATATTGTCAGTTTGTGGCGACAATCACGGGTCGTCGGTACGTCTTTCGACACGAGACTTCCCATCAAACCTCTCGAACAAAGGCAGATCCGCGGCGCGGCTGATAGCATGGAAACGAGAGCTTGCAAGCCGTTTCGCCGAGATGATTTTAGGTATCATGCCCCAGACAGTGTCCCAACAGTAATCGTCAGGAAGGACTTCGACTAATGATTATGTGTCAACTAATGGTGTGCGCTGAGACTATCATCCGGGACGCAGCCACAAACACGATTTCTATGATCAATACGATCGAGGAGATTGTGTCTCAACACTTCCCGATAGCCATAGCTAAGTTGTCGACAGTTGTGATGGTTGAAAGACAACGAGACGATACCGCGCAAACTGCGGGCTCTCTGCACTTCATGCTTGGTGACACTGAGCTCGGAAGGCTAGATGTCGGTATCGATTTCGAAGACAAGCTGCGTTGCCGGCTGATAATGGTTGTGCACGCACTGGTAGTACCTATGCCGGGGGATTTGAAAGCACAGTTTAGAGTAAACGGTGAGGTGTTGGGTAGCTGGAAGATGGTGGCGAAGCAGATAGGCCTCCCGCAGGCCGAGCTATTTCAGGCGACTCTTTGATGACATCCCTTGGCACTGAACCAACAAGATGCCATGCTGTCGGAATGCAAGGTGAACATGGCAAAGCGCCCTGTTGAGCGCAAGCAAGACCATCTGTGAAAGACAACACGACGGCACTGATGTCTCCGCTCGAAGTCAAACTTTTCGCCACCCCGCGCGAAGTCGCCGAGGATGAACTGCGCGGCTGCGCGGTGGTGGTCATTGACGTGTTGCGCTCGTCGTCCAGCATCGTCAGCGGCCTGATGAGCGGGGCGCGCGAGATCATCCCGGTGCTGACTCCGGCCGAGGCGGGCGAACTGGCCTCGCGCGTGGGCCGCGGCATGAGCCTGCTCTGCGGCGAGCGCGAGGGCCGCAAGATTGACGGCTTCGATCTCGGCAATTCTCCCTATGAATACGCCCCCGAGCGCGTGGCCGGCCGCATTCTCATTTTTTCCTCGACCAACGGGCCGGCGGCGGTGCTGCGCGCGCGCCTCGCGGACCGCGTGTATGTGGGTGGCTACAACAACTTCGGCGCGGTGCTGAGACGGCTGCACGAAGACCGCAGGCCGGTGGTCGTGGTCTGCGCCGGCAAGGAAGGGCATTTCGCCATCGAGGATTTCGTCTGCGGCGGCAAGTTCGTGGTCGCGCTGGAGACGCGTTTCAAACGCAGCGTGATTCTCAACGACGGTGCCCGCGCCGCCGCGCTGTTGCACCGCCATTTCGACGGCAGCCTCACCAGCCTGCTCAAGAGCTGCGAGCACGGCAAGTACCTTCTGTCTTTGGGCGCGGAAGAGGACATTGAATTCTGCGCGTGCATGGACACCCATCCCGTGGTCCCGATGTTGATCGAAGGGAAGATTCGAGGGTTCAAACCCGATGGCAGTCCGCTCGAGCTCGCGACCGGCGCGGCCTGAGTCCGTTCCGTCGGCCTCCTTCCTCTGGGGTCTGGCGCTTCTGGCGCTGGCCCTGCTGGTGTTTCTCGCCTTGGTGAGCTGGTCGGCTTCCGATTGGCCCGCCACCGATGAGGCTCACTACGGCAACTGGATCGGCCAGTTGGGCGCCATTCTCGCGTACACGCTGGGACCGTTTTTCTTGGGCCGGTGGGCGGCCTTCGCCGTCGCTCTGGTGATCGGTATTTGGGGCTGGACACTCCTGCGACGGTTGCACTGGCAAAGGCCATTCGAGCTTTCGGTTTGGGTGCTCGTGTTCGCTCTCTGGCTGTCCACTTTCTTCGGACTTGCCGGTGATATCTGGCCGGGTCTGAAGCAGGTGGACTACTATCCGCACTCCGGTCAGTTCGGCGCGTGGGCGTCGGCGAACCTCACGATTCTGCTCGGTCACACCGGCGCGGTGGTTCTTTTGCTGTTCATTCTCATCGTGGGGCTGGCCTTTTCGGTGGCGGGATTCACGGGCTGGTTCGAGCGTGGCGTGAGCAAGACTATTGACCGCGTATCCGATGTGAGTCTGCCGCGCTTTCGTACGCGGAAGGAAAAGCCGGCTGACGAGCCCGATGCCGAAACCGCGTTGACGACGGACACGGAGTCACTCGAAACGGCGCCCGCTGCAGAGGAGGAGGCGGGCAGAAGCGGCCTTCGCAAGTTGGGACGATTGGTGTCGCGGCGCGGGAAGCCGCAGCCCGCGTCGCAGATCGCCATTCAAATCGAAGATCAAACCGGCTACGTTTTTCCGCCGCTCGATTTGTTCAATCCGCCCAAGTCGGGACAGGAATCCGGCATGTCGCCGGAGGAACAGCAGCGCAACTCCGAGCTGTTGGAAAAGACGCTGGCGACCTTCGGCGTGCAGGCCCGCGTGGTGCGCGTCAATCCCGGTCCGGTGATCACGCGTTTCGATTTGGAGCCCGCGCCGGGAGTGAAGGTCTCGCGCATTGAGGCTCTGGCCGATGACATTGCCCTTGCGTTGCGGGCCCGCGGCTTGCGCATTCTCGCTCCCATTCCCGGCGTGGCCGCGGTGGGTGTGGAAATGGCGAACATCAAGCCGGCCATAGTGACGTTCCGCGAAGTGGCCGAATCCCCCGCTTATCAGTCGTCCGACTCGAAGCTGACCATCGCCTTGGGCCGCACCGTATCGGGCGACATCTTCGTCTGCGATCTGGGCACCTTGCCGCATCTGCTCATCGCCGGAACCACCGGCAGCGGCAAGTCGGTGTGCATAAACACCATCATTGCTTCGATTCTCCTGCGCGCGACCCCCGAAGACATTCAGTTCGTGTTGATTGATCCCAAGAAGCTCGAGCTCGCGGCTTACAACGAGCTGCGCAATCACCACATCACGCACCGTCCCGATCTTTCGGAATACGTCATCACGCGGCCCGACGAGGCGGTGAAAGTGCTCAACAGTTGTCTGGTGGAAATGGAGCGCCGCTACGACTTGCTGGCCGAGCGCGGCGCGCGGCATCTGGCCGAGTACAACGGGATCGTGCGCGACGACCCCGGGGAAAACAACGAGCGCCCGCTGCCTTTCATCGTGGTGGTGATTGACGAACTCGCTGACCTCATGACCACCGCGCAGCGCGAAGTGGAAGAGCCCATCGCGCGTCTGGCGCAACTGGCGCGCGCCGTCGGCATTCATCTCATCGTCGCCACGCAGCGTCCGTCGGTGGACGTTATCACCGGCGTCATCAAGGCTAATTTCCCGGCGCGCATCGCCTTTCGGGTGGCCATGAAGGTGGACTCGCGCACCATTCTTGACACGAACGGCGCGGAGATGCTGCTTGGACAAGGCGACATGCTCTTTCAGCATCCCGAGGAGCCGGCGCCCATTCGCCTGCAGGGAGCATTGCTCACCTCGGCGGAAATCTCGCGGCTCATCTCGCACATTTGCAAACAACGGCCGCCCCGCGCCAAGCTGGTGCTCCCCATGGAGGAAGAGGATCTGTCGGGGACCTCCCCGCTTCTGCTGGATCCCAACGACCGCGATCCGTTCTTCTTAGAGGCGGCAAAGATCGTTGTGCGCACCGGGCAGGGCAGTGTTTCCATTCTGCAACGCCGGTTGAAGGTCGGCTACAGCCGGGCGGCGCGGCTGATTGACCAACTGGAACGGGCCGGCGTGGTCGGTCCCTTTGACGGCTCCAAAGCGCGCGCGGTGCTGGTGGACGAGCGGTATTTTGACACGACTCATGAGAAGTAGCGTCCTCGCCGCTCTCTTGCTGGCGGCATTGCCGTCGTTCGCGGTGGCTCCCGCCGAAGAACTTTACTCCGCTCTGGAACAGCGTTTGCACGCGCTCAAGTCACTGGAAATCCTGTACCAAGCGGAAGGCGAGGCGGTGGAAGGCCAGCAGCTTGCCGGCCGTCTGCTGTGGGTCAAGCCGGAGCGCTTTTTTCACGACACGCCGGAGTGGTCTTTGTGCGAAGTGGGCGCGGAGCGCTGGCGCTATCTGAAAACTCAGAACACGCTGATTCGCGAGGACGTTCGCGACGATCAAAGTGCGTGGCTGCCGGACGAAATGCTTTTTAACTTGCGCCAGAGTTTTCGCGCGCACACGCTTGAAGAGACGGCCGGCGGCCGGCGCGTTCTGCATCTGCAACCCACCGATCCGGCCATGGGCGGCGAAGCGGCGCTGGAGTTCGCGGCGGGATCGTTGCGTCCCGATGCTCTGGAGTTTGTGTCACCCGACGGACAATCGCTGCGCTACCGCCTCGTGACGTGGCGCGAGAATGTCCGCATAGACAGTTCGCTGTTTTCTCCTCCGAATGTGCCGCCCGAGAACGTGATGGATTTTCGCGGCGCCGGGCAAGGCAGGTAGAACCCTTATGCGCGGATTACGCCTGGTGCTCGGTTTCGCCCTCAGCCTGTTCTTTCTCTATCTGACGTTCTTTGTGCCGCGCATCGGCGATCTGGTGGGCGGCGACGCGGGCGTGGTGCAGGCGCTTTTCGGGCGCCCGCGCTTCAATGTGGCCGAGCTGGGCCGGGTGCTCACCACGGCCGATTGGGTGCCTATCGGTCTGGCGGGGATTCTCTTTTTCGCGTCGCTGGCCTTGCGGGCGTGGCGTTGGCAGGTGATGCTCGCGCCGCTGGTGCGAATTCGCTACGGCGGAGTGTTCGCGGCCATGTCCATCGGTTACATGGCCAACAACCTGCTGCCGCTGCGCATGGGGGAACTCTACCGCGCGCACGTGGTCTACCGGATTTCGGGGTTGTCGCGCAGTGCGGCCTTCGGCAACGTCGTGCTGGAACGGGTGACGGATTTGCTGTTCATGGTCCCGTATCTGATGCTGACGCTGCTGTTGTTCCCGCTGCCCGGCTGGCTGAAAAACGCGGCCTACGCCACCGCGGGAACCGTGCTCGCCGTCACCGCGTTTCTGGTTTGGCTGGCGGTGGACCGCACCCGGGCTCTGGAAATGGTTCGTCGCCTGATGGGGGTGCTGCCCCGAAAGCTCGGCGCGGCTCTGATGACGCTTATCGAGAGATTCACCTCGGGTTTCGAGGTCATTCGCCGTTCCGAGCATCATCTGGGATTGGTGGTCAGCTCGCTCGCCCTGTGGGCCATGTATGCGGCCATGAATTATCTGGTGCTCCGGTCGCTGGGATTTATGGATGCGGGCATCGAGGCCATTGACCGGAACCCGTTGGGCGCGGTGCTGGTAACGTTGATGATTACCACGCTGGGGTTCGTCATTCCCGGCGCGCCGGGAGCCGTGGGAACCTATCACGGACTCACGGTGTTGGGACTTAGCCTCTTCGGTGTTCCCGGTGATCGCGCGGCGGGGTTTGCCATTCTATTGCACGCGCTGAACTATGTTCCCCTGACGGCGCTGGGACTCATCTTCTTCTGGAAACTGGGGCTCACGTTTCACGATACGGACCGGATGGCGGCTGAAATGAAGGGTGCTTCACCCGCGCCGCCCGGGGCGGCGGGGGAGGTGAAGAAGGTCGGTAGGTAACTGGCGAGGCGCATTTGGAAGGCAAAGACATATCCCAGCAGTTGTCGGAGTTTCTCCGCATCCTCTTCCGCGGCCGGTGGATCATTGTGGTGTCGTTTCTGGCCGTGGTGGGAGCGGTGACGTATCTGACGTATCGCATGCGCCCGCAGTATGCGGCCAGCACGTCCCTGCTGATCGTGGTACGAGATCGGGTTGAGAATGCGTTTATAGATCGCGAGTCGGTGCCCGCCAGCCGCACGCGGAACTTGAACGCGATGGAAATTGTCCAAAGCCGAATGATCGCCGAAGACGTGATCCGGTCGCTGGCCGACTCTCCCTACCGGACGGAGCTGGAGCTAATGCAGGAAATCGCGCCCAGCGGCCAGCCGATCAGCTTCGACTCCCGGGCCGATGCTCTCCGCGACATGATCAGCGTGTCTTTGCAGAAGGACACCGACGTGCTGGAGCTTACCGTCGTTGCCTACACGCCCTTTGAGGCCGCGTTTCTGGCCAACGCCGTCGCCGAGCAGTTCTACAAGTACTCCTTGCAGTCCGCGCGCGGCGAGATCACGGACATCCGACAATTTCTCGAGCAGCAGCTCGATATGGTGCGCGGCCAGCTCTCCCAGTCCGAGGAAGTGGAACGCAGCTACAAGGAAAGCCAAGGGGTCTCGGCGCTCGATCAGGAAACGTCAGCCTTGGTGGGTCAGTCGGCGGACTTTCACGCGCGTTACAACACCACCCAGACCGAACTCAACGCGCAACTTCGCCGCCAGGACTATCTGCGCAAGCAGTCCGCCGAGGCGCGCGGGACGCTGCTGGAAGACATCGGCAGCGCGACCAGCCCGCTGATCATCGCCATGCAGCAGGAGATCGCGGAGAAACAAACCCGCATCGCCACGCTCTTGGCCAATCCGGGTCCGGGCACCGACGAGACGGTCGCCGCCTTGGAAAAGGAGCTTGAGACCATCAAGGCCAAGCTGATCGAGGAAGTGCGCAAGGTGGCCGGCGGATCGCAGTCGCTCGATCCCATGCGCACCTCTCAGCAGCTCTTTGAGAACCTGCTGAGCACGGACGTCGAGATCAAAGCCCTGACCGCGCGCGCCGAGGCCCTGCGCGAGGTCATGCAGAACATGGACTACGAGCTCGAACGCCTGCCGCAGAAGACTCTGGTGCTGGCGCGGCTGACGCGCGACCGCGAAGTGAACGAGAAGCTCTACCTCATGCTGACCGATAAGTACGAGGAAACTCGCATTGCCGAGGCCGGAAAGTCGGCCAACGTGCAGATCATTGACGCGGCCAAGCCTTCAACCAAGCCCATCAGCCCCAACAAGAAGCTGAACATTCTGCTCAGCATGCTGTTCGGTCTGGCCATCGGGGTAGGCATCGCTTTCTTCCTCGAGTTCCTCGATGACACGGTGAAAACCGGCGACGACCTCGAACGGATCGGGCTAACCGTTCTGGGCACCATTCCGCTCGTCTATACCGACCAGATCATCCGCCGCCTCAAGAAAGAGGGACGACAATTTACCGACGCGGACCTCCACCGGGTGGACGCCAAGATGATCACCCGCTTCTCGCCCAAATCTCCGGTGAGCGAGGCCTACCGCAGTCTGCGAACGAACATTCAGTTCGCCGACATTGACCATCCCAAGCACGTGCTCATGATCACCTCCGCCATGTCGAAGGAGGGCAAGTCCACCACGGCGGTGAATCTGGCCATTACTCTCACTCAGACCGGATCGCGGGTGCTGTTAGTGGACAGTGATCTGCGGCGACCGACGCTGCACAACTTCTTTGCCATGGACAAGACCTACGGTGTGACCAACGTGCTCGTCGGCTCACTGTCTTTCGATGATGTGATCAAGCATACGGAAGTTGAGAAGCTGGACGTCATCACGGCGGGCGACATTCCGCCCAATCCGGCCGAGTTGGTGGCCTCCGAGAGCATGCGCCGCTTCATCGAGCTGGCGCGCTCGCGCTACGATTACGTGCTGCTCGACAGTCCCCCGGTGATTGCCGTGACGGACGCGGCGGTGCTGGCCACGCGGGTGGACGGGACGGTGCTGGTGGTCGGATCGGGCACGGTCAACAAGCGTGAGGTGGTGCGCGCCGTGGGACTGCTGAAGAACGTTCGCTCTCCCGTCTTGGGAGTGGTGCTGAACGGCCTCGACATCAAGAAGATTTACGGGTCGTACTATTACTACTTCCATTACTACCAGTACTATTACTATTACGGCTCGGAGTCGAACACCAAGAAGCGGAGAGGGCCGAGCCGGCCTGAGTATCAGGAAGTCACATGATTCAGGGCGGCCCGGTGTCGGGCCGCCGCCGCTTGCATGCGGGTGATGCCCGCATCCGTTATCCGTCCTCGCTGCCTTGACCGATTTCTCTCACCCGCGCCATCGCGATTTTTCCGCCTATCCCGACTCGGCCGAGCTCGACGGAGGTGGTTTTGTGCTCTTCGCTCCCGCCAAGATCAATCTTGGTTTGCGGGTGCTCGGCCGCCGGTCGGACGGCTACCATGAGATCGAGACGTTGTTTCAGGAGATCTCGCTGTCTGACCGGATCGAGTTTCATGCGCAGGCGGAATGGAGCTTGGAGATTCGAGGCGCGAAGCTGGATGCGGGGGAGGCCAATCTCGTCACGCGTGCCGCACGCCTCCTGAGCCGCGCCGCCGGCCTGCCGTGCGCCGCGCGGATCCTGCTTCACAAGGATATCCCGGTGGGAGGCGGGCTGGGAGGCGGGTCTTCCGATGGAGCGGTGGCTCTCATCGGTCTTTGTCGGTTGTGGGGATTATCGTGGGGGGCAACGCGGCTGGAACCTCTGGCGGCGGAGATCGGCTCGGACTGTCCGTTCTTTCTGGTGGGAGGACTGGCGCACGGCACGGGGCGCGGAGAAGTGGTGGAGCCGTTGGAGGGCTGTGTGCCGGGGACGGTCGTGGTGGTGGTTCCGGACTTCGGCGTGAGCACGGCTTGGGCCTATGAGGCTGGAGGGTTCCCCTTGACAGATGAGGCAAAAAGTGTTATTTTCTTATCTTCCCTCAAAGAGCGACCGATCCCGGCTGGGCGTCCGGTTTGTTTTCCTAACGATTTGGAAAACATAGTTTTAACTCGGCACCCTGAGCTTGGTCGGGTGAAGCAGAAGTTGCTGGACTTCGGCGCAGAGGCGGTCTGTGTCTCCGGCAGCGGTTCGGCAGTCTATGGTTTGTTTTCCGATTCAGCCCGGGCTTCGCACGCCGCGCAGCAGTTCGGGCTTCCCTATCGAGTGATCATTTGCCGCGCAGTGAGTCGCCCGAGACGCACCTGAGGGACGTTCCTCGCGCAGCTCAGGGTATGCACCGGCGGAAGGTTCGAGGAGGAGCACCATGAACATCACCGAGGTCAACATCAACCTCCGTGATGAGGACAAACTGAAGGCCTTTGTGAACGTCACCTTTGACGATGTTTTCGTCGTACGCGGCCTGAAGATCATCGCCGGGAAAGGCGGACTTTTCGTGTGCATGCCCAGCCGCAAGTTGGAGGATGGCACCTACAAAGACATCGCCCATCCCATCAGCAACGAGTTCCGGCAGAAGCTCGAAGCGCAGGTCTTAGATGAGTACCGTCGTTTGGTGTCCACCGAGGTGGCTCTGCCGAACGCACCGGGGCACGGTATCGCCGACGAATTGGCCTGACCCCTGCCCGCAGCCCTCAGCCATTGGGGCGTAGCCAAGATGGTAAGGCACCAGGTTTTGGTCCTGGCATTCGGAGGTTCGAGTCCTTCCGCCCCAGCCCCTGCGGCCGCCCGGTGTTGAGGCGTCCGCAACTTTCGCAGCCTTTGACGGAGCCGGCCCGCTTCCCCGCGGGCGAAGAATCATAGTATGCCTGACACCTCCCCCGATCTGGACGGCCTGACCATATTTTCCGGCACGGCGCACCGCGGCCTCGGGGAAGCCATCGCCCGCCAGTTGGGGCTCTCGCTCGGGCAGGTTGCCATTCACCGCTTCGCCGACGGCGAGATCGGGGTGCAGTTCGCGGAGAACATTCGCGGACTGGATGTGTTCATAGTGCAGCCCACCCATGCGCCCGCGGACAATCTGATGGAACTGCTCATCATGATTGATGCGGCCAAGCGGGCCTCGGCGCGCCGCATCACGGTGGTGATTCCCTATTACGGTTACGCCCGGCAGGATCGCAAGGATGCGCCGCGGGTGGCCATCACCTCGCGCCTGGTGGCCGATCTTCTTGAAGCGGCGGGAACGCAGCGAATACTCACCATGGACCTGCATGCGCCGCAGATTCAGGGGTTCTTCAATATTCCCTTCGATCACCTCTACGCCTCGCGGTTGTTCGTGGATCTGCTGGTCCTGCATCCCATCGAGGACATGGCGATCGTGGCGCCCGACGTAGGCTCCACCAGGCTGGCGCGCTTCTACGCTAACTACTTCAACCGCGATTTCGTGGTGGTGGACAAGCACCGCATCGGACCGAATCACGCGGTGGCTCTCAATCTGGTGGGTGACGTGCGCGGGAAGAACTGTCTGGTGGTGGATGACATCGTGGACACCGGCGGCACGTTCTCGGCGACGGTGGCCATGCTCAAGGACCGCGGTGGCAAGGAGATTTACGCCGCCATTACCCATCCGGTGTTCTCGGGCCGGGCGGTCGAGCGCATCGAGGCCAGCGAAATTACGCGCTTGTGGGTGTGCGACACGCTGCCCACGCCGCAGGAGCACTTGTTTCAAAAGATCCGCAAGATTTCCACCGCGCGACTCTTCGCCGAGGCCATTCGCCGCATCCACAACGAGAAGTCCATCAGCCATCTGTTTCTCGAACGGCCGCTCAGCGAGCCTCGCGAGCTGATGATTGACCGCGACGTGTAAACCGTCGCTGCCTTCGCATTTCACACGGAAAGACATAGACCCATGGCCGAGATTCACATCACTGCGCAGGAGCGGGACCCCCGCGGCACTACCAACCGTGCCTTGCGGCGCGCCGGTCTGATTCCCGGCGTTTACTACAATCGCAAGGGCGAGGTTCGCTGCCTGCAGTTTGACCGCAACACTCTCGACAGTCTCCTGCGCAAGGAGATCGGCGTGCTGCGCGTGGACGTCGGCGGCGAACTCCTGGACTGCATCATTCGCGAAGTGCAGCGCCATCCCGTCCTCCGCGACATCATTCACATTGACCTCATGGGCATCGTCAAGGGCCAGAAGATTCGCGCCCACGTGCCCGTGCGCGCCGTGGGCATCGCTCCCGGCATCAAGGAGGGCGGCGTGCTCGAGCTGGTGGTGCGCGAGATGGAAGTCGAGTGCGAGCCCGCCTATCTTCCCACCCGTCTGGACGTGGACGTGTCGAACCTCAACATGAACGAAGGCGTGCGCCTCAGCGAACTGCGCTACGAAGGCGTGGTGCTTCTGGGCGATCCGCAGATGACGGTGGTGCATGTCGTGCCGCCGCGTCAGGTGGCGGTCGAAGCGGCCCCGGTGGCCGAGGTCAAGGAGCCGGAAGTCATCCGCGAGCGCAAGGGCGAAGAGGAAGAGGAAGAGAAAGAGAAAGAGAAAGAGAAAGAGAAGAGGAAGTGACGGCCGCGGCCGCCGCTTTTCATGCCGTATTAAACCCAACGTCGCGGCCGCACCGATGCCGTTGATCGTGGGGCTGGGAAATCCCGGCGCGAAATATCAAGACACCCCGCACAACGTCGGCTTCGAGGTGACCGGGCGTTTGGCGCGCCGCGCGCAGGCCCTGTTCCGCCGGTCGCGCGCCGCCAAGGCCGAGGAAGCGGTGTGGCCCGATCGGCCGCGAGTGATTCTGCTTCGCCCGCTGTCATACATGAATCTGTCGGGTGAAGTGGTCCAGGCCGCTTTGCGTTGGCACAAGTTTGAAATCGCAGAGTTGCTGGTGGTCTGCGATGATGTGAACCTCCCGCCCGGACACGTCCGTTTCCGGGTCAAAGGGGGAGCGGGCGGCCAGAAGGGGCTGCTCTCGATAGTCGAGGTGCTGGGCACGGAGGAGTTTTCGAGACTGCGCATCGGAGTGGGCGGCGGTGAGCCGGGAGCCGATGTAGCCCGGCACGTCTTGAGAAAATTCCCGCGCGACCTGCGCGAAACCATGAGCGCGGCGCTTGAAACGGCGGCCGACGCTGTCGAGTGCTATCTGCGCGATGGTTTGGAGACGGCGATGAACCGCTACAACACGCGGCGGTCTTCGCCCGAAAATGACAACCCTTCCGGCGGGGACATCCCGCCGGGCGATTTTAGTCCACAGGGAGACAGTTAGGACATGCGTACATACGAAGCGGTGATGGTGTTTGATCCGGCGCTGGAGGTGGAGCAGATCGAAGCGGATCTGCGCAAGCTGAACGACCTCATGGCGGCCGGCGGAGCGGTTCGCAAGTGGGAACGGTGGGGAAAGCGCCGGCTGACCTACGAAATCAAAGGCCGGCAGTACGGTTATTACGTGGTGGCTGTGTTCGACGGCGCGCCGGCGGGCATCGCCACGCTCGACCGGACCATGCGCATCTATTCGTCCATCATCCGCCATCTGATCAGCGTCGTGGAGCCCGGACACGTGCCGGAACCGGATGCGGAGTCCGTGCGGACGCTGGGAGCCGCGCCCGAGTCGGCGCCGGCGGCCGTCGCCGAGACCAACCCCGTCGAAGCGAAGTCGGTCGAGAACGGCGCCGCCGTCGAACCGGATGCCGAAACGGCGGAAGAACCGAAGAACATCGGATAAGAGATACGTTTAGCGGGCGGGACCGGTGTGGGAAAACCGCCCACGGCGAGAGCAAGTGACCTGAGAAGCGGGAGACTACTATGGCTGACTTGCGGATGCCGGATATTAACAGCGTGATTATCGTTGGCAATCTGATCAAGGACCCCGCGTTCCGTCAGACGACGACCGGCGTGCCCGTGGCGAATTTCACGATTGCCTCTAATCGCAAGTTCAAGGACAACAGCGGGGCCGTCAAAGAAGACGTTTGCTTCATCGGGATCGTCGCC
Source organism: bacterium (assembly GCA_026394155.1). GTDB lineage: Bacteria > Electryoneota > RPQS01 > RPQS01 > RPQS01 > RPQS01. The sequence continues at coordinate 28,886 of JAPKYT010000106.1, read as the reverse complement.
TGGTACAAGTTGGCCGAGAGCTGCTACGAGAATCTGCGCAAGGGCAGTGCGATCCTGGTCGAGGGGGAGTTGCAGAGCCGTCAGTGGAAGACGGAGGACGGGTTCAGCCGCAACACCGTGGAGATCAAGGCCCGTCGCATTCAGTTCCTCAACCATCGCGACACGCATCATGAAGAGAACTCCGTGTTCGAACACGAGCCGGCGGCCGAACCGCCCGAACACGCGGAGCCTCCGCACGAAAACGAAAGCCCCGGCCCCAAGCCTGACGGCGACTTCGGTTTCGGCTATCGCAGGATCAAGATTTAACTACTGAGAACGGAACGGATACATGCAGGTTATTCTTCGCAAAGAGTTCGCGTCTCTCGGCAAAGTCGGGGACGTGGTGACGGTCAAGCCGGGATATGCGCGCAATTTTCTCATTCCGCGCGGCATCGCTTTTCCGGTCACGAAATCCAATCTGGCCCGCCTCGAGCACGAAAAACAGGTTCATTCCCTGCGTGACGTTCGCGAGCGCCGTCAGGCCGGTGATCTCAGCGCCAAGCTGCAGGGGCTGCGGCTCATTGCGCCGGTTCAGGTGGGTGAGGAGGATCGCATGTTCGGTTCGGTGACCGCCGCTGACGTTGCCGAGCTGCTCAAAGAACGCGGTATTGAAGTGGATCGCCGCAAGATTCAGATGGAAGAACCCATCAAGTATCTGGGCGAGTATCCGATCCCCGTTAAGCTGCACCGGGACGTCGTGGTGACCATCACAGTGGACGTGGTGAAGACCAACTGACCGCATCCTGCAGGCTGAAACACGAGCCCCCGGCTTCGCATGAAGCCGGGGGCTTTCTTTCATTTCCGATCAAGGCACTGGGTCAGGAAAGGGGCTGATCGCGCGGCGCAGGCTCTTCGAAAAGGCGCGTGTGCTTGCGGATGAAGCGCAAGATCACAAACAGCACCAGCATCACCGCACTCGGAGCCAGCCAAAACATGTCCGTCTGCCAGACTCCCTCACTGAACCGCATATCGAGCGTGCGCAATGCCAGCAGCACCACGAACAACGCCGTCACTCCGTAGAACTCTCCTTTGACGGCGGCGCGCACGGAAAAAGGCGATTGCGGCCGCACCCACAGCGACCACTTGGGAATCAGCGCCGGTCTGCCGGCCGCCCACTGCCGGAAGGTCGCACCAAACTTGTGCTCCAAAAAACGCTCTTCGGCGGCGATGATGCGCTCGTAAAGGAGCACGTAGAACAACAGCCCGGCCAGCGCCAGAAGCGGAGAACGCGTAAAGAGCAGAACGCCGAGCATCATCAGAATGTTGCCGAGGTAGAGCGGGTGCCGGCACACGGAATAAATGCCGCTCACGTTCAAGTGATCGGCGATCTGCTCTCGGGTGTTCCGCCCCGATGATCCCGGCTGCGCCCAGCCCTGCGCCAGCACTCGCACGGCCACTCCGAGGAGAGACACCAGCAAGCATCCGAGTTCGTAGGCGCGTCTCACCAAGAGAGAATCTGTCCACGGACGCGGGTGCGCGGCCATGACTAATATGGCGAATGGCAAGAGCACCAGCGGCGCATAGCCGCGGCGGCGAAACAGCCAGTCCCCTTGGCGCGCCAGCTCATCGGTGAGCATCGTTCCATTCACTCGTTCGCATCGGCGTCTACTGCGCCAAACGCTTGCGGATTTCGTCGGGCAGCGCGTCCATGGAGATGCGAATCTGCTCCAGAGAATCGCGGTCACGCAGCGTCACCGTCTGATCCTGCAGCGTCTGATAATCCACGGTGACTCCCCACGGAGTGCCGATCTCATCCATGCGGCGATAACGGCGGCCGATGGAACCCTGATGATCCGTGAACACCGGACACAGCTTGCGCAGATCGCCGGCGATGCGATCCGCCACTTCGGGCAAGTTATCCTTTTTCACCAGCGAGAACACTCCCACCTTGATGGGAGCGATGGCCGGCGAGAGCCGCAACACCGTCCGCACTTCGCCTTCCTGCACGTCCTCGTCGTAGGCGTCAAGCAGACACACCAGCAACGTGCGGTTCAACCCGGCGGAGGTCTCAACGATGTAGGGCGTGAAGCGCTCGCGCGTCTCCTCGTCGAAGTAGGCCAAGTCCTTGCCGGAGTATTCCGCGTGGCGCCTCAGATCGAAGTCCGTGCGGTTATGAACACCTTCCAATTCCTGCCAGCCGAAGGGGAACTCGTACTCGACGTCGTAGGCGTCCGCCGCATAGTGGGCCAGTTCCTGCGGCGTGTGGCGGTGAAGGCGCAGTTTCTCCTTCTTGATTCCAAGCTTAAGGTAGTATCCGAACCGCTCATCGCGCCAGTATTCGAGCCACTTGGCGTCCTCGCCCGGCTTGACGAAGAACTGCATCTCCATCTGTTCGAATTCGCGCGTGCGGAAAATGAAATTGCCGGGCGTAATCTCATTGCGGAAGGCCTTGCCGATCTGAGCGATGCCAAAAGGAATCTTGACGCGCGACGTGTTGAGCACATTCTGATAGTTGACATAGATGCCCTGCGCGGTCTCGGGACGAAGGAACACCGCGGCTGCGGCTTCCTCGACCGGACCGAGAAACGTCTTGAGCATGAGATTGAAGAGCCGCGGTTCGGTGAGGTTTCCCGTCGTGCCGCACTGCGGACAGATAGCTTCTCCCCAGTGGATCTGCTTGAGTCTCTCCAGCTCTCCTTCAGCGCCTTCGGGAATGTCCGTGCCGCCCAAGGCCTCGAGCTTTTTTTTCTGCCGCCACGTCTTGACCAAATCCTGTCCCTTGAATCGCGTCTTGCACTGGCGGCAATCCACCAACGGATCCACGAAACCCGCCACGTGACCGGAGGCCTCCCACACTCGCGGATGCATGAGAATGGCGGCGTCAAGGCCCACGATCTTCTCGTGGAGCTGAGTCATCTCACGCCACCAAAATGCGGCGATGTTATTCTTGAGGGCAATCCCCATAGGGCCGTAGTCCCACGTCGAGGAAAGCCCGCCGTAGATTTCCGAGGACTGAAACACAAAGCCGCGCCGTTTGCACAGGCCGACGACTTTGTCCATTAGGTTCTGTTTTGCCATTCGGTCGCCGAAGTAGGTCTCAGATTGCGGTCAGGATGATTTCCCAGTTGCCGTTTTGCCCCAGTTCAGGGCTTTGAGCGAGCGAAGTTTGCCGACCACCGGCAAATGCGTCTCGATGTAACGCGCCAGAAATGCCGACATCTCCCGCTTCACATCGGACGTTACATTCAACCGGCCGGCAAAGCGCGGTGAGGCCGATGACAGCCGGGAGAGAACGGCAAAGGCCGCGGCGGACAATTCTCCGTCCGGTGCAACGTTCTTCGCTTCCGGTCCGAAGAACGCGCCGTCGCTGAGGCGGTAACGCACGGGCGAGGAGAAGGGTGGAGAAAGCGGTGCGCCGGTGACCGCGCACCTTCCCGGCGCAAGCTCGAATCCGAGTGCGCGAAAGAGCAGCAGCTCGAACAGCCAGAGAATCGGCAGGGGTGCGACCGGACGCTGGTCAAGCGCCTTCAAGACGTCCACGGTCGCATCGTACAACTCGGGATGCGGATCGTTCTCGCGCAGGCACTTCGCCAAGAGCTCGGACACGGCGCTTCCCACCGTCAGGGAATCCAGCTCCGCGCGCAGCGAGCGATGCGCATTCACCGCCGTCCATTCTTTCAGAAGCTGTAAGTCGCGGTTCGCTTTGTGATAGAAAACGAACTGCGCCTCGCACAGCAATTCCAAACCCGCGGCCGCTCCGAGCTTCGACTTGCTGCGCGCGCCCTTGGCCATCAGCCCCACTTTGCCCAGCTCACGGCAAAAAACGGTGAGAATGAGTGAGGTCTCGCCGTGACGCACGGTGTGCAGCACCAGCCCGGTGGCCTTGACCAGCGACGACATGCGACACCGTTAGGATGGCGGCCGGGATTGCGCGCGCGACACCACGTCAGACAGGATCACCCACTCGGCGGGGTGCAGCGTTTCCGGCCGCCGCGTGAAATCGAGCGGCGCCAGTTGCCACAAAGGATGGATGTCGGCGAGCCCCGGAAGAGAGGTCTTCAGCATCTTGCGACGCTGATGAAACGTGTAGCGCACCATGCGCTCGAATACGGTGAAATCGGAGGGGTAAGACGGAGGGATGCGGTAGAAGTCCAATTGAACCACGCCGCCATCCACTTTGGGCGTGGGTCGAAAGGCGTCGGCGGGAACCGTGAACAGCAGATGAACGGCGGCTTCAAGCTGCGTGAAGACCGACAGCTTGCTCCAGTCTTTCGTGCCCGGCGCGGCCACCACGCGGTCGGCCACTTCCTTCTGCATCATAAGCACCGCGCGCTCGGGCCACGGCAGAAGCGGGTTGCGGCGCGCCGCGCGCACCTGAGCGAACAGCTTGAAGAGAACTTCGGAAACGAGATGATAGGGCAAATTGCCGGCAGCCGTGAATTCGCCTCGCGGCAGAAGCGGCTCAAAATCGGTGTCCAGAAAATCTTCGTGCCGCAGCACAAAACGCGGATCGGCGCCGAACTTCGCTTGCAGCGGTTCGATGAGTCGTTGATCAATCTCGACGGCCGTCACCGACAAACCCGCTCGCAGCAGTTCTTCGGTGAGCATTCCCCGTCCGGGACCGATTTCGAGAACCGACTTGCACTCGGAGCCGGCCACTGCTTGAGCGATTTGCCGCGCGTATTCTCTCTCGGCGAGAAAGCATTGACCCAGACTCTTTTTCGGCGTCGGTAGCGGCATGCGCGTCGGAAACGCCTCAGACATTCAACCGGGAGAGAATTTCGGGAATGTCCTTAAAGGTTTTGGCGATGTGCGCGCCACCCCCCTCCAGAGCTTTGATCTTCGAGGCGGCGGTGCCCATCTCGCCTTCTACAATCGCGCCGGCATGTCCCATGCGCTTTCCCGGAGGTGCGAACACGCCGCCGATAATGGCGATCACCGGCTTGCTCATTTTCGAGATCGTGGGCGCGGCGATTTCCTCATAGACGCCGCCGATCTCGCCCGCTAACACCACCGCCTTGGTTTCGGCGTCGCCGTCGAAAAGCATCAGGATGTCGTTGAAGGTGCTGCCCAGCACCGGATCGCCGCCGAGGCCCACGCAGGTGGTCTCACCATAGCCGGTGCGGCTCAGGGTGTCGGCGAGATAATAAGTGATCGAGCCCGATCGCGAAACCGTTCCCACGCGGCCGGGCCGGAACGCCAGCGGCGGAATGATCCCGATGTTGGCGCGTCCGGGAGAAATCACGCCCGCGGTGTTGCCGCCCAGAATCAGCGCACCGTACTTCTTCGCCTCGCGGCGGATGAGCATCATGTCGGCGATGGGGATGTGCTCGGGGACGACGACCACGGTGCGAATGCCGGCGTGAACGGCTTCGACGACCGCGTCCTTGACGGCCGCCGCCGGAAGAAAAATGACCGAGGTGTCGGCCTGATGGTGGCGCACGCACTCGGCCACGGTGTCGTAAACCGGAATGTCATGAACGGCGGAGCCGCCCTTGCCCGGCGACGTACCGGCTACGATGCTGGTCCCGTAGGATTTCATCTCACCGGCGTGAAACGCACCGGCGCTGCCGGTGATCCCCTGAACGATGACGCGACTGCGCTCGTCTATCAGAATCGCCATCAGAAGATGTAGTCTAACTGAATGCGGAAGGAAATCTGATCCTTGGTCACATCGTTGGCGTTGGTTTCATGACCGATGACGGGCGTCGGATACTCGTTGCTGTCGCGCGCCTGCACGAACGTCTTGGGATAAGAGCTATCGCCGGTGATCTTGAAGCGCACGGCCAGCGCGTCCGAGAAGCGGTTGGAAACGGAAATCCACCAGCGCGCGGAGCGGCCGTCCAAAACGGCAAAATCGCTGTCCTCGAAATTCCAGAAGAAGCCGTCGTATATGTACCATGCGGCCCGCACGCGCAGCCTCGGCGAGAAGTAGTGTGTGAGCTGCGCGCCCAGCGCCTCGGTGGGTGATGCGGTTTGCGCGTCAATGGGCGACTCGCCGGTCGGATCGGGCTCGCCGATCAAGCGCGGGCGGGGGGTGAAACGAGTGTAGCCGGTGGCGTAAAGAAGCTGCAAATTGTCGAAGCGCGACAGCCGATACTCCACGTTGAGCCGGCTCTCGTAGGTGGTGAATCCCGTCTCTTTGTCCGGATCGTGCAGCCATCTCCCTTGCAGCTTCTGGCGGATGCGAATCAGCAGCGGCCACACCGGGCGATAGGTGACCTTGGCCACCCAGCGATAGTAATCCGACTGATCGGCCACCCGCGTCCAATTGTCTATCTCCGCGTCCACGGTCAGCGGACGCGACATCTGATAGCGGGTCTCCAGATACATTCCGCGCTCAGCCTGCGGCACCGGCGTGTTGCGCTGAAGCTGGGCGAACACCGGATTCGTCAGGTAGAATTCGTCCTCGTAGGTCGTGCCCTTGTAGCGCGAGTAGTTCGAGAAGCCGCGGCAATAGGGGTTGTCGTAGCCGGCGCCGTAGTCGCGATAGAGAGCCAGAGCCGACAGGGCGTTCCATTGCGCGTAGGCCGAGGCCACCAGCGCGTGCGGATCGTCGCCCACCTTGAGAACGGAGCCCGTCTTTTCCAGCTCTCCGTACTCGAACTGGAAGGTATAGTTGTTCACCACCGAGGTCAAATTCACTCCGTAGATGCGCCGCAGCGACTGAGCCTTCGACCACAACCAGGATTCCTGCGAGGAGCGATAGGCCTGAAGAATCTCGGGGTTCATCGGTGTGCTGGCGATCTCGTCGCACTCGGTGGGGTCAATGACGGGAAACACTTCCACCACCGTATCCTTTCCCGTCCGGGTGCGCGCGTCATACAGATATGCCTGACCGAAGTCCGGTTTCAGCGGCCGGTCGTACATGAACTGAGTGGCCACCAGCCCGATGGACGTGCCGATCCACGGCCGAAACGACAATTCGCCGCCCAGACCGACTTCGCGAACCGCGTAGATCATGGACTGCTTGCCCTCAAAGGCCGGAATGTAAACCGTGTCTGCGTTGGCCAGTTTGTACCATGACGGATAGACGTCCTCGTCGGTGCGCGGAATCAAATTGATGAGCCGGTTCAGCGAGCCGTCGGGATTGAGAATCGCGTCTTTCTTCTGCGAGGAGAAGAAGCCTACCGCTCGCACCGGGCCGCAGTAGGCCTCGGCGGCCGCGCCGTGCATGGTGAACTCGTGGGCGCGCGACAGATCGGGCGCGATGCCGGTGATGCGCTTGTCGAAACCGAAACCGGAGTAGCGCGGATTGAAGTAGTCGCCGCTCTCCATCACCACACCTTGTCCCAGCGAAATCTGGTAACTGCCCAGATAGGCGCGATCGAGGCGCACCGGCCCGAGCATCTGCTTTTCGACTCCGGCGAACCATTTCATCTCCGGCAGCTTGAGCGGTTCGTCCGTGGAATAGAACGTCTTTTCGCCCAGACTCCGGTGCCACAAGAGCCCCGCTTTGTAGCGGCGGTCGTAGGTGAAGCGCAGCTTATGGCTCACGTCAGGCCGCGGATCAATGAGCGCGTTGGGATTAATCGCCAGCTCTTCATCGGTGAAGAACGGAGTATCGTAGGCGCGCAAGGTGTAATTGCCGTGCAGACGTTTGGCGACGCGCGTCGTATCGTAGCCCAGATAGTTGCGCGCGTTGCGATAGCCCCAATCGGAGAGTCCGGGCACGGCGCGCAGATCGCGCACGCCGCGAATGCCTCCCTGCCGCTTCACCTGCCGGTAGATGGCCACCGCGTCGGCGGGTGAGACATTCTGCAGGTCCATAAGCTCGTCGAGCGTGGCCTCGTTGACGTTCAGAGGCTCCATGAGCCGGTCAATCCACTCGTCCACCAAGCCCACGTTGGTGCCTTCTTCTGTGCCCAAAGTCTCAATGCGGTAATAGGCATCTTCAATTCGCTGGATGCGCTCTTCGGCGGGACGGGGCGGATTGACGCGCAGGACCTCGCTCAGTCTCGCCAGCGTGGAGTCGTCAATCTGCGGTAGATCGCGGAGTTCGTAGATGTCATGGAACGGCCCTTCGTAAGTGAGCCGTTGCCAAATGGCGTCCGCTTGCTCGGCGGTGATGGGCAGCGCGCGAATCTGCTCGAGCTTGGCTGAGTTCAGCTCGAGCTTTTCCTCCGGCCCGGCGAAGGCGGCGGACAGCATCCCGAGGCCGAGGATGATGACGGTGAGAACTCTCATTTTGCCCGCCAAAGTTCCGGCAAGGACTTGTCCAGATTGAAACCGATACCGATCTGATGCGAAGGATTCAGTATCGGATGATAGAGGAACGCATAATCCACCACCAATTCGCGCCAGTGCAGGCCGAAGCCGGCGGTGAAACTGTTGGGATTCGTCATGATGCCGAGGCGCAGATCGAGCGGCTTCACCACGGCCGCGTTCATGCCGCCCTTGAATTGCGTCTCGCCGCTGATAAGCCGCTCCACGTCAAAAGTGGTGAGCACGCCGTAGTACGGAGAATAGCCGAACCCGCCGCTGAACACCTGCGGCAGGTTGCGCTTGGCCACGCTGCTGCCGAACTGCGGACGATTGATGTTGTGGAAGGCCGCGCCGATCTTGAAGCGGTCCCAAAGCTGCGCCATGCCGCCCACGTCCAGTCCGAACGTCGCCGCGTCGCCCAAGTTTTCCGAAATTCCCTGTTCGTTGACGACCGACTCGCCCAGACTGTAGCTGATGAGTTTGAGCGTGTATCCGACGGCCAGAGACGAGTGAATGTCCTGCTGCAACAGAAATCCGTGCGACAGGAAGGCTTCGGTTTCGGATGCCATAGTGTGGCCGCCCTCGCGCGTGCCCAGCGTTTGCACGCCCAGCGCAATGCCGTGAGGCGCATTGGGCACCGCCGTGAACGCCGCCGCCGACATATGCGACAGAAAGCTCAGGCCGTAGAGCTGGTGGTACGCGAGCCGTCCCTGCGTGCCTTTGCCGTAGGCGAGTCCGGCGGGATTCGAGTAAACGGCATTGACGCCGGTGGCCGAAGCGGTGGTGGCTCCGCCGACGGCCAGTGCCGCCGGATCGGCCGGATATGGATTGGAGATGAGCTGACCGAACGCCCACAGCGGCGCGGTCAGAGTCAGCAGGAAAACAAGAGGGAATCGCAAGGGAACCTCGGGATGATCGGGTTAGCCGATGCCTGTCAGAGCTTGGTGCCGATGACCAGCGGTTTGACTTGGGTGCGGGTGTTGCCTTGGCTGATGGATTCGAGATGCAGGAGATAGGTTCCGATGGGAAGCAGTTCGCGCAGATCGTCGCGGCCGTCCCATTCGATGATATTCGAGCCGCCGGCGGGCTTGTTCACTATGGTCGCTACCACGCGCCCGCGCAAGTCGAAAACGCGTAAGCGCACCTCGGAAAGCGCCGGAGCGCTGTATTCGATGCGCAGAGTCTGTCCGAGGTCCGGCGCAAACGGACGATTCGGAACTTTCAGAGTCAGCTCATCGGAAGGAACGCCGGTCGGCGGCAGAGTGAAATCCTCCGCGTAGCCGGCGAGCATTTGAAAATCGCTGTTGTACGTCCCGGACGGCCCCGCCACTACGCAGTAGACGCCGACCAGATCGCGCAGCCGGTAAGTTTGGCCTCCCAGATTCACGGTGCGCAGATACATGGAGTCCCACACGCGGATGCCGAGATTGCCGGTGCCGTCGTCAATGGCGATATTGGTGCCGCCGCCGACGTTCTCGTCCACGCGGTAAATGGTGCCGGCCGTCTGCACCCAGGTGCCGCTTCCGAAGTTGCCGGGCCAAGCCGTGTGAATGATGTCGCGTTGGCCGCGAAGGTCGCCGGTGCGCAGCACCACCGGCGCGGGCAGCGGCTGGTTTTCGGCCAGGATCGTCATGCTCGCGGCGGTGAAACCGCCCATCTGCAAGCTGCCCTGATAAGGGCTGATTACGCCGGTGATGACGATGAGATTTCCGCGTAGGATGCCCGGGAAAGTGGCGGCCGCGCCGGTCTGCGAGAGATTGAGGCCGCGGCCGCTTTCGTCCTGCATGAAGGCCGAGATGCGCCGCGATCCAGAAGTGGTGGTCACGTCCTGCATGAAGTTCACCACGCCGCGCAGCGTGGCCGTGACTCCATTGAGCGTCGTGTCCACATAGATGTCGGCGATGCGCGTGTATTCTCCGGGCTCGTACGCCCCGAAATTGACGGAAGCGTTTTCCAGCACGTTGCCGCTGGTGTCGCGCACCGCCCGGATATCGAGGCGGTAACTGCTATTCAACCGCTCGAGCGTCGTCAGTTGAAGCGTCTTGCCCGTGCTGAACAGATACGCACTCAAAACGTGCAGCGTATCGAAACTCACCTGATCCACCACGAGGTAGTTGCTCATTTCTGCTATGCCCGCCGTGTCCAGCCGCTCATTGAACACGACATTGACGGCTGTGTCCGAAATGGCGGCGGCGCTGAGCACGGTCGGCGGGCGGCGATCCACATAGCCGATGTCGGCGTCGCTGCGCGGCGCGATCATCCAGCCGACGTTGGAATTGTAGGTCACGCATCCCACCAGCCACGTGATGCTGTCTCCTAACACGGGCACGTACTCGAAGGCGAAGTCGCCCACCGCCACCACGGACTGCGAACCGCCGCGAACTTCGAACTGACGGTACTGAGTCCAATCGGAGACGTCTGAGACCACCATCGGCGCATCCATGCGAGCCAGCGTTCCCTCAAACGGCTCGCCCGAATCGGAAAGCTGGCTCAGTCGCATACTCACCGGCTCGGGAATCGTCCCCGTGCCCAACACCGTCACCTGTGCGCCGCTCGTAAACTCGGTGAGATCGTAATACTCGGTGATCTGGCCGGTGATGCGAACGCAGTCTCCGCGCGCGGGCGTCAGCGCCGGATTGAAGACCTCAATTCCCGACCACAAGCTGTCGCAGCCGCCGACCGGGTCCGAAAGGAAAAACCCATCTCGCTCGCTTCCCCACTCGGTTCCCGTCACGATGCCCGTGACCGTCACCACCTGACCGTCGTATGGCGATGGCCCGCCGGTGGGATTGCCGGTATATTGCAGATCGAAAATGCTGAGAACAGATGAACGGATGATGTAGCTGTAGGTGGAGGCTGTGTCAGCCGGGCTTCTTCCCTGCATGCCCTGACTGTCCGCGGCCTGAACGTAGTAATAGCACGTCTTGCAGGCGGGACCGGCCGGAACCGCGCCGCCCCAGCGTCCATCTCTGGCGGTACCATCCCCGTGCAATCCGTCGTCGAACATTGGACGTTCGGAAAACTCGCTGGCATCTCCAAAGCGATACCAAACCGAGACGCGCGCCACGCCGGTCTGATCGGTGACGGTCGCCGAAACGGTGTCGGCCTGCAAGTTGGTGGGCGAGGAGGGCGTGTTCTGCACATTCGAGATCAGCGGCGGCCGATTGCCCACGAATCCGAAATCGCTGTCGTTGCGCGGATTCAGCGTGTACACACTGCCCGATGCGGTGACGATGCCGCGAATACTCGTCAGGGCATCATCCACCAACGGTTCATAGGCATAAGGCCATCCGCCGCCAGTGCCGCGGCCGACCGTGACCGGCCCGCTACCGTCGTTCACCGTGAATCCGGTGGCGCTGACAGCGGTGACGGTCACCGCCTGCAGCTCGATCAACACGCCTTCCGTGGGCTCGCCCACGCTGCCGGTCGCCACAAACACCGAAGGCACACTTCCCGACGCCGCCACCGAGCTGAACGTGCCGCTCACGATGTTCCACAGCCGCGTCTGTGAGCTGGACTCTTGCACTTCCGCTTGGAGGCGCACAGAGTCACCCACGGCCAGAAAACGGTTCTGGTTATCGTTGACCAGAATGCCGCTCCACAGCCCGCCCGGACGGTCGGCGATGAAGTAGCGGATAACCGGGACCTGATAATTGACCGCGGTGACGATGCCGCCGGTCCAGACCGTCTGACCGTTGTAGGGTGAGTTGCCCGAAAGATCAGTGGTGAACTGGATGTCGTACACCGACCGATCCTGCCCTACAGCGCAAATGGCTGTTATAGATAATGTTAACGCACCGAGAAGGAGTCTTCGCATGGGACTGGGAGGGGTATGTGAGGGGGATAGGTCGAAAATCTGCTGAACTCTTAGTATAACAATTCCCCTCGGAACAATCAAGCATTCGAGGCCTCCCGACGCACGTTGTTTCCAGCCCCCTGAATCGCACGGGTTTGAGTTTCTGTGTGCAAATCCGTATGTTTTGCCTGTGAGAATCCGCTGCCTGACCGCCCTCCTTGTCGGCCTGCTGGCATCCTCAGCCGGGGTCTCCTGTGGCGCAAGCTTGGCGGAGGATTCCACCCGGTTCGCCGCCTGCTGGGCGCGCCTGCAGGCGGGAGACACGGCCTCGGCGCTAGCTTTGCTCGAGGCGGGGTCTGACAGCGGCCACAGGCGATCCACCGCGAACTTCTTTCTGGCGTGGCTGGCGCTCAAACAGGGTCGCTACGCGGAGGTGCCGGCCTCCTTGGCGCGCGGCATCCCCGCCGAACTTGCCGATCACGCTCGCTGGATGGAGGCGGAGGCTCTCCGTCACATGGGGAACGACGTGGCTGCCGAATCTCTGTGGCAGTCACTGGCGGGGGATACCTGCTCGGCCCGCACAGGTGAAGCGTGCTACCTGCTGGCCAAGGGTGCCTCCGACCTGCGGGATTTCGACCGGCTGGTGAACCTAACCGAACGCTGCGAGCAGCTCGGCTGTGACGTGCTAAGGCGGCAGGAGCTTGAGAGGTTGACCGCCGCCGTGGAGACCGAGAAGGGGCGGCATGAGGCGGCGGTGAAGCGGCTGAGGGCGGCCTACCTCGCGGCGCCGGCTACCTCCGAGGCCGCGCAAATCCTCGACGACTTGCGCCAGTACGCGCGGAGGCACGATTATGCCCCTCCCGAGCTGACCGCCGAAGAGCTGCAGACCGAGCTGGAAGGTTTCGTTCAAGCCAACGCGTTCAAGTCCGGCCTCTCGCGGGTGACGCAGCTCATGCAAAGCTCAGCCGGCCCGCGGAACGCGGATCTTCTCGGCTATTTCAAGGGCCGTTTCGAGAGCGGAATGCGGCGCCATCGCGATGCCGTAGCCACGCTGCGCGATCATCATCGGCGCTTTCCCCAAAGCCCGTGGCGCAACCAAACGCTCTACTATCTTGGCCGCTCCGCCTACTTCAGGGATCAGGACTCGCTGGCTCTGGCCGCTCTGAACGAACTGGCAGAGGATTCCGCGGACTCGGCGCTGCGCGCTTCCGCCCTCGACCTGCTTGGCACTCTGCACCGTGACCGCGAACGGCCCGAGGAGGCGGTGCGTGCCTATCTGCTCTGGGACAGTCTGAGCGGCGGCCAAGAACCGGACTGCCTGTGGAAGCTGGGCTGGGCGTTCTGGGAGGCAAACCGGAAGAGCGAGGCGGCGGAGGCGTGGTTGCGGCTCGCGCGACGCGATGAACAGAGTGACTGGACACCGGCGGCGCTCTACTGGTCTGCCCGTGCGCTGGCCGAGGAGGGACGCACCGCGCCCGCCGAGTCTTTGCGCTTTGAACTCGAACGGCGTTTTCCGCGCGGCTACTATTCCGTGATCAATCCGTCTCAGTGCGCGGACTCGCTAATCATGGAGATACCGCTCGCGGTGCCTTCCCTCGACGAGCTTGTGGCTTCGGGCGGCAACCACGCGCGCAAATTGGCTCTGCTTTCAGCCATGCGACTGGCCGATCTCGCCTTGATGGAGTGGTCCGCCGCCGCCGCCGAACTTTCCGTCTCGGATGGCCTGACGTGGTGGAAAGTGCGACTGCTCTTGTGGAATGATGACCGCGACGGCGCGTGGATGGTCGTGCTCTTGAAGTTGGGTTACTACATCCGAGCGGCCGGCCCGCGCCCGCCGGAGTTCTCTTCTCTCGTCTATCCGCTCGAATACCGGACGACTGTCGCCGCGTTCTCCGCGCAGTACGGCCTCGATCCCTACTTTGTCATGGCTCTGATCTGTCAGGAGAGTCATTTCAACGCGAATGCCGTCAGTCCCGCGGGCGCGATCGGTCTGATGCAGCTCATGCCCGCCACCGCCAAACGCCAAGCCCGCAAACTCGATCTGCGTTATTCGGCCGCCAAGCTGCGCGATCCCGATTTCAACTTGCGTTTGGGAATCGCGCATCTGGCGGATCTGTTCCGCGACTTCGGCAACGACACGCTGCTGGTGCTGGCCGCTTATAACGCCGGACCTTCCGCCGCGCAGGCGTGGTTCGAGGAATTCGGGGACTGCCCGCGCGACGTTTTCGTGGAGCGCATTCCCTACCGCGAGACCAGGCTGTTCATCAAACGCAACATCGAACACAAGGCGGCGTACCAAAGGCTCTACCCCAAGATTGCCGAAGAGCCGGTGGCCACACCTTCAACCATACAGAGCCGATAGTCAATATGGCCTATTCAAAAGAAGAACTCACCAAGCTGACGCACTTGGTTCACTGCGCCGGTTGAGCCTCCAAAATGGATCCGGCGGAGCTGGATCGTATGTTGAAAGGCTTGCCCACGCTGGCCGACGTCAATCTTCTGGTGGGATATTCCCACAAAGATGACGCCGCCGTCTATCGTTTGCCCTCCGGCGAACTGCTGGTTCAGACGGTGGACTTTTTCACGCCGGTGGTGGATGATCCCTACGACTATGGCGCGATTGCCGCCGCGAATTCGCTGAGCGACGTGTATGCGATGAACGGCCGGCCGCTCCTTGCGCTCAACATCTGCTGCTTCCCGCGCAAACACTCGACGGATATTTGGCGTGAAGTCCTGCGAGGTGGATCGGAGAAAGCGATCGAAGCGGGTATTCCCATCGTCGGCGGCCACACCGTAGATGATCCCGAGCCCAAGTACGGACTGGTGGTCACCGGGCTGGTGGAAGCTGGCCGTTTCTGGTGGAACCGGGGAGCGCAGGTCGGCGACGCGCTGATTCTCACCAAACCCATCGGCACCGGTCTTCTCACTACCGCCCTCAAGAATGAGGCCATACGCACGGAGGACGTGCGCGATGCTATCGAGGCCATGAAGACGCTGAACCGCGCCGCCGCGCAGGTGCTGTCGGAGTTCGAGGTGCACGCCTGCACCGACATCACCGGCAACGGTCTCATCGGGCATGCCGCGGAAATGGCGGAAGCCTCGGCGGTGGGCATGGAGTTTCGCCTTTCGTCCGTGCCGCTCTTCTCCAAGGCCGCTGAACTCGCGGAAACGGGCAAGTTCCCCGGCGGCACGTTCGCCAACCGCAACTATTTCGGGCGGCTGGTGGACGTGGACGACGGACTCTCCGAGAGCCTCGTCTGGCTTCTCTTCGACGCGCAAACGTCGGGCGGCTTGTTGGCGTCGCTGCCGGCGCGTCAGGCGGATCGGGCGGTGGAGAGGTTGCGGGCCGCCGGTGTGTCCTCCGCCACCGTCGTCGGCCGCACCACCGACAGCGGACGAATCCGCATCACACGCTGAGGGTGTTCTTCGAAATATGGAGGACAATCATGAGTGATCTTGAGACTCTCCAGAGCCGGCTTGATGCCATCGAGCGAAAACTGGACGACGCGATCAACCGTTTTCCCACCGCAGGTGACGCCAGCAAAGTCCGTCGTCGCGGCCGGGTCGGGCGCATCTTCTGGGGCGTTTTCGTCTTTGCACTCGGACTGATCTGGCTGGGACAGAACTTCGGCATCGAGTGGCTGGGCGGACTCAAGTTCTGGCCGGTGGCGGTGATTGTGTTCGGATTGTTCCTCATCTTCGGAGACCGCAACTGGTGAAGCCCGTTCGTCTGGCTCTGGTAGGTGCTACCGGACTGGTCGGCCGCACCACTCTCGACGTACTTTCCGAGTGGCGTGTGCCGCTGAGCGCGCTTCGTCTCTTTGCCTCCGATGGCTCGGCCGGGCGCGAAATGGAATGGAAGGGACGGACGTATTCGCTCGAGCGGCTGGATCACGCGCCCGCCGATGTGGACGCCGCCATTTTCGCCACCTCACGCGCCATCTCGCTCGAATGGGTGCCGCGCTTCCGCGAGGCGGGAATCGTCGTGATTGACCATTCCGCGGCCTTTCGCATGAACCCCGATGTTCCTCTGGTCATTCCCGAGGTCAACGGCGATGCGCTGCGCCGGCACCGGGGAATCGTTTCCAATCCCAACTGCTCGGCCAGTGTAGTGGTGATTCCGCTGGCGGCCCTGAATCGTGCCTTCGCGCTGAAGACGGTCGTCGTGGATACTTATCAGTCCGTATCCGGCTCCGGGCAGGATGCGCTGGCCGAATTGGACGAGGAGCTGGCGGATTCGTCCCACGCCGCGCGCGTCTATCCCCGGCTGATTGCGCACAACGTCTTTCCGCAGGTCGGCCCCTTTGACGATCAGGGTCTCTGTGACGAGGAGCGCAAGGTGGTGGAGGAACTTCAGAAGATGCTTGACCGTCCCGATCTGACGGTCTTCGCCACCACGGTTCGCGTTCCGGTGCGCGTGGGTCACTCGGCTGCGGTGACGGTCGAGTGCGGGCAACCGCTGGATCGCGCGTCCGTGGAGTCCGTGTGGCTGGCCATGCCCGGCATGATCTATGACCCGCAAACCTATCACACTCCACGCGAAATCGCCGGACGACAAGAGATATTCGTCAGTCGTTTGCGCATCCGCGACAATGATCCGCACTGGCTGCAATTCTGGGCGGTGGGAGACAACCTGCGCAAAGGGGCGGCCTCCAATGCAGTTCAGATTCTCATGGAATTGTTTCGTGATTGAATTTCCGTGGTCGCACCCGTTGAGACTGCTTGCGCTCTGTGTCTGCCTCGATGCCGCAGCGCAGACTCTCGATTGGTCCGGCGGCGTCACTGTTTTTGGTACGGCGGAGGATGAACGCGCCTCCGTTCTGGTGCTGTCCCCGTCCGGTGCGCGGCTGAGAGCGCTTTGTGTGCGCAACGACTCGTGCCTTTGCATGAAGGTCTCCAGCGACAACGGCGCGAGTTGGAGCGCGTCTTCCGATTCGACCTTTCCGGGATTCCGTCTGCGCGCCCGTGGCACCGCTGATGCAAGCTATCATTACATCCTGGTGTGTCCCGAAGCGTCCTCCGCAAGGAGGCTTTTTCGTTTCGAGCCTGCGTCGAACAGCTTCGGAGCAGCTTGGACAATGACCATTGCGCCCGAGCGCGACGGCACGGTCTTGAGCTTTGACGTCATGACCGACGTCGCTTTTCAACCGGCCGACGCCTACCTGAACGTCTGCTGGGTCGAGCAGAATGCTCCCCGTTTGCGAAAGCTCTGTTTTGCCCAGTCGCAGAATCGGGCGGTGAGCTTCGAGCCCGCGAGAGAGCTCGTGTCGTTTGAAGCCGGTGATGGCACGGAAGCGAGCGTCAGTCTCGGCGCCGCGTGGCAGGGCGACGAGGAGTGCCTGTGGATCGCCGCCTCTGTAGACCGCCCCGGCTCCATTCCCGAGGAGATCCGACTGTTCCGGAGTTCGGATCAGGGAAGCACGTGGACAGCAAGCGGCGCCGTGGACGCGGCGGCGGTATCGCAAACCCAGCCGTCTTTGGTGGCCTATGGGGCGACGATTGTGCTCGCGTATTCTTATGCCGCGCTGTCGAATGCGCGCGATGTGCGCTTGGTCTATTCTCTCGACGGCGGTGCGACTTTCGCGCCGCCGCAAGTCGTTGCCGGAAGCAATGCCGACGAATATTCGCCGCGGCTTGTAATAGACGATTCGGGCACTGCTTTCTCTCTTTTTTACCTGACCAGCCGCGTGGGCAGTGACTCGGCCACGGTCATGCTCTGCAGCGGCAGCCTCGCGACGCCTTGGGAGATCGGAGCGCCGGTGGCGATTTGCGACGCCGATGCGGCGGTGGCTTCCGAAGAATTCTCCGCCTCGACCGGCGCACACGGTACGGCCGTTCTGTGGACCAGTCGCTTCGTCACCGGAGACTGCGATGTGCGCTTCGATGCCGCGTGGCGAGGAAATCCGAGTGCGGAGCGGGGGGCGGCAGTGCCGAGGCAAACGGCTTTGCAGGCGGTCTATCCCAATCCGTTCAATTCTTTCGCGACCGTGGTTCTGCTGGTGGATCATCCCGCGCCGCTGACGCTAACCGTGGCCGACCCGCTCGGGCGCATAGTGCGAACCATCCCATGCGGAACCTTCGTGTCGGGTGAGCATCACGTGCGGCTCAATTTTGGTGGCTTGAGCAGCGGAATGTACTTCGTTCGCATCGAGAACTCTCCGGCTCCTCCCCGGAAGGCGCTGCTCATCCGCTGATGGTGTGACGACAATGGGCGACAAAAAACGGGCTCTCGGATAAGAGCCCGTTCATGTTGGGGAAACCGGATGCTCAGGCGACGGCGACCTCGCGCCGGCCTACGCGTCCCACCAGCATCTCGGCGGCGAGAAAGGCGAGCGCAAGGAACAGGCAGAGCTTCCACAGTTCGCGTCCGAACCGCCCCTGCAATATCGCCGCTTCAACACTCGCTTGCTCACTCACCTCGGTGCGTGTTCCGCCGAGGATCGGCTGATAGCTGTCCTCGCGGGCCGGCTGCAACTCGGACTCGCGCGCCGGAATATTGACCGCCACTGCGGTCATGCGACGCGTACCGTGCCAGAGTTCGTAGGCTCCCGGTGCGTCCAGAGCGGGAATCTTGATTTGGAAACCCGCGGCCGAGGATTCCACCGCGGGCACAATGGTCTGTTCGCCGCGCAACTCGAACCTCTCTTCACCCGGCAGACCCGGAAAGGCGAGAGAGGCGGGCACGCCGGCCGTGAGCTGGTACTCCTCGCCGGACGTGCCGATACCCGACAAATAGGCCGCGCCGCGCACCATCAGCGGCGGAAAGATTCCGCTGCGGAAGAGCGTAGACCACGAAGGATCGGGAGAGCCGGTCATCATCAGCACGCGGCCCCGTCCGATGCGCGACTCAAGCAAAAACGGCGAACCCGTGGAGACGGAGATCACTTCCACCGCCGCTCCGCCCGACCTGACTCGCACGAATTTGGATATCTCGGGTGAGACACTCGCCGGCTGCTCTTCAAACAGCCCTTCAAACAGTGGATGCGCGAAATCCACGCGCTGCCAGCGCACCGCGCCGCTCTCTTGCTGCCAAACCTCGCTGGGAGTAGGAAGGCCCAGCGCCGGAAGCCACGCCCCGCAGGCGCGCAAATCGGCCTGCGGCCCGAAAAGGATGAAGGCTCCCTTGCCATCCTCCGCGAACTTGCGCAGGCGCGACGCGAACACGCCGCTGAAATCCGATGCGTCCACGATCACGATCGCATCGAACCGGCTCCAATCTTCAGCTTCGAGTTGGGCCGGCGTGAGCACCGCGGTGAGGATGAACGCGCCCGGATCGGTGCTGGGGTTGAGAGCCAGCGCAGTCAAGGATCGCGCGGGGCCGTCGTTTCCGGCCACCGCCACGTTCAGCCGCGCAGGCACGCGCAGCACAAAGTAGCGCTGATCGTCGGCCGGGAAATCGTCCGCCTCTTCAATGCGCACGTAACCCACCTGATCGCCCGGCGTGTCGGGAACAAACTTCAACCGCTGCGTCTTGGACTCGCCGGGCGCGAGTGTCACCCGCGTCTGCGCCACGCGCCGTCCGCCCGAGTAGACGCTCACAATGCGGTCGGCGGCGGGAACGCCCGATGTGTTGTGCACGGTGAAGCTGACCTCTATGGCCCGCCCGGGCGTGATGATGCGCGACGTCACCGCCGCCCACGTGATCCCCAGGTTGCGCGCGTCCGGTCCGTCGAGCGGAAGCGTAAACAACCGCACGTCCTTCGGCAGCAACTCACTTTCCGGCATTTTCTCCGGCCATGCACCGACGCTGAAATCGGAGAGAACGTAGACTTCCTTGTGCAGATTCTGGGAGTTTCCGAGAATCGCACGGGCTTGCTGCAGAGCCTTCACCAGATCGCCGCCGCGCAAGGTCGGCTGCGCGTCCACCACCGTCGCGCGCAGCAAGCCGATTTGAGTGGTCGGTTGCTGGGGAAAAACCTCCGGCTCGGCATCCGCCCAAACGATCTGCGCTTCGTCGCCGTCCTGCAGCGCATTCAGAACCTCCTGCGCGCGCGTTTGCACCTGCCGGAAGCGCGTGCCGTCGGGAGTCTCGGTACGCATCGAGGCCGAGCGGTCGAGAACGAGCACCGCCGTGCTGCGCGCCTCGCCGCCGGGGAGAAGGCCGCCGGAAGATTTCACCACCGGTCGCGCGATGGCCAACACGATGAAGATCACCGCCAGCGTCCGCAGGATCAGCAGCACAATCTGGCGAATCCGCACCTGCCGCATCTTCTGCTTCTGCAGCTCGTGCAAAAAACGCAGCGTGGGAAAGTCAATCTTCTTGTAGCGCTGCCGGTTCAGAAGGTGGATAAGAATCGGCAGCAGGCCCAGAGTGAGCGCGGCCAGAATCGCGCTGTTGAGAAACATCATGGCCGCACTCCGCCGCCCGCGTTCGGTTCGTCCAACAGCGATTGCTCCACCAATTCTACCAGCATGTGGCCCGCCCAGAGATGGCCTTCCTGCACGCGCTGCGAGGAGGCCGAAGGAATGTGCAGCGCAAGGTCCGTCAGATCGCTGAGCGGCGAAGACTTCTCTCCGAGAAATGCCATTGTGATTCCGCCGCGAGCCTTGGCCGCCTTGGCCGCCGCGATGAGGTTCGGTGATTTGCCGGACGTCGAGAGCATAATCAGCACGTCTCCCGCCTGCAAATGGGCTTCCACCTGCCGCGCGAACACGAGATCAAAACCGTAGTCATTGGCGCAGGCGGTGAGCAAGCTGGTGTCGGTGGTGAGAGCCAGTGCGGGCAGGGCCTTGCGCTCGCGCTGCGAAGACAGTCTGACCACGAATTCCGTCGCCAAATGCTGGCTCTCGGCCGCCGAACCGCCGTTGCCGCAGAACAAGATTTTTGCGCCGTTGCGCAAGGCGTGGGCGCAGGCTGTGGCGATGGCCGAAACTTGCGAAAAAACTTCCGGCATGCGCCGGTAGAGATCCGCCGCTTCGCGCGCCGAAGTCTCCAGTCGCTGGCTCGCGCTTTCAGAACGAATCGGACTCATATTGCCGCCTTCCGCTCTCTGCGGGATTCAACGTACTCATAGATGGTTGGAATGAGGAAGAGCGTGAACACCGTACTGGAAATCAGCGCACCGACGGAGGCGATGGCCATGGGCGAGCGCCAGCCCGCACCGGCCCCCACGCCGAGCGCCAGCGGCATCATGCCCAGAATCGAAGCCAGATTGGCCATGACAATCGGCCGGAATCGGCCCGGCGCCGCTTCGAGAGTGGCTTCGCGCACGCTCTTGCCCTGCGCGCGCAGCACCTGTGCATAGTCAATGATGAGGATCGCGTTGTTGACCACGATTCCCACCAGCATGACCATGCCCATAAGGACCATCATCGAAACTGGATTGTTGGTCAAAACCAGCGCCAGCGCCACGCCGACGAAGCCCAGCGGCAGCGTCAACATGATCACCAACGGGCGGATGTAACTCTCCAGCATGGCGCAGAGCAGCATGTAGGTCAGAATGGCCGCCAGCAACATGGCGCGATAGACGTAGGCGAATTCACGCCCCATGAATTCGGCTTGTCCGCCGAATTGAACCGAGACGCCCGCCGGAATCTGCAAACCGTCCAACCGCGTCTGGACCGCCTTCTGCAATTCGCTGACGGCTCCTTGGGTGATATTCGCCGTGACCGTCACCAGCCGTTGCTTGTCCTTGCGGTAAATGGTAGTCGGTCCGCCAGCCTCGGAAACCGTCGCCACCGCCGTAAGCGGCAGCCAATGGTCATGCCCCTTGATCTCAAGGCTGCGCACCTGATCCAGCCGCTCGCGGTCACTCTTGTCCAGCCGCACGCGGACGTCGTATTCTTTTCCGGACTGGCGGTAGGTGGTGGCCACGATGCCCTCGAACAAGGCGCGCAAAGTGGATGCAACATCCGCCGCGTGGATGCCCTGATCGGCCAGCTCATTGCGCCGCGGCACCACCTTCAATTCGGGCTTGCCGGTGATCCACGAGTTGGTGACATCCACCGTGCCCTTGGTATCGCCGACAATGGCTTGCACCTGATCCACCGTGGAGAGCACGTCGGCCATCACGTTGCCGGAGACCTCGATTTGCAGATCGCTCTCGCCGCCGCCGCCGAACGTTGACGTTCCGGTAATCACGATGTCGGCAGCGGGCACGTTGGCCAGCCGCCCGCGCAGGTCGTGAATGATCTCGTCCGTGCTGCGCTGGCGGTGCTGGAGGTCCACCAGTCTCACATACATGCCGCCCAACTGCGAACCCTGATTCTCGCCGTGGCCGACTTCGGCGCTGCCTGCCGTGGTGTAGTAGTCCCTGAGTTCGGGCAACGCGCGAACCTGCTTCTCAATCATGTTCATTGCCACGTCGGTCTCGTCCAGCCGCGTTCCCGGCGGCATCTTCACCGCCACGTAGAATTCCCCCTGATCCGTCTTGGGGAAGAACTGCGCGCCTACAATGGTGAACAGCGGGAAGGACAGAAGGAAGATGACGAGAACGGCTCCCATGATCCGCCACGGCCGGTTCAGGCACCATGCCAAACCGTTACGGTAGCTCTCAATGGCCGCAGCCTGCACGCGGTCCCATCGGTGGAAAAAGCGCCCCAGCCAGCCCAATCGCTGGGCCAGCAGCAGAGCTCCCAGAACGATCATCGGCACCAGGGCCTCTTTGAATCCCACCACCAGCCACACGCCGACAAAGACCGCCAGACCGACGAGAACGTAAGCCGTGCGGCTCAGCTTATGGGCCGCCATCATCGGAGTCAACGTGAAGGAAACGATCAGCGAGAAAACCGTGGCAAACGCGACCGTGAGGCCGAATTCGCGGAAGAACTGACCGACGATGCCGCCCATGAAGCCGATGGGCACGAACACCACGATATTGGTCAAGGTGGAGGCGGCCACCGCCAGCGCGATCTCCGACGTTCCCTTGGCCGCGGCCTCACGCCGCGCGAACCCGCGATCTCGATAGGTGTTGATGTTCTCCAGCACGATGATCGCGTTGTTCACCAGAATTCCCGCCGAAATGGAAAGTCCCATCAGCGTCATGGAATTCAACGTGAAGCCCGCCGCGTCAATGAGGAGAAAAGTGGCGACGATGGAGACCGGCATGGCCACCGACGCGATCACCGTGCCTTCCCACGAGCGCAAGAAGAGAAAGAGCACCAGCGCGGTGAGCAGAATGCCCATCACCAGATTGGAACTGACGTCCGCCAGCGAATTGCGAATAAAGACGGAGTTGTCGCGCGCGATGGACAATTTCACATCGGCGGGCAGCAGTTTCTCCACGGCCGCCAGCTCGGCTCGCACGCCTTCAGCCACCGCCACGGTGTTGGCGTCGGAGCGCTTGCGCAGCGCCAGACCGACCGAGGACAAGCCGTTGAAGCGCACACGCGAGGTTTCATCTACGTAACTGTCGTACACTCGGGCGATGTCGCGCAGCCGCACCGTGCGTCCGCCATCCAACGGTAGAATGATCTTCTCCATCTCGGCGGGCGTGGCGAATTCGCCTTCCAGCCGGATGGTCACGTCGCGACGGCCTTCTTCAATCCGCCCGCCGGGCATGTTCAGGTTGGCCATCTTCAGACCGCCGATCACGTCCATCACGGTGAGATCATGCGCTCGAAGCTGGGAGCGCGCGATCGCCACCTGAATCTCCCGTTTGCGGCCGCCTTCAATATCAATCTGCGCCAATCCCGAAACGCGATTCAAACGCGCCTTCACCACGTCGTCGGCGATGTCATAAAGCTCGTCCGGCGGCCGCGTAGATTGGAGCGCGAGGTTCATGATAGGCATCTGCGTCAGGTCGAACTTCAGCACCACCGGCGGTTTTAGATCCTCCGGCAGCGTCGGCAGGATAGCGTCCACCTTGTCCTTGATGTCCATCGCCGCAAAATCAATCTTCGTCCCCAACTCGAACTCGACGAAGATCAGGCCGCGGTTCTCGAGACATTGCGAGGTGATGTGCCGGATGCCCGCGACAGTGGTGATCTCGTCCTCCATCGGCTTAATCACCTGCGATTCGATCTCCTCGGGCCCGGCGCCCGGATAGATCACGGAAACCACCGCAAAGGGGAAATTGACGTTGGGCCAATTGTCCACGCCGAGCCGCAGGAAGGAATAGAGTCCGATCACGGCAAAGCTCATCACGATCATCGTGACGAGAACCGGCTTGCGTATGGAAAGGTCGGAAAGAAACATGGTCGGGAACCGGATGCGGTTTTGCGGATCAGTCTTCGATAATCTTCACCGGGGCGCCGTCACTCAGCAGATTCTGGCCGTAGACGACCACCCGGTCACCCTCGCTCAGTCCCGCGACGCACTCCACGCGATTGGCGGCTTGCAACCCCAGTCTCACGGTGCGGCGCGCCGCGCGCCGATCGGCAGCGGCCACGAAAATCTCCGCCTCGCCGTTGCGGCGTGACAGCAGAGCTTCATTACTTACGGAGAGAACGCTGGTGCGCTCTTCAACAACCACTTCCACGGTGGTCAGCACGCCGGGCTTCAAAAGACCTTCGGAATTGTCGGACTTGACGGTCACTTCGAACAGCCGCGTCTCCGGATCGGCTGCGTCCTCGACCTTGTCCACTACGGCGGGAATCACCGACGTATCGGACTGCGCGAGATGAATGCGCGCCGCCTGCTGCGGTGCGATCAGTGGGCGTTCCTCCGCCGACACCGCAAATTTCACCCGCACCTCTTTCGAGGCGGCGACCGTGACCACCGGCGTGCCGGGAGACACGACTTCGCCGGGTTTCACGTGCACGCGCACGACCTCGCCGCCGACCGGAGAACGCAAGGCAATGAGATCGCTGGCGGCCGCGAAGTTCGACTGCGCCACGTCATAGCCGAGCTTGGCCTGATCGAGCGCCTGCCGCGAGACCGCGCCCTGATTGAAGAGCGTCTGCATGCGCTCGAAATCCATTTTCGCGTTGTCGAGCGTGGCCTTGGCTTGCGGGTACATGGCCTGCGGATTGGTGTCGTCCAGACGCGCCACGATCTGGCCGCTCGCCACCCGCTGACCCACGCGCACCGGGATTTCGCGTACGGTTTCCATCAGCCGCGAGGTGATCGCCGACTGTTCCTGTCCTTCAATGGTGCCCGAAAACTGCAAGGTGCGGGCCAGCGTTCCGCGCGCGGCGGTCTCGACTCGCACCGGCACGCCCTCACGCTTCTGAATCTCGCTGATGGACTCCACCGCCTCGCCGCGGCCGCGCGTCACGATGCGCAGGGCGACCCCGGCCACGATGAGAATGGCGATGGCGATTCCGATTTTCTTGAACGGCTTGTTCACGATCGGCCTCTATATCAGGACAGCTTCTTGACAGGATAAAAAGTGAAGGGCGAACTCAGTCCAGCGTCTCACCCAGCGCGCGCCGCAGCTGAATGCGGGCGATCTTCGCATCGTACAGCGCTTTCAGCCGCGCGACCCGGGCCTGATCGAGCTGAAACTCCGAGTCCAAAAGCTCAAGCTGCGTGCCGACTCCGCTTTCATAGCGCACGTTGGCGATGTCGCAGCCGCGTTGCGCTTCCCGCACGTTCTGCTCGTGGACGGCCACGGTGCGAATCGCGCGCTCCAGCTCGCGCTGCGACTCCTCCACGTCCATGCGGATGGCGGCGCACAAATCGGCTTCCGCGTAGTCCAGACGGCGCAGGGCGGCGCGGTACTGCTTGACCCGCGACGGCGTGCGAAAACCGTCGAAGAGCGGCAGCGAGACCTGCAGCATGGCCGCCGCGCTCCGGTACCACGAGTAGTTCTTGAAGGCGAAATCCTCCGCCTGCGTCTGCGTCTGCCAGTTGGCCGACGCGTAGATCATCGGCAGATAGAGGTCGCGCTGAGCCAGACTCAGAAGCTGCTTCTGCATGCCGCGTGCATGGTGCAGCGCTTGCAGCTCAACGCGCCGCTGCAAGGCCTCTTCCACGTTCACCGGCGCGGCCGTCGTATCCTGAATATCCAGCGAATCAGCGATAATCAGCGAATCGCCGGGCGGCAGGTTCAGCAGCCGGCGCAAGGCGGCCAGAGAAAGCGCGTACTGTTTGCGCGCTTCTAACAGCGGCGGTTCGAGATTGGCCACCTGCACCTCGGCGCGAATCTTGTCGTACTCGGAGACCACGCCCTGTTCATACATCTGGCGGGCGCGATCGCGATGCTGCGTGGCGCGCTCGAGAGCGGTTTCCGCCGTCTTCACCAGTTCGCGAGCCAGAATGCTTCCGTAGTATGTCTGCGCCAGGGCCACATACACTGACTGCCGGGTTTGCTCCACCGTGGCCTCGGTCTGTCCCAAGTAGCTCTTGGCGGCCTTGAGCGCGGTTCCCACTTTGCCCGCCACCCACAGCGGTTGCCGCACTTCGGCTACGCCCACATAGGTGTTCTTCTGGCCGATCTTGATCGCCATCGTGTCGAAAAAGAACACCGGAATTTCCAGATTGCGGGTGTACACGCCGGACAGCGAGACTTGCGGCAACGCTCCGGCGCGGGCCTCGTTCACTTGCTCGCGGGCGGTGACCAGATCCATCTGTGCGGACTGGATGGTCGGGTTTTGCCGGCGGGCGATCTCCCACGCTTCATTCCACGTGAGTTCGCGGCCGCAAGCGGGCAAA
Organism: bacterium; assembly: GCA_026394155.1. GTDB lineage: Bacteria > Electryoneota > RPQS01 > RPQS01 > RPQS01 > RPQS01. The sequence continues at coordinate 2,370 of JAPKYT010000106.1, read as the reverse complement.
GCGGCGAAAACCGACGCGAGAATCGCCGCCAGTGTGGCGACGGTCACTCTGTGTTTAGGCCGTGCGGCGTGCCGATGCTCGTTCATCATTTGGGAAGGTAGAGGATTGGATTTCGGTGGCGAATCAGAGCCGGTTTCACGTGTCTGCTCACTTGGGCGGACGCGGATGGCGGCTCCTCGCGCCGCCGTTGTCGGAGGAAAAAATTCCGTGTTCCAGCAGATCACGAACTGCTTCGATGCGGGCGTTCAGGAATTCTTCGGATGATTCCGGACCCGGCCACATTTCGCGCACGGCCTCGACGGGAATCAGAGCCAGCAGAGTCAAAGTGGTCAAATGGAGAATCACTTGGCGCGGATCGCGGGACCGAAAGAGTCCGCCGGAGATCAGCCGGTCCACTTCCATGCGAGCTTCCTCATGTCCCACCGTTTCGCGCAGGGCCAGTTTCATGCCCTCGCCGCCCGCCAATAGATCGTGCAAGGTAAGATGCAGCAGTTCCGTGTTATTGGCCCAGAACCGAAGGTCGTGTTCGAGGTGGTCAAGAATCGCCTTCTTCTGCTCTTCGGGAGGCTCGTCGAAACGCGGCGGATGTTTCTGATGACAGAGCAGGGCGCTCTGCCGGACGACTTCCAGATACAGATCATCCTTGCTCTTGAAATAGTAGTTGAGCATGGCCTGATTGACCTGCGCCCGTTCGGCGATGGCCTGCATGCGCGCACCGGCCTTGCCGTTGGCGGCGAACTCATGGAAGGCGGCGTCGAGGATTCTCTGCTTACTGTCGTCCGACATGGCTGATGCTACTCTGACTCCCTCACGGGCCAAACGGTTGCCTAAGCCCTTAATTGATTGCCCAGTTTAACTAATTGATTAGTCAAAATCAAGTCTCAGAACTACATTTTGTTATTTATTTTATATGTAATTAGCAAAAAGGGCAACCGGAAAGCTGCCCAGAATCGTCCGTTCCTCTCGAATCCACTAAGCCGTCAGTTTGCCCACCACGGCGGCCGCATCCGCCACCACATCCTTGATTCCCGCCAGATTTCGGCCGCCCGCCGTGGCCAAATGCGGTTTTCCGCCGCCGCCGCCTTGCAGCCTCTTTCCGAGCTCCTTGGCGATGGGCACGGCGTCCACACCGGCCTTCACCAAATCGGGCGAGACCACCACCACCAGCGAGGGCTTGTCTTCGATGTTCGCAACCAGAACGCCCACGCCGGAGCCGAGGCTTTCGCGCAGCGCATCGCCCATTTCCTTGAGTTGATCCATATTCTGCGCGCTGACTTCCGCCGCTGCGACTTTAGCCTTACCCACCGCGACCGCCTTCTTGGCCAAGTCGCGCATGGCATTGCCCGCGGTCTGTGCGCGAAGCTGCTCTAATTCCTTGTCCCGCCGCTTGCTCTCCTCCATGAACTTGCGCAGCTTTTCGAGTGGATCGCTGCCTTCGCTCACCAGAATCTCGGTGAGTTCATTCACTTGATCGCGCCGCGAAAGCAGGTACTCCAGCGCGCGTTCTCCGGTGAGGCCCTCGATCCGCCGCACGCCCGCCGCCACGGACGTTTCGGACTTGATGACGAAGCAGCCGATGTCGCCGGTGCGCTTGGTGTGCGTTCCGCCGCAGAGTTCGCGCGAAACGATGCCGCGCTCATCGCCGATTTCGATCATCCGCACTTCATCGCCGTATTTTTCGCCGAACAGAGCCATCGCGCCCAAAGCCTGCGCTTCCTTGAGAGGCAGCATGCGCGGCGTCACCGGATAGTTTTCGCGAATCCGCTCATTGACCCGCCTCTCGATCTGCACTAGTTCATCGTCAGTCGGTTTCTCATAGTGCGTGTAGTCGAACCGCATGTATTCGGGATGCACCAGCGAGCCTTGCTGATGCACGTGATCGCCGAGAACTTCCCTGAGCGCCGCCTGCAAAAGGTGCGTCACCGTGTGATTGTACTGCGTCGGAATGCGGTGTTGCAGAGAGACAACAGCTTCGACCTCGGCCAACAGTGGGAATACGTCACTGAGACTTTCAGGAGCCTTTCCCTCGAATTCGACTACATGGAAAACGTCTCCCTCACCGGGGGAAGCAACGTGTCTTGCAACGTCAGATAGGGCAGGTGTCATGCGCATTGTGTCAGTCACGCGCAGAGTAATATCACGTCCGTAGATATGACCTGTATCCCCTATCTGTCCTCCACTTTCTGGATAGAAGGGAGTTCCGTTGAGGACAAGGAAGTGATTGGTCCAGTCTCTTATCATGTATGCAGGCGTCGTGCGTGCCCGCGTCACTTCCTGCCCAAGGTATGTACTCGTCTCACGGGGACTCCATACGACCTGTGCAGCCTCCATCTTCGGGAGCGGTTCGTCACCAACGGTGACTTGAAACAC
>JAPKYT010000146.1 GCA_026394155.1 bacterium | reverse complement strand
CACGCTCCCTACGATGTGCGGACCTCTCCGCAACGGAAACCAAGGAGCCTATCATGCCCGAAACCCGCCGCGTCGCCATCATGATCGACCTCCAGTGGCCGCTGAAATACCACCAGGAAATCTTCGCCGGCACCCAGCGCTATGCAGAGCAGCGGGGGAACTGAGAGTGCCAGTTCGATCTGTATGCTGGCGACAGCCTGCGAACGGGCCGCGCCGTCGCGGCGTACGACGGCGTCATCGCCGAGCACGGCCGCGAGCAACTCCGGGTCGGCGCGGTGGCCCAGCGTCGACGATCGAGGGCCTGCTGAAAGCGAGCTTCCAAACGGTGGGCGGGGCCTGGACCGACGGCAAATTCCAGATCGGCGGCGGGCGTGCGGACGCCTATCATGGCCTGGGTTGGATCGACGACACCGGGTCGAGCCAGGTGTGGGTCGCCTACACGTACTACGGCGACGCCACCCTGAACGGAAAGGTGGACGCCACCGACCTGGCCAAGGTGCTGGCGAACTACAACCAGCCTTTGTTGTCCCCGGCATCGACGCGACGTCCTACAGTTTGGACGGCCAGGCGATCCAGATGTTGACCGCCGCGGGCTTCACCGTGGTGCCCGAGCCGTCGACCCTTGTGCTGCTGGCGGCCGGCCTGCTGGCTTACGCCTGGCGGAAGCGGAAGTAAAACCGTTGGGGCGGCAGTAGGAGACTGCCTCCGCAACAAGACGAATATAACACGAAGATACTGGGCCTCGCCCCTTCTTGTGCGGATTGTGGCTACCTCCAGATTCCGCATGGTCGCGGCCCGGTTTTCCCCGTGAGCCGCGTCCCTGATTCACTCTCTTGTCGGGGGCGCGACCTTTCATTTTCTTGCGATCGTCTCTCGAAGTTTTCCGCGGTCACAATAGCGAACGCCAACCAGGCGGGGCGTGGGTGGCAAAACCCAGACAAGTCTCAATTTGCGGCGGGATCGCGGCGTTGCGGATGATGCAGCGCGCGTAGCGAATCGCGCACGGTGTTCAGCTCACCGACGATGACAAACATGCGATACGCATACTCGCCCGGCGCGATGCCGTTCTTGTCCGTCACGCGGAAGACGCAGTTCCATTTCACGACCTTTTCCGCGCGAAATCGAAAGCGTCCGTAGCTGGGACGGGTGGTATTGGGCGCGGGCTGCGGCGGCGCGTAGATGCCCATTGCATGTGTGCCGCCCGGCACGGTGAAGATGACGGGATACGGCCCTTCGCCGGGACCATCGGACAGCGGCTCCACTTCGCCGGTTTGGAGATTGAACTGGCGGAACTCCTCAAATGCCGGTGGCATGTAGCCGGTGAGCGCCTCGAAGACCGCGTGCGTGTGCCGCTCGCCAATCGGCAGGCTGAAGGCGACATCATAAGCGATGACGTGGGGCAGGTCTTTGTGTCCGATGCGCACGCGCTTGGTGAGGAGATGGTCGGAAAGAACCGTCGTGTTCTTCGCGAGGTTCGGCCCGGACTTTTCGCCCGGCGCAAGCCAAAAGGCCATTTGAGTCAAGGTCTGGAGCGCGTTTGGCTTGACGCGCCAGTGCAGCAGCCGGCTGGAAGATTTGTCGCCGGTAAAGTCGCGCCTGGAACCTGCCTCGGTCGGGTTGAAGGTCTCGTCGGTGATCGGTGTGCCGTAGTCGAGGTTCGAAGCCGACTGGAGTTGCCGTCCGTGGTCAAACGAATCCAGGAACTCACGTCCATTCCAAGTCAGCGAATGAATTGCGCCGGCCA
>JAPKYT010000046.1 GCA_026394155.1 bacterium | reverse complement strand
ATCTACTCGGATGAAATGGTGAAGCTGCTGCGCGATTTGCGCGAGAACGAGCGCGTGGCGGCGGTGGTGGTGCGCGTCAACTCTCCCGGTGGCTCGGCCCTCGCCTCGGAAATCATCGCCCAGGAGATGCGGCGGCTTAAGAGCAAGAAGCCGGTGGTGGTCTCGATGGGCAACGTGGCCGCCTCGGGCGGATACTATATTTCCTGTCTGGCCGACCGCATCGTGGCCCACCCCAACACCGTCACCGGCTCCATCGGCGTGGTCACGGTCTTTCCCAGCGCTCAAGAACTCTATGAGAAGATCGGCGCGCGGGTGGAGACGGTGGAAAAGGGGAAGTGGGCGGAGTTTTTCCGTATGGACCGCGATCTCGGAAGCGAGCAACAAGCCGTTCTGCTGGATCTCATGAACGGCGTCTATGACGAATTCGCCGAGCGAGTGGCCGAAGGCCGCAAACTGAGCGTCGAGGAGGTCAAGGCGGCGGGTGAAGGCCGCATCTGGACCGGGTCGCAGGCTCTGGAGCGCAAGCTGGTGGATGAATTGGGCGGTCTTGACGTGGCGGTGGAGCGCGCCAAAGAACTGGCCAAGATTCCACCCGCTCAGGCCGTCCGCATTCGTAATTATCCCCGCGAGGAAGACTTGCTCGACTATTTTCTGCGCCGCCTTCAAAACGTGGCCGCCGAGTGGCGCGAGGCTCTGCTCACGCCCGAGCAGCGACAGCTCTCCCGCGCGCTGAGCTACCTGAACCGTTTCGTGGACCGCCGAGATTTTGTGCAGATGATTCTGCCGATAGACGTGCCCGGATGTCCCGCGTGGTGGACGCGCACGGCGGAGGTGCGTCCGTGAGTTTGCGTCGCCGCCGTCTTCTCAAGGCCGGCGCCGGGGAGCGCGCGGCATGAACTCGCTCCTTCACCGTGCCGGCGGCTCGCTGGCGGTGAAAACGTTACCGGCGCTGTACGGCGCGGGCCTGATTCTGTTGGTCGTGCGGGCCATCCCGCTGGCCGATTTCGGTCGCTACGGCATGGCCATCGCCTATGTGAATCTGGCGACGGCGCTCTCGCGCGGGTTGTGGGGTGTGCCGCTGGTGCTGCGCGCGGCGCGCGGCGAACGCACTGAAGGACTTGCGCCCGCCTTCTGGATGAGCGGCCTCACCGCCCTCGTCACTGCCGGGTTGGGCATGATCATCCTGCCGTTGGTGGGCGCCGGCTTCAAGCTCGCGCTCATCGGATCGGCCATTCTCATCGTGATGGTGCCGCGCGATATCGCTTTGCTGCTGACTCAGGCGACCTCGCGCGTGTGGGCGGCCTTCGTCATCGAATGCGGCTATTTCATCGGAGCGCTGGCCGGCTTCGTCCTGTTGACCTTGGTGGGGAAGATGCATACCGCCGAGGCCGTCATGCTGGCGAACTTGGGCGCGGCGGTGATCTCGGCCGTGCTGGCCGTGTGCTTGGAACCCTGCGTCTTGCGCCCGGGAACGCGTGGGGACTGGAAGGGCACGGCGCGGGTGGGGCGATGGGCGGGCACGCTGGCCTTGGGCGAAGTGTATTTGCAGCAGGGCGACTCGCTGGTGCTCGGAGTCTTCTTCAAGGCCGAGGCCATCGCGCCTTATATCGCCGCCCGCACCATCCTGCGCATGTACACGCTGCTCTCGCAGGCGGTCAATTTTCTGGTGCTGCCCAGCGCGTCTCGGTTGTACGCCGACGGCCGCGTGCTGCATTTGCGCCGCCGCTTGCGCACCATCCTGCGGACGCTGCTCTTGCTGCTCATTCCCTTCAACATCTTCATGTGGTTTGCCTGTCCCACGCTCTTTCCGCTGTTTCTGGGCGAGAAGTACGTGTCGGCCGTCCCCTTCTTCCGCTTGATTATCGTGGTCACTTTCTTCGAGCCCATTTGCAGCGTGCTGACCAACGCGGTGGTGGGAATCGGCAAGCCGCAGAGAGTCGTGCCCATTCAGCTCACCGGCCTGGCGCTGAACACGGCCGCCAATCTGGCGCTCTTGCCGCTGGCCGGGCTGAAGGCCGCCGCCGGAGTCTTGATCGCCACCTACGGAGTAATGGCCGTGGGCATGATCCGTCTGGCTCGCTCCAACCTCGTCCCCGATGAAACGTCTCCGCCCTCGTAGCGCCCAGCTTGCTGGGCATAAAGAGGCCCGACAAGTCGGGCGCTACGCAGGCATCGGGGAATCTTGTAGCGCCCAGCTTGCTGGGCATGAGGAGGCCCGACAAGTCGGGCGCTACGCAGGCATCGCAGAATCTTGTAGCGCCCAGCTTGCTGGGCATGAAGAGGCCCGACAAGTCGGGCGCTATACTGAACAGAAACGGGACCTTGTGTGAGAGATTATCACAAGAACGTTAGGCTGAAGGACTATGACTATTCATCATCCGGTGGTTACTTTGTGACGATCGTGGTCGCCGGACGGGAATGCTGTCTGAGTCGCATAGACAAGGGAAATGCAGAACTAACGGATTTCGGCCAAGTGGTTGTTCGCGGATGGACATGGCTCGCCGAGCAATACTCATATGTCGTGCTCGATGAATACGTCATCATGCCGAATCACTTTCACGCAATCTTGTTCGTAGAAGATTCCCAAACGGAGAAAGGTCCGCGCCACACCCTCGGTCGTCTGATCGCCGCGTTCAAAACAGTTACGACGCGCGAGATCAATCTTTTCCGCAAATCGCCCGGCAGGCAATTCTGGCAAGACAATTTCCACGAACACGTTATTCGAAATGAGCGTGATCTGGCTGGAGTTCGAGAGTACATTGCCAACAATCCTCTCCAATGGGCTCTTGACAAGGAGAATCCGCAATGCGCAACAGCGTAGCGCCCGGCAGGCATCGCAGAATCTTGTAGCGCCCAGCTTGCTGGGCATAAAGAGGCCCGACAAGTCGGGCGCTACGCGGGCATCGCAGAATCTTGTAGCGCCCAGCTTGCTGGGCATGAAGCGGCCCGACAAGTCGGGCGCTACGCAGGCATCGCAGAATCTTGTAGCGCCCAGCTTGCTGGGCATGAAGAAGCTACAGTAGATAGAGAATCAGCCGGCGCACAAGGCCGGCTGATTCACATCGCGCATTAAAGCACGTCGCCAAACTACTCCGCGCAAGGCCGGCAGGTGATGAGAAACTCGTACTTGCCGGTGGTTGTATTGCCGGTGATTTCCAGCCAGTAAGTTCCGGCTCGCAGTTCCCCGGTGGTGACGATGCGCGCGTCGTTGCCCGCAATGTCGTCCGGGTACGTGGTCCCCACATTGTCGTTAGTGTAGATGGGATGATCGCAAGCCGGGCCGGAAAATAGCCTGAGAGCCGGATCGAGGCCTCGATTGTAGCCGCTCTGCCCCCGTGTGTCATCGGCAAAAGCGGACAGCGTGACCACCTTGCAACTGCTCAGCGTGAAGTAGTATACGTCGCGGTCGCCCAGCCGGTCAATCGCGCCGCAATAGCCGTCACCGCACTCCACGCGGGTGCCGGATTCGCACACTCCGTCGTTCGGGTGCTGGGCTTCCACGTGCTCAGAGTCCTGCGTGCACGGGATTGGGACTTCGCACACGCTGTCGGGCACACTCTGCACGCGGAACTGGTAGTCACCCGTGGTTCCGGAATTGAGGGCGTCGAGGGTGATGTAGTACGTTCCCGACAGCAGGAAGCAGGCGCTGATGGCGGCCTGCAGCGCGTTGGTCCCGCAAATCTGTGGCGCATTGTTATTGACCATCACGCGGGCGGCCGTGTCGGCGCAGCAGGAATCGCGGAACACGCACAGATAAGTGTCGTACACCGACCCGCAGGTGCTGATGAGCAGCCACTCGGGATGGTTCATCACCAACTGGTAATGGACATCGTTCCCCCGCCGGCAGCGCGGATAGGTGCAGTTGTCGTGCATGAAGTTGATCTGGCCATCATCATAGAAATTCAGAAGCTGGCCGGGAGGCGGCTGAGTGATGACCGTTCCCGGGCAGCCGTCCATGCCCTGATCGAGCTGTCCTCCGGAGTGCCTCTCGTCGGGAATGGGATACAGGTTCCGTTGCAGTTCGAAGTAGCGGTCGTACAACGCCTGAGGTACCTCAAGATCGGCGTCGCTCAAGGTCACGATCTGAGCGAAAATCCTGTCGAATTCAGTCTTGAGGTCCGGGGCCGCGGCCGTCTGAGCGCTGGCCGTGCCCACTAACAGCACCACCAGCAGGGCAACCAACCCGCTTCCGATTAGCCGACACAGATTGAACGTGTGATGCATGGTCTATCCCTTTCCACGTTTGAAGTCATGGTCCTCGCGGGTCTCCGGGTACCTGAATGGAACTCTAAGCCTCTTCAGTACGTTACATCACTATGCCGGAACCCCTTCACCGCCCTCCCCCGCGGGCGCTGGTCGAACATCCGCCGCATGGGCAAATACCGCTCCAGCCAAGGCTTTCAGGGCCGGCCTACTCGGCAGCAGAACTCTCCCGTCCTTGACATGCCTGCGCGAATGCTCTATATTGCCACCTTTGCCGGTCCGCGCAGGAACCCGGCTGGCCGACGGGCAACTTGCCTACTGCTGCTTTTTCAATCAGAAAGATACGGGCGCGAACGGAAACAGTCCGGTCGCTGACGCCGCGGCGGGTTTCATGCCTCTCAGCAAGCACAAGATATGAACCGCGGCATCATTTGTCAACTAAATCATGAGATGCTGGCAGGCATCGCCGGCCCTGACTACACTTACTATACTGGATTTCCGCCCCCGCCCTGTGGGCCGGGGCATTATCGTTCACGCCACCCTTCAAGCATGGCGCATTGAACCCGAGGAACCACCCATGAGCCGCTGCGCGCGATGCTTCCTCTGTCTCGGCCTCTGGGCGGTGGCCGTTTTCTGGCCGCCTAGCCCCGCCGAGGCCGTTCCGAGCTTCGGCCTTTACGACCACGCCGCCTTCTCTCCCACCATCACCGTCGAACAGGAGAGCCCCAGCAGGCTCTGGCTGCAGCTGAGAATGGCGACCCTGCCCGTGACGGACACCGTCAATTTCGCCGGCAACTTTCCGGGTTTGTGGGGCGAGATGAATCCCACCGGTGATCTGCTGCCGCGGTTCTCGGTGTTTATCGCGCTCCCGCCTACGGGCAATCCCTCAGCCACCGTGGAGAGCTGGGACACCCGCCTTTTCGCTGTCGTGCCGCCCGACACGCTGCCCGAGAACAATCCCCGTCCGCCGCTCGTGACACTCGGCTCCGTGGGCATTCTGGGCGGTGCGCGGATTGTGCCCGTCACCTTCCGGCCGATCACCTACGTGAACAACGCCGCCGTCTGCTCGGTGATGTATCAGGCCGCGGTCCGGGTGGATCTGGACGGTCTGACGGGCGAGAATCCTCTGACACAACCGCGGCCGTCGTTCTCGCCGGCATGGCAGAAGGTCTTTCAGGCAGTGGTTGTGAACTGGGAGGACATTCCCAACGTGCGCGTCACTGCGCCTTCGCACATTCTGATGCTCGTTCCGCAGTACGGCAGCTACGACTACGTGCCGCTGGTTCAGGATTATGTGCGCTGGAAAGAGCAACGCGGCGACCGGGTGACGGTGGTGGCCACCTCCGCGATCTCTTCGGGGCCGCTCAATGCTGCGCAAGTGCGCCATCTCATCACCGACTCCCTTCGCGCCACGCCGCCGGTGGACTTCGTGGTGTTGGTGGGGGACGAGAATCGGCTGCCGGTGCGGACGCAAGACACCTACGACCCGCCTACGCGCTTTGGCACCGAGACGATGGCCGGACCGTACACCGACGAGAGCTACTTCGCGGCGGTGGAAGGGAGCGACGTCTATCCGGACGTATTCCTCGGCCGCTGGGTGGTGGACTTGCCGGAGGAAGTGCTCAGCTACGTGCGCCGCACGGTGGATCACGAGCGCGCGCCATGCATTCAGGACTCGCAGCGCTTCACCCGTGCGCTGATGGCCTCTGACATGGAAACTCCGTCTCAGAGAAAGACGAAGCGCGACGTGCGCACCGCGCTGCTGCGTAACGGCTTTGCCGCGGTGGACACCGTCTGGGGCCACAATGTGAGCCCGTGGCAGATCATCAATCGCGTCAACACCGGAATGACGTTTGTCAACTACCGTGGCACCGGCTGGTCGTATGGATGGGCGGGCGTGAATTTCTGGGTGGACAACGTCTCCGACATCTCCGACCGCTACAAGCTTCCCATCGTCACCGGCATCGGCTGCGGTGTGGGCATGTTCGTTCCCCCCGCTGGCCCCGGTTTCGGCGAAGCGTGGATGACGGCCGGTTCGGTGAGCGAACCCAAAGGCGCGGCCGGTTTCATCGGCCCGTGCTGGAACACCCACACCGTGTTCAACGATTGTCTCGATTCGCTGCTCTACCGGGCGTGGCTTGATTATGGCGTGCGGCATCTCATGTGCGGTTTGGTGGCCGGCAAGATGATGGTCTGCGGCATGATGGCGCAGTTCCTGAACGAGCCGGCAGTTGTTGAAGTGGTGCAGACCATGTTCCGGCAATATCTCGTGCAGGGTGATCCGGCTCTGCAAGTATTCACGCGCATCCCCTTCCCGCTGGACGTGAGCGTGCCTGCCGAACTGCCCACCGCGCCGGGAACGATTTTGGTGACGGTGAACAACGCGCTGGATGCCCCCGCCGACAGTCTGAACGTCACCTTGTGGCGTGGGCCCGGCGATTTTGAAACACGCTGGATTGCGCCCGGGCAGAGCGTGGCCGAGTTCGCCTTCGAGCCGTCGCAGGCCGACACGGTGGTGGTCACCGTCACCGGCGACAACGTGCGCGCTTTTCAGCGGCGCATTCCCGATTCGGGATCGGCCGTTCCGCCATCGGGGGAAGCCGGGTTGCCCGAGCGGCTCGAACTCTTCCAGAACTATCCCAATCCGTTCAATTCGGAAACGGTCATTTCCTTCGCCTTGCCCACGGCTGCTCAGGTCAGGATGGAAGTCTTCGACATTCTCGGTCGCCGCGTGGCCACGCTGGCCGACCGCAGCTTCCCCGCCGGCCGGCACAGTCTAACATGGGACGGCGCGTACCTCGCGGGCAGCGGTCTGTACTTCTGCCGCCTGACAACTCCCGAAGTCGTGCAGGCCCGCAAGATGATTCTGCTGCGATAGTCTATTATCCCCCCGTGGACGGGGGGACAAAAGGGGGGTCATAGTGAAAAGGCTGAAAAACTGAAATCCTGAGAAACTGAAATTTCAGCCTTTCAGATTTTTCTTTTTCGCGGCCGCCCGTCTTTCCTGCGAAATCACCTACAAGGAGCGATAGATACCATGGCAAAGAAGTGGACTCCGGCAGAAGAAAAATTCCTGTTGGACAACTACGGCAAAGTGCCGATGGCCGAGCTGGCGGATCGCTTCGGCGTTACCCGCAAGGCGATCAGCGCGAAAATGGACAAGCTGCGTCAGGCGCACGGCATTGACCCGGTGGGAGCGCGCGAGCGGGCGGCGCAGAAATCGGGAAAGCCCAGTATGCTCGGTGGCTCGCGCTCACCGCAACCCGGCGGCGCGGTTCCACGGCCGGTGCCTATCATTGACGCGATCAAGCATCCGCAGGTCGAGACTGTCGAGACACGGCCGTCCGAAGGGAAAGTGCCTTCGGGTCTGGTGGTCAAGACCGAAAAGGGCTGGCAGCCCATTCTCATGGATCGCAAGAAAATCTCGAGCTGACACGGCGCAAACAGGTGATTCCGGGAGAGCCGCGTTCGTCTGGAGCGCGGCTCTTCTCGTTTCGGCGGCTACTCGTCCAAGAGATTCGTCACAGGAGCAGGCGCAAGAATCTCGATCTTGTAGCGCCCAGCTTGCTGGGCCTCGGCAGCTGTCATGGCAGATTAAATGGCGGTGAGGTCAGATCATCTGCCATATTGGCAGACCGGTATCTCCATGAGCGAACGTCTCCGGAGTGTAATGCACTGAATATAATTGCTCTACAATTCTGGCACCTTGCTTGCACAAGGGCAACTGACCACTCTAAGCAGCCATCGAACAAAAATTCACGATACACGGGAGCCTCATCATGTCGAAAATCATCGGAATTGACCTCGGAACCACCAACTCGTGCGTGGCCGTCGTCGAAGGCGGCGAACCGGTCGTTATCCCCAATGCCGAAGGCGGCCGCACCACTCCCTCGGTGGTCGCTTTCACCAAGACCGGCGAACGCCTCGTCGGCGCACCGGCCAAGCGGCAAGCCGTCACGAATCCGCGAAAGACCGTCTATTCCATCAAGCGCTTCATGGGACGGCGCTACGACGAAGTGGGCGAGGAAACCCGCCGCATTCCCTATGAAGTGGTGAACAGCGGCGGCCTCGCGCACGTCAAAATTGACGACAAAGATTACGCACCGCCCGAAATCTCCGCCATGATCCTGCAGAAAATGAAACAGGCGGCGGAAGATTACCTCGGCGAGAAAGTCACCAAGGCCGTCATCACCGTGCCCGCCTACTTCAACGACACGCAGCGGCAAGCCACCAAAGATGCGGGCGTCATCGCGGGCCTCGAAGTGCTGCGCATCATCAACGAGCCCACCGCGGCCTCGCTGGCCTACGGCCTCGACAAGAAGAAGGAAGAGAAAGTCGCCGTCTTCGACCTCGGCGGCGGCACCTTCGATATTTCCGTTCTCGAATTGGGCGACGGCGTGTTCGAAGTGAAATCCACGAACGGCGACACGCACCTCGGCGGCGACGACTGGGACACGCGCCTCATGGATTACATCGCCGACGAATTCAAGAAACAGGAGGGGATTGACCTGCGCAAGGATCCGATGGCTTTGCAGCGGCTGCGCGAAGCGGCGGAGAAGGCCAAGGTCGAACTCTCCGGCTCCACCCAGACGCAGGTGAATCTGCCCTTCATCACCGCCACCGCCGAAGGCCCCAAGCATCTCGACTTGAATTTGACGCGCTCGAAGTTTCAGGAACTCACTGAGGATCTCGCGCAGCGCACCGCCGAGCCTTGCCGCCGCGCGCTCTCTGACGCAGGCATGAAACCATCTGACATTGACGAAGTGATTCTGGTGGGCGGTGCCACGCGCATGCCGCGCATCGTGGACATGGTGCGCGAATTCTTCGGCAAGGATCCGAACCGCGGCGTGAATCCCGACGAGGTGGTGGCGGTCGGCGCGGCCATTCAGGGCGGCATTCTGACCGGTGACGTGAAAGATGTTCTGCTGCTCGACGTCACGCCGCTTTCGCTGGGCATCGAAACTCTCGGCGGCGTGATGACCAAACTCATTGACGCCAACACCACCATTCCCACCAAGCGAACGGAGATTTTCAGCACGGCTTCCGACAGTCAGCCGTCGGTGGAAATTCACGTGCTGCAAGGCGAGCGCCCCATGGCGATGGACAACAAGACCATCGGCCGCTTCACGCTCGACGGCATTCCGCCCGCGCCGCGCGGCATTCCGCAGATCGAAGTCTCCTTCGACATTGACGCCAACGGCATCCTGCAAGTCAGCGCCAAGGACAAGGCCACCAGCCGCGAGCAGACGATCAAAATCACGCACAGCTCGGGTCTCACCAAAGAAGAGATCGAGCGCATGAAGACCGACGCGAAGTCGCACGAGAGCGACGACAAGAAGAAGCGCGACGAAGCCGAAACGCGCAACGCCGCCGACGCACTCGCTTTCCA
>JAPKYT010000110.1 GCA_026394155.1 bacterium | reverse complement strand
AGATCACCAATGCGCGCGGCGGCCCGGCATGAGCGAACGGATCATCGGTTTGCAAGCCAACACCTCGCGCAAGAGTCCCGAGGCATTGGACCAGTCCGCGGAGTTTTTTGCGGAATCTCCGGAGAATCTGGCCGAAGGGATGCTGAGCGCTCACCGCCGTTTCGGCACGCGGATTCTCGGCGGCTGCTGCGGAACGGATGAGCGGCATCTTCGGGCGATTGCCGCGCGCTGCGTGGCATAAAGAGGTGGACCGTGCTGAAATTCAAGTTCGGAAAGGGGATCACCATGGTTCGACATCTGCTGGCTCTGGTTTGCCTAATGTGCATTCTCCCGCACGTTTTGAAAGCGGACGGATTCTCCGATTTCCGCATTCCCAAGCACAAAGTTTACAATCTGGGTGGCCGCCTCACGGGCTGGGCACAAAACAGCTATCAGGACTACCAGGGCGACCGCACGCGAACGACCTATGAGGTCAGCAACGGTGCCCTGTGGGGACGCTGGTTGTACGACTCCGATCCGCTGCGCGCCGATCTCACATTGTATCTTTATGGTAGCGGTGATCTGCGCAGTTGGCGATCCAAGAACACGCCCGATGACACCACGGTGAGTCAACTGAAGACCAATTGGCAAGACCTTTCGGAGTCGTGGCGCTTGCAGGCCAGCACGCGCTACTACCCGTTTCCCGTCCCCGTCGGTTTGACAGCAGGAACAGGCGCCCAGGGGAGTTACGCGCAGGGCTGGAGCAGCCAGTACTGGAAATCAACTCAAGGCGCGCATCTAAGCACCAATCGTCAGGATCACGAGGCTTTAATCTTCGACTACTACGTGACCGGAAACGCGGGCCTCGGAGTCGGTCGCGTGCGCGACGCCTCGCCGGTTTATGATATCTATGTGTTGGAGAAGCGACTGCGCGATTTGGGCGTGTTGACCGGCGAACTCAAACCCGAAACGCGCCGGCGGCTGGCGCAAGTCTGGGTGGCGGGCACGGATCACACCATCATCCGCGACCGGCCGCACAAGTATTTTTGGCAGGACGTGGAGAGGATCCTGCGCGAAGACGGCGCGCTGCGCGAGGAAGGCTTGGACGCCTACAGCGCCTATCGCATCGCGGAATCATATCGCTCCGGCAGCTCATGGGTGGGCCCCGACGTGTGGCCAAGCCCGCGCTCTCTGAGCGAAGCGTTCGGCCGCTTCCGCCGCGACTGCGGCTGGTTTGCCGGACTGGTCGTCGAGGGCCAGCATGAACACCACATTGAGCGGCGTTTCACCCGCGCCCGCGAGCAGGAGGCGGACAGCGGGGTTTACAGTTTGGACACGTCCCATTCGGCTTCGGCCCGCATCGAGGACCACGATGATTCCTTCCGCTTCGGGCCGCAGGTGGAGTTCCACCGGCCGTTGGGCTGGCCGTTGCAACTCGACGCGGTAAGCACCATTCTTCTTCCGCAGGACAACATGGCTCATGCCATCCGCGCGACCACCTCGGTCAAACTCACTTATATGGTGGCGGATCGCTGGGTGGCTTCGGGCACAGTGCAGCATCAGCGGCTCATAGAAGAGTATTCGTACCCCCGCTACGACTGGCGGGAACGCACGGACTCGTGGTCGGTGAGCGCGGGCGCAAGTGTGCAATACTTCGTCGAGGACCGCCTGAGTCTCGTCTTGAGCCTGAGCCACAGTCAGGGACGGACGGCCTATGAGTACACAGGGTCCGATCCGAGATCCTCATACGGCCGCTCCAACGTGGTCATGCTCGGAATCTCCTACGATTTCCTCGGCGTTTTGGAAGCGCCGGGATTGATTCCGCGCGCCACGCTGCCGCCGGTGGCATGGCCGTTTTGAGCGGGTCTCCCCCCGTTCACGGGGGGACGAAAGGGGGGTCTTTTCACCATTATCCGCCGAGCCGGGTTAAGCGCTGAACATCCTCGCCAGTAAACAGCATCCGACCGCGCGCAACCCGGCCGGAATCTTCCTTTCAGCTTTCCGATTTCAGATTTCAGATTTTCATCAGCCAACCATTTACACCTTCATGAAACCGTTTTTCTTGTGCCTGCTCTTGCTGTCCGTTCTCTTCGCCGCCAGCTGCAAGCGCAAAGACCCCGCCGGTCCGCCGGCCATGCTGGACGAAGGCAAGGGGGCGGTGTTGGTGGTTTTTCAGCGCGTGCCGGGAGCCGACCGCGAGACGTGGCTCTCACAGATCACGCTGGTGGGAAACGCCGACACCAGAACTCTGCCGCGCATTCCGATGGCCGGGCAGCAGTCGCTGTTGGTGCTCAACGTGCCGCCCGGATTCTACAGCCTGGTCGCACAAGCGTGGCTGCGCAAGCATCCGCCGCACGCGGGCGGATCGCTGTCGGGCGTCGAGATCAAGAGCGGGCGGCTGACCATTCTTGAAGGGCGCTTGCTCACCGGCGAAAAACGGTTTCAGCCGGTGGAGCCGTTGGGGCGCGTGCGCACCGTCCCGTGGACTCTCCCTCGAACGGAGCAGTTTCACGACTACATCGCCGGCATTATCAAGTCTTCAATGAAAGGCTGAGAGAATATGGCTGCTGAGATCACTCCCATCTATCGCCGCGTACGGGCCACGGTGTGGCTGCCGCTGGGCTTCGTGTACGCGTCGTACTACATGTGCCGCTACAACCTCTCGTTCGGCGCCAGCAAAATGACGAAGCTCTTCGGCTGGTCGAACGAGCAGTGGGGCTGGATCGTGGCGTCCGGATTCTGGATGTATGCCATCGGGCAATTCATCAACGGCCAGATCACCGATCGCTTGGGCGGGCGCAAGGCCATCATGATCGGCGCCATCGGCACCATTGCTCTGAATTGCCTGATGGCTTGGGGCACGAATTTCGGCGTGTTAGGTTATTTCATCATCATGTGGGGCGCGAACGGTTATTTTCAGGCCTTCGGCGCGCCCTCGATCGTGAGCGTGAACGGCAACTGGTTCGGCCTCAAGGAGCGCGGCACGTTCACCGGCATTTTCGGCATGATGATCCAGCTCGGCCGCTTCGGAATTACGCTCTTGGGCGGCTTTCTGATCGCCAACTACGATTGGACCTCGATCTTCCTCGTGCCGGCCGCCATCACCGCGTTTTTCGCCGTCCTCGGCTGGTTTGCCATTCGCGATCATCCCGAGGATTTGGGCTTCGAACCGCCGGACATGGGCGAGCACGACCGCCATACCGACACCAAGCCGCTGGGGATTGCCGGTACGATGAAGAAAGTGTTCACCAGTCCGGTTCTGTGGGTGATTTCGGGCGCGTATTTCTGCACGGGCGTGGTGCGGCACGGACTCGAACAGTGGTTCCCGAAGTACCTGATTGAAGTGCAGCATCTGGCCACCGATTCGTTCGCTTTTCAACTGCGCGCGCTGGCCATGCCGGTGGCGGCGGTGTTGGGAGCGTTCGCGGCGGGAGCGGCTTCGGACAAGATGTTCGGCTCGCGCCGTTCACCTCCCGCGGCAATCATGTACTATCTGCAATTCGTGCTGCTGATTCTTTTCTACTACTCCCACGGGCCGACGGCGGCGGCGGTGCTGCTCATTCTGCTCTCGTTTTTCGTGAACGGACCGCACAGTTTGCTCGGCGGCGCGGCGGCCATGGATTTCGGCGGGCGCAAGGCGGCGGGCAGCGCGGCGGGAATGATTGACGCCTTCCAGTACATCGGTGCCGGCCTCGCGCAGCCCTTCGTCGGTTTCATTATTGACACCTACGGCTGGGACGGCTGGCTCATCAGCCTTTCCGCCTTCGCTCTCATCGGCGGCATTCTGATGACCACGATATGGAATCGGAGGCCGAAGTAGGGTCGGTCTGTGACCGACAAAATCTCCATTCGCGCTCACCGCAGCATGACGTGCAGATTCTGCATGAATGCACAGTGACGGTGCATGGACGCTCTTGTGGGTGATTGTAATGCTTGACTTTAGATCGCGGCGAATGAGGCCCTGATCTTGCGTTGTTTTTCGTGGATTAATCTGTTTCTGCAAAAGCCACTTGGGAGAATGAGGACGCATCTGCCTCGTTAGATCAGCAGCTAACTCTGGGAGGGGTACCATGCTGATTCGCATTCTTTTCTTCTTCACACTTCTGTTCTGCTCGTCCGCCTTCACTTCCCTCCGCGCCGACTGGCAACATCTTCCTGCCGGCAATCCCATTGCGACCACCATCGTCAGCGATTCTGCGGGCCAGAAGCTGCTGGCGTGCCTTGAGGGCGCAGGCCTGTGGCTCACCGAGAACGGGGCAGCGAGCTGGCTGCCCATCAATGCGCGCCTGAGTCCGGGGGACCGTCTGTCTCTCCAGGGCGTCTGGGCCGTGGACGCGGCCGCCGATACGATGATGGCCTCCTTCTACTCGTCACTGACCTGGACTTGCCCCAGTGCACGTACCTACGACGGGGGCGACACATGGCACCTCATGCCGGACTCCTCATATAGCTGCATCTTTGTCACACTTCCAAGACATCACAATGTCTGGTTCCGGCTCGGGGGACTTCTTGAACTCGAACTGTACCGCTCAGTGGACTACGGGTTGAACTGGACGCGATGCCCCAGACTTCCGATGTGCTCTCTCCAGAACCTTGTTCCGGACAAAGCACACGACAGCACCTTGCTTTGCGGCACCTATCTTGGCGGCTTCTGTGCGACTCAAACCACCGGCCTTTTCCGAAGCACCGATCTTGGCCAAAGTTGGACGCGAGTCTCGGATTTCTACGCACAGTTCGGCATCCAGTCGGGCTGCGTGGTGGATGTGGCGAGGTTGTCCAATGGCGATCTGGCGGCAATCGTGATGGCGTGGGTGCCCGTTTGGAGCGACGGGAGCGTCGTGATTTCCACCGATGAGGGACAGACCTGGCAGCGAATTGCCAATTCGCCCGCCGGAAACCGGGACTCGCGCTTGGTGGAATGTCCTGCCCATCCCGGCAGGCTTTTCATGAGCGCCGAATGCCCGGGCGGCATCATGCGTTCGGATGATTTCGGCCGAACATGGGCTGTGGCCTCCGGCGGACTTCCGACCTTCGAATCGTACGCCCGCGGTCTCGCGTGGAACGAGTTCAGCGGCGAAATGTTCGTCCTCTACGATTACGCCGGTGTCTATCACTCCCGGAATTGCGGCAATACGTGGCAGCCATTGAGCCTGCCGCCCACCGGCATGCCTTACGCCGCTTTTCAGACTATGCCCGAAGCTGTATTCCTTTCCCGTTCAGATTACTCAAATTACGAGGCCTTGCCAATATGGGCACAATGGGAATTGGAGTTCCCCTTTGCCGCGTGGCGCGAGTTCACTACTCCGTCCACCATCGGTGACTCGGCTTACTGGGTAGGCCCCGTGTTCGAGAAGCGTGCCGATACCTTGTTCGCCCTGGCCGGAATCTACGTCCCTGAATCGCTGAGTTTCGGACGTGCGCGGCTTCTGAAAAGCTTCGACGACGGCTTATCGTGGCATGCGGTCACCGGCATTCCCGGCAGACTCGTCGTGGATCAGATCAACGTTCTGCGGGGCGACTCGCTCACGCGCATTGTCGTTCCGGTCAGCTATCTACCCGATTCTCTGGCCTGCACCGACGATTTCGGCAGCACCTGGTCCGTGATTCCCTGCCCTCCGGTCGCCGATTCTTCGTACCAGAAGATCGCCCAGAGCACACAGGCAATTTACGTCTTGGCGGACAATTTGGATGCCCCGGAAAACCCACTCAGCCTCTGGCGCACGACCGATCTTGGCGTGACCTGGGACGATCTCAATCTCCCGGCCAGCCACTACTACTGC
This sequence comes from bacterium, assembly GCA_026394155.1. Lineage (GTDB taxonomy): Bacteria > Electryoneota > RPQS01 > RPQS01 > RPQS01 > RPQS01. The sequence continues at coordinate 2,719 of JAPKYT010000110.1, read as the reverse complement.
AGCGGCTTGCTGCCACTGGGCGACGAGGTGTTCATTTTTCGTAGCACGACCCTCTGGCACTGGCGGAACGGCCTGTGGGATCAGCGGGGAGGATTGGGTTCACACTATTGCGGTGACCCGCAATTCATCTGTATTGACCGCGAGGACCTGTTATTGATAGCGGTGGATCCATGTAGAGACTCTCTTTGGATGTCGGAAGACTCAGGCTACACTTGGATGCCGCGTAACTTCGACTATCCGTTTTCCGATCAGAACGAATTGATGGGGGGTGTGGTGGCCGATCCATACCGCCAGCGCATCTGGACGTCTCGCGGAACGGGCATTTATTACCTCGATTTCTCCGATCTGAGCAGCGACGGACCGCTCATTTTCAAGCCGTCGGATTTCACGCTGCTGTCCGTCTATCCAAATCCGTTCAACAGCGAGGCGCGGATTCGTTTCGATCTGGATCGCACGGCGCGGGTCTCGCTGCGGGTGTACGATCTTGCCGGAAGGCTGGTGAAGACCATGCTCGACGATGTGCAAGCCGCGGGCCGGCACGAACTGACTTTCGATGGAAGCAACCTTGCATCGGGAACGTATTTCGTGCATCTGCGCACGGACCGCCTACAGCGAACGCAGAAGGTGCTGATGTTGAAGTAGAGATTGGCTCGGATGCCACCATCAAGGGCGGGTTGATCCCCGCCCTTTTTCCTCATGACCAGACGGACACAGCAGGCTGCGTCCCTACCCATTGTTAGAATTCGGTTAGCGGCAAGAAGTTTTCGCCGAGGTGTGGACCGTGTCCCACCCGGCGTTCTCGGAAGTGATTTCGCCGGTCGGGTCGCGGACCCGCCACGGCGACGCGAACACCGCCAAGTGCGAGTTGATTTGTCGGTGAAAAGTCTGTAAATTGGCGGCAAACCCTCCGGCTTAGGCCACCTTTCCCTCCGCCGCGCAAGCGGTGCTAACTCTTCCATCCTTATGAATTACGACCGCTCCCACCTTGACCAGCCCGGATTCCGCGCACGGCGAGCGCAGAACTGGGTGTCGCTCGGCCTCCTCTACGCGGCCTACTACATGTGCCGCTACAACATCACCATCGCCAATCCCATCTTGCGCGAGACTTTCGGCTGGTCGAAGGAACAAATCGGCGTCATTCTCACGGCGGGTTTCTGGACGTATGCCGCCTCGGTCTTTCTGAACGGGCCGATTGCGGACCGCATCGGCGGACGGAAAGCGATTCTCTTCGGCGGGACGTTTGTCATTCTCTTCACCGTGATCTTCGGTCTTGCTCCCAACCTGACGGGCATTCCCAACGAGCTGAGAGATCTCACCGCGCGCTATGAGCCTTTGAAAGCGCAAGTGTGGAACGAGCCGACGACGCTCATCAAGCGCGGCGCGATCTTCAAAGGCGAGGGCAAACTGCCGGTGCTGGCCGAGGAAGACTCCCTGACTCTGATTGACCGCGGCGTGAAAGCGGAGGACATAAGAAACTACGCGCGCGTATCCACCGCCGTGCTGATGAAAACGCCTCTGAACAGCTATGAGAAACTGCGCGAGTTCCACAATTTGCTGCCGCCGAAACTGCGCTCGGCCGATCCCGAACGGCTGGCCAAGTTAGAAGCGTTTGCCAAATCCGCTTCGTTTCTGCTTTCCGTTTTCATCATCATCTGGATCTTCAACTGTTATTTTCAGTCCTACGGCGCGCTTTCGGTTGTGAAGGTCAATGCGGCCTGGTTTCACGTGCGCGAGCGCGGCGTGTTCGGCGGCATCTTCGGGATCATGATTCAGGCCGGGCGATTGGGAATCATGACTCTGGGCGGGCTGATCGTCAGCTATTTGCCGTGGCAATACATTTTCTTCATTCCGGCCGCGCTCTTGGTGATTATCGTCTGGTGGGGAACCAGAGCCATCGCCAACTCGCCCGATGAAGTGGGATTCGCGCCTCTCGATCCCGAAGACGGCAGCGAGCAGGAAGCGCATATCAAGGTGGATTACAAATGGATCGTCAAGCGGATTTTCACCAACCGCATCATGCTGATGATTGCGCTGGCGGAATTCTGCACCGGATTTGTGCGGCACGGCGTGGATCAGTGGTTCCCGAGTTTCATGCGCGAAGTGCACAACGTCTCGTTCAGCTCGAAAGAATTTCTGCTGACGGCCATCGGCATGCCCATCGGCGCGATTTTCGGCGGATTGATCGCGGGCACGGCCTCGGATAAACTCTTCGGCTCGCGCCGTCCTCCGGTGGCCGCGCTCTTTTTCTTCGGACAAGCGGCCGCGCTGGTGGGACTGCACTACAGTCAGAATTGGGGCCCGTTCGCTTCGATCTGGATGTTCATGCTGGTTTCGATGTGCATTCAGGGCACGCACAGTCTTTTGTCGGGTGTGGCTTCGATGGATTTCGGCGGCAAGCGCGCGGCGGCTTCGGCGGCGGGACTCTTCGACGGCTGTCAGTATCTGGCGGGCGGCGTGGTGGGCTGGGGAATGGGCTGGTTTCTGGATCGCTTCGGCTGGGGAAGCTGGACGTGGGGCATCATCGGCTTCAGCTTGTTGGGCGGATTCCTGATGATTTCACTCTGGGAAGCCCGCCCCGCTCATCAACTCACGATTCCTGTCCCGAAAGAGAAAAGCGGGCATTGCTGGGGTTTCCGCCGAGCAGGGTTAAGTCTTCGGACCCTGCCGGAATCTGTGGCACGCGAGGGGTGAGGGCACCCACTCGCGGCGGCAGTCGTCT
>JAPKYT010000069.1 GCA_026394155.1 bacterium | reverse complement strand
CTGAAGAGCGGAGAACGGAGCGTGGTTTTCCCGCCGTCCACGTCATTTTCGCGCGCATCCGAGGTGGGCGAAGGCGCGTTGCCGGTGACGAAGCAGCGGTTTCCCAGTGGGGACGCGTCTTCCTCGGGTTGCACGAGTTTGCCATCCACGCGCGAACCCACCGGCACGGCGCGCGCCCAAATTCCGCCGGTGGCGTTGTCGCCCTCGACGCCGAGACTCCAGCCCTGATCGTACTCCGCATCGTCATCGAAGCCGCGCTCCAGAGAGATGTTGAGCGTGGTCGTGCGGCCGGTCTCGACCGCGATGGAATCGGAATGGAAGTACAGGCGATATCCGAAGCGGCCGATGCGCAGGGCATAACGGCGCTCGGCGGGCACCTGATCGAAGCCGAAGAATCCGTTCTGCGAGGTGGTCAGCGCTTCGCCGAAAGGACCGGCCAACACCACGCGCGCGCCGAATACGGGTTCGCCGCCACAGGTGATCGTGCCTTGAACGGCTCCCATACGACCGCTGGAGAGCATCATGGTCAGCGCGCGCGCGGCGTGAATCATGCCGAAACCGTAGGCGTTGTCGGGCCCCGGGCCGCCGAGATCGGTAGCGGTGACGGTGAGCGCGCGTTTGATTTCCGAGGCCGGCGCGTTGGGACTGGCCTGCCTGAGAAGTGCGGCTACTCCCGCGACGCGCGCCGCCGATAGAGGAGTTCCCGAAGCCTGCACGGGGCCCGCGGAAGTCAGCGTGCGCACCCACGTGCCCGGAGCGCAGACATCGGGTTTGACCAGCGTAGGATCGCAAGGCGACGGCCCGCGACCCGAGGATGGATGGAGCGTGGGCAGAGCGCCACTCACATCGGCATTCCCCACGGCCAGACAGCGGGCCAGAGATTCCGGCAAGCGAATGGAAGCGCTGCCGGCGCGTTCTTCCTGATGAGCGGGAAAGATCAGAAGCGGGCCGAGCGCTTCGACGTTGGCCACGGCATCCCACACGCCGTCGGGTGTGCCGCCGCCGCAACCTGCGCTCAGGCCCCATGCGCCGCAGATAGCGTCCGGCACATCGCTGAAGGTGGACGGATCGCCGTCGGGATCGGCGGCCCATTGCAAAGCCGTCAGTACATGAGAAAGACGCGGGTTGTCACAGAGCACGCGCGCGGCGATCCAATGAGCATCGGGTGCAACGCCGTAGGTCTCGCCATTGGCCTCCGCTCCACAGAGTGCTCCGATCATGGCCGTGCCCACATCGCCGCAGGCCGACACCGCTTCGCCTCCAGCGAAAGTGAACCAGCATTCGGCGGCGGGGGAAACTTGCCCGCGCCAGCGCGTATTCAAAGAGGGAATCGAAGCGGCGCCGTCGGCCAGCACGCAAACCGTGCGGCCTTCACCACGAAAACCCATCTGCCACACATCGGGAACGGCCATGCGCGCAAGACCTTCCTCGGTGCGCGCGGCCGAGCCAAGCGGTGTGATATCAAGCAGCGAATGCACGACGACAGGTTCATCCAGTCCGACGGTCTCAACTTCGGTCATGTTGGCGATGAGCAGGGCCGCCGGACGACTCAGGCGAGCGGCAACGACATTCACGATCCACAGTGCGCGGACATCAGCGGCCATGCCCGTGGACTTGAGAATGTCGAGAGATTTCAGAACGGCACTCTGATCGGCGGCGGCGGCTTGCAGGGACTGAGCGATGAGAGTGTGAACATCGGACAGCGCGCGGCCCTGCTGCTGCATGTCCTCGGCAAGCTTGGCGGCATCCGGGCGGTTGGAGAGGAGGATCAGTGCGGGCAACATCTCGCCGGAGCCGCGCGAGTCGTAGGCCGAGGCGAGCGCGGAGTTCAGCACACCCGCCCTCGCGGCAGAGAGGCAAATTAGAAGAGAAACAAGGAGTACCGCAAACCGCCGCACAACATTCTCCGAGGTGAGCCGATGCCCGTCTTATCTTACTAATATACGCCGCTTCCGGCGGATTGGCAACCTCATTCAGAGCTTCGAAAAGGCTTAGAAGAAAGCCGGTCGAGTGGTGCCTCGACCGGCTCTTCTTGTCATACTCTATGTCGGATCACTTCATCAGCAGCAGCTTGTGGGTCGCTTGCAGCGTGCCGCTTTGCAGGCGGGCGAAGTAGAGGCCGGAAGGCAGAGACGAACCATCAAACATGAGGCGGTGTTCGCCCGCTGTGAACACATTATCGGCAAGCACGGCCACTTCACGACCCAGAATATCGAAGACGGCGATGCGGGCGCGGGCCTCACGCGGCAGAGAGAAGGAAATCGTTGTTGACGGATTGAAGGGGTTGGGGAAGGCACCAAGGACGAACTCACTCGGGGAAGCGGACCGCCGCGGACCCGCTGGTAAGTATTCGCCGAAACGGTAGAGCTTGAGTTCCTGTGAATCACGGAAGACCAGACGGCGCGAGCCATTGTCGTACCGACCGACAATGCGCGCACCACCATCCGTTGGAATTGTTATCGTATCGGTGTGACCATACCACTGTCCGGTCGCAGCGGCCCAGACATCGAACGTCCGGTTGTTTCGGTTGTAGCAAAGGAACTCCTCGGCTGAGTTACCGCCCACGCATTCGGCGACGAGCCAGAAGTCATAAGGAATCGGCGAGGTCCAGATCATGCCCGAAGCATCGAGTGAGCTGAACGCGCCGAAGGTGGATCCTATGCCTGTGAAACCAAGGGTAGCAAGCGTGGTCGTATCGAAGGTGCACTGAATACAGTATGACCGTGGCAACTGCAGGGTATTGGCCACGCTGTACAGTTCGTGAACGGACAGGCCTCCGCTGTCAATCTGGAAAAAGTGGAGATATTGGTCGATGTAGTAAGAGAAAGGCTCGTCAGTGTAGTAACCAACGGACATTCCTACCAGTCCGGAGCCCCGCAGGGCCAACGCGGCCCGGTCAAGGATAAAATCACCAGAAGGTGTCATCGGGCCAGTGGTATCCACGATATCCGGCATTATCCACCCGACCGATTGTTCATAGTAGTGATCCGGATAGTGAATGTACCTGCCCATGCAGTAGGTGAATAGGGCACACAATCGAGACGGAGTCGTAGAAGCGGCTGGCATCCACGGCAAGCAAGCCACAAGGTGAGTATACCAGTCGGCCGAATACTCATGGTACCAGTTAAATTGAGACATCACCAAGAACTCAAACGAGCCACTGACGAGATCAAATACTTCTGCACGGTAGTAACCATAGTCAGGAAAGTTTGGGACTAATGTATCAACATAGCCATAAAGTACATGGGGCGCGCCGTTATACTCATCCAATAGAAAAAGGTATGCATTACGTGATGTTCCGGCGGGCAGCGCAAAGGAATCCACGGCGGTGGAATCCGTCCGACCCCACAACATGAGTGGCGGATCCCCCGGCAAAACTTGAATCCAGACATAATACCCGTCCGGATGCGGGATCACATCCCAGAGGTTGCTGGCCGATGGCAGGGGAATCGTGGTTTCGAGTTCGAGCGGGAGATACTGCGAGGACGCTGCGTCAGAAAGCAAGACGACGGCTAACAAGAGAATCAAGGTGCGCATAAGTCCTCCTATGAAAGCGTCGCGACTATTGACTTCCGTGTTTCGCCGCGAGCGGGTGCCCTCACCCCTCGCGCCTGATTCCCGATTCCGGGCACGCGAAGACGCATGCCTCGGCGAAGAACCCGGCCCGGCGGATGAGAAGACCCCCCTTTTGTCCCCCCGTAAACGGGGGGAGAATAATGCGGCGGTCGAAGATTCGACCGCCGCGGGGATGGTGGGGGATTAGTCGCTGTCGGCTGCGCCTTCAGGGACTTTTTCGGTTTTCTCCTTGAAGGTGCATTGCTCGTCTTTGGCGCTGACGAGGACGGTGGAGCCTTCGCTGAAACGGTTCTTGAGAAGCTCCTCGGCCAGCGGGTCTTCAAGCAGGCGCTCCACGGTGCGACGCAACAGCCGCGCGCCGACTTCGGGCTTGTAGCCCTTGTCAATGATGAAGTCGCGCGCTTTTTGCGAGAGCGTAATCTTGAGCACGCGCTCGGCCAGCCGCTTGTTGATTTCCTCCACGTAGATGGAGAGAATCTTGTCAATGGAATCGCGCTCGAGCATCTTAAAGACCACGATTTCATCCAAGCGGTTCAGGAACTCGGGCCGGAAGAGAATCTTGATTTCCTCGAGCATCTTGGCGGAAGTCTTGGCGTGATCCACCGTTTGTCCGTCGGTGAATCCGAACTGGATGGACTTGGCCGCCTCGCGCGTGCCGAGGTTGGAGGTCATGATGAGAATGGTGTTGCGGAAGTCCACGCGCTGGCCGCTGCCATCGGTGAGTTCGCCCGCGTCCAAGACCTGCAAGAGGATGTTGAACACGTCGGGGTGAGCTTTTTCAATTTCGTCGAAGAGCACCACGCTGTACGGCTTGCGGCGCACGCGCTCGGTGAGCTGCCCGCCTTCATCGTAGCCGACGTAACCCGGAGGAGAACCGATGAGCCGCGAAACGTTGAACTTCTCCATGTACTCGCTCATGTCAATGCGGATGAGCGTGTTGGGATCGCTGAACAGATATTCCGCCAAGGCCAGAGCGAGTTCCGTTTTGCCGACACCGGTGGGGCCGAGAAACATGAAGCTGCCGATGGGGCGCGAGGGGCTTTTGAGGCCGCTGCGCGCGCGGCGCAGGCTGCGGCCGATGACGTCGAGAGCCTCATCCTGTCCGACGATGCGGATGCGCAATTCCTCGGTGACGCGCAGCAATCGCTCGCTCTCGCCGGAGGTCACGCGGCTGACGGGAATGCCGGTCATGCGTGAGACGGTGCCGCAGATGTCATCGAGCGTGACTTCAATTGCGGGCCGTGCCTCGCTGTGCTCCCACTTTTCCTTTTCTTCCTTGAGCATCTGCTCGAGCTTGACCTTCTTGTCGCGGAGCATGGCGGCTTTTTCATATTCCTGCCGCTTGACCAGATCTTCCTTCTGCAGGCGGATAGCCTCGACGTCCTTCTCGAGCTGAATGACCTTTTCGGGAATGACGATGTTGGAGATGCGCACGCACGAGCCGGTCTCGTCCATGACATCAATGGCCTTGTCGGGCTGATAGCGGTCGGTGATGTAGCGGTCGGCCAGGCGCGCGCAGAGTTCGAGGGTCTCGTCGGGGTATTTGACGCCGTGGTGCTCCTCGTACTTTTCGCGCAGGCCCTTGAGGATCTTGATGGTGTCCTCGACCGACGGAGCATCCAC
>JAPKYT010000089.1 GCA_026394155.1 bacterium | reverse complement strand
TTTTCGGATTACGTGAAGCTCATGGAACGCTTCTTCTATCTCAAGTCCATCGAACCAGCTGCAGCGGAGGACTCGTGAGCGAAGCAAAGTGGAAATCGCTGCCGTCCCTGAGCGGCGGAGTCTACGTGGGCATGGTCACCGAAATACTGGACGGCGAGAACATCCCCAACCTCGTCAAGACTGATCTGGCCTCGGGCGGATTGGGAATGATTCAGGGTACCGAGCCCATCGGACGGCCTTGGCGCATTCAAGTGCCCGAGGAATTCTACGACCGGGCGATGGAAATCTACGAGTCTCTTCTTCACCGCCAGCCCGGCGAGGACGGCCCCGACACGGAATCTTGATTCTCTCCTGCCACGGCCGCGGCTCTGTTCTCCCCCCTTTGCAAAAAGGGGGGATCAAAGGGGGGTTCTTCATTTCGCGGGGCAGGCATCACACCCGCCTACGCGTCGCGAACACCGGCTGGAGTTGCCTTTCCCGCTCGCTTTTCGTATATTCCCTCAACGAGCCTTATCCTTCAGGAAGTTAGCGCCCATGACCGAGATCAGCGACGTTTTTGCCCGCGAGGTTCTGGATTCGCGCGGCAACCCCACCGTGGAAGTGGAAGTGGTGCTCTCGGGCGGCGCTTTGGGCCGCGCCTCCGTGCCTTCCGGCGCCTCCACCGGCGAAAGCGAGGCGCTCGAACTGCGCGACGGCGATGAATCCCGCTACCTCGGCAAGGGCGTGCTCGAGGCCGTCAAGAACGTCAACACCCGCATCGCCGACGAGATCATCGGACAGGATGCCGTCTACCAGCAGTCCATTGATTCCCTGCTGCTCTCGCTGGATGGCACCGAAAATAAGTCCAAGCTCGGAGCCAACGCCATGCTGGCCGTCAGTTTGGCGGTGGCGCGCGCCGCCGCCGAGGCCGTGGAGCTGCCCCTCTATCAGTATCTGGGCGGCGTCGGGGCCAAGGTCATGCCCGTGCCCTTCATGAACGTCATCAACGGCGGCGCCCACGCCGACAATCCGCTCGACATTCAGGAATTCATGATCGTGCCGCGCGGCTTCTCCTCCTTCACCGAGGGCTTGCGCGCGGGCGTGGAGACGTTCCATCATCTCAAGAAGGTTCTGAAAAAGGCGGGCCATTCCACTAACGTCGGCGATGAAGGCGGATTCGCGCCGAATCTGAAATCGCACCGCGAAGCGCTCGATGCAATCCTCGAAGCTATCGGCAAGGCGGGCTACACACCCGGCGACGAGATTGCCATTGCACTCGATCCTGCCGCCTCCGAGTTCTACGACGCCAAGACCGGCAAGTACGATCTCTCCTGCGAAAACAAAAAGCTCGGCGCCGCCGAGATGGTGGACTACTACGCCGCGCTCCTCAAGGACTATCCCATCGTTTCCATCGAAGACGGCATGGGCGAGAACGACTGGGACGGCTGGAAGCTGATCACGCAGAAGCTCGGCAAGAAGGTGCAGCTGGTGGGCGACGACATCTTCGTCACCAACGTCCGCCTCTTGCAGCGCGGTATCGAAGAGGGCGTGGCCAACTCGGTTCTCATCAAGCTGAATCAGATCGGCACGCTCTCCGAGACTCTCGACGCCGTCGAGCTGGCGCGCCGCGCCGGCTACACGCAGATGATCTCGCACCGTTCCGGCGAGACCGAGGACACCTTTATCGCCGACTTGGCGGTGGCCACCGGTTGCGGTATGATTAAGAGCGGCAGCGCCTCGCGCACCGACCGCATCGCCAAATACAACCAACTGCTGCGCATCGAAGAAGAATTGGGCGATGACGCCGTTTACTTCGGCACAATATGGAAGTAGGAACGATGACGGCTCTCAGGAAGAAACGCACGTGGTATTTGCGCCCGCTCCCCATTCTGGCGATTCTGGCCGGCCTGCTGTTCACGCCGTGGTTTGTCTTCGGCCGCACCGGCGTGTGGGACAGCGGGCGGCTGCAAGCTAAGAAGCGCGCCCAGACCGAGAAGATCCGGCTGCTCGAAGCGAAGAAGCAGCGGCTCGAAAGCTGCCTCGCCGCGCTCAAGAAAGGCGACGAGCAGGCGCTCGAACGCGCCGCGCGCGAACAGGATTTCGTTGGTCCGGGAGAAACGATTTACGAAATCCGCGTTGAACCGTCCAAACCTTAGCCTGAAGCTCAGGCACAACTGAACCCGGCTTGACGCAGCGCAAGTCGGGTTCTCTCTTGGAGCAAGTTATGAACGGCACGCCTTCTCCGGATGCGGCGCTTTCGCGAGCCTCGCGTTTCCGTCAGAACTTCGTCACCGGCCTTTTGGTGCTCACTCCCCTCTGGATAACCGGCTACATCGTGGTGCTGGTGGTGCGCACGCTGGGCGGCTTTCTCTCCCCTTACTTGCGCGCCGCGGCCGTGCGCCTCTTGGGCGAAGGCCACTGGCCGGGATTGGTCACGCTCTCCGCCGACGTGGTCGGCTTCCTCATCACCGTTCTGCTCATCACTCTCGTCGGTTTGGCGGTGGGCCGGGTGGTGGGACAGCGGGTGGTGGAACTCGTCAGCGCGCTGCTCGGCCGCATCCCGGTGGTGCGCGAAGTCTACACCGGCGTTCGCAAATTCGGCAGTATGCTGCTCGGTGACAAGAGCAATCTCAAGCGGGTAGTGGCCGTGCGCTTTCCGTACGAGCGCGCGTGGCGCATCGGCTTCGTGACCAGCGAACGCGATTGGCGCTTCCCCGAAGAGAGCGGCGCTGCGCACGTGGCGGTCTTCGTCCCCGGCACTCCCAACCCCACCAGCGGTTTTCTCATTTTCTACGCACCCGAAGACGTCATCCCGCTCTCGCTGTCGGTGGATGAGGCCGTCAAACTGATCGTCACCGGCGGCACGCTCACGCCCGACAGACTCGCCGAGTCATAGCAGAGTGTCATCCTGAACCCCCCAAGTCTTCGAGGGGGGTGAAGGATCACTAAAAGTCAAATCTGGATACTCTGAGTGATCCTTCAGGCCGCAAGACACGAGGAGCGGTCTTCAGGATGACAAGTGTTCGCCGAGGCGCCCGTTCCCGGGTGCCCGGAATCGGACAGTTCCCAAGGGGTTAATCTGGAGATTCACCGCCGCGACCAAAAAAGAAAGGCCGGAACGCATCTGCGTCCGGCCTTTGTTGTAACCGAAAAGCCCGTTCAGGAATTCACCGGCACCACTTCAATGCGGCCGTCGAGGGAGACCGCTTCCAGCGAGTATGTGGCACGGCCTTCGAGATCACGATCGGTAAAGCGATAATCGGCGAAAGCGGCGGGCGATCCATGCGCGCGCAAGACGGCGATGCGGCGGCGGCCCAGCTCGTCCATCCGGTAGAGGGCGAAATGCGCAAGGTCCACTTCGGCAAAGCTGCGCCAGTGGATCACCGTGCCATTGCGGCCGCGAAAGGCCTCGGCGGCGGAGACCTGCGCCACCGGCGGAGTCTGATCGCGCACGCTCAGCAGATAGGGACCGCAGTCCTCGCCGTAGCCGCCCACGATGAGACGATAGACGCCCGCCTCGAGATTCGGAATGACGGCGCTCTCATTTTGCCCCGCGCCGTTTTCGTCGCGGGCCAGCACGCATCGCGTTCCGCCCGCGAAGAGCACGAAGCTCACGTCGAAATACTCGCTGCGCGGCTCGACGGCCACGCGCAACGCGCAACGCGCCTTCAGGCGGAGCGCATATTCGCGCGCAGCCCCGCCCGAGAGCATGCCGGTGTAGCAGGAAAGATCAGTGGGCACGCCATCCATGCAGGTGTTGTCCATGGCGGCCAGCGGCAGACTGAGAATTTCGACCGGTGGACACGAATCGGGAAGCGGCGGCGCGGACGAAGTGATAGCCACGGTGACGTCCTGGCACACCGGTTCCATCTGCGAGGCGCGACCGTGGTGACCGCTCACCAGATTCAAAAACCAGAGGCAGGCCAAAAGGGTCAGCCCGGTTATGAGTGCCCGAAACAGGCGGCTGCTGTTCATGGAATCACGAACTTAGGGCGAAGACTCGCAAGGGTCAGAGGCTACTCATCCGTCTCAATAGACTTCCTATACCACACTCACAATATAGAGCCGTCCCGCCCGAAAGTCAAGACTCTTTCAGTGAAAACAAAACTTTAAGTAGTTTTGAGGTTGTTGTGGACAATGTTAGGAAAAGTGTTATGTTGTAGAGCATCCCTTACTGCCCATGCTTTTCTGTCATTCATGCGAGGAGATTGGCCATGACTATTGCATGCCGCTGCCTTACCGCGCTGTTGCTGACGGCTGCCTTTGCCTCGGTGGGTATTGCTCGGACGTGGGACGGGCCGCGCGGTCCTGTCCGCAGCTCGTTGGACGATGCGGATCCGAATGCGACGGTGTCGCTGGTCGCACATGACGTCGGGAATGTTCGCATGACGATAGGCAATCGCGGAGAGATGGGCAATCCGGACGGAACGCCGGGATTCAAGGGATTCGAGTATCCCAAGAACTCGGGGAATGATTTTCTGTTTTCGGCGGGAGTCTGGGTGGGTGCGGTGCGGAACGGGATGCGCTTGGTGTCCACGACCACGGACGGAGACAACGGCACGAATGAGTTCTGGCCGCGGCACATTGGAACACTGCCGGCCAGCAACGTGACCATCCATGATTGGTTTCTCACTTCGACATTCTTGAACGATTTCGGAGGGCGGCAATATGTGTGCGGATCGCGCGGCATAGATGAGGACGGAGACTGGACGCTGGCCAATGATCTCAACGGCGACGGCCTGCCCTCGGCGAATTATGATGGCGGCCACGGCACCATCGGCTACGATGACGACGGAGACGGTCTGGTGGACGAAGAGATCGCGAACAACCTCGATGATGACGGAGACGGCCGCATAGATGAAGACACCGACTCGAGTGGCGATGCGAACCATGACGGGCTATGCGGCTACGATCCGGAACCGCACATGGATGAAGATCCGGTGGGGGACATCTCTCACGACTGGGTGGACAATGACCATGACGGCTTGGTGGACATGGACGACCCGGATTATGATGGCGATTTGGCGGTGGGATCGAACGACGATGACGGGGACGGGCAGTGGGACGAGGACGGTAGCGCGTGGGGCCTGCAGGAGTATGTCACCGTTTATCAAGACAGCATTCAGGCATCCTACGTCGGCAGTCCAAATGATCCGCACACGCCGCTGGAGATTGAAATCGTGCAGCGTTCACGGGCGTGGGTGGGCGGAACAGCACAGGACTTCATCCTTGCAGAATACACGGTTCGCAACGTGGGTGCGACGCCTCTGGACAGTGTGTACATTGCGTTCTTCGCTGATCCCGATATCTGTGCAGCGGGCGAAGGCGGGGATGCCGGTTCCTTGGATGACGCGAACTATTACAGCGCGGCTCGACAAATGGCCGTGCAGTATGACGACCCGACGGACGCTGACGGCTGGGGGCCCGGGGTTTTTGCCTGTCGCGTGCTGAAGACGCCCGTGCCGCTGTCGAATTTGCGTTTCTCTTTCGCGATCTTCGACCGCCTTACGGGCGGCGATCCCGAGTTCGACGCAGCCAAGTATCAGATGATATCTTCCGGGTTCATCTCTCCGCCATCACCCAATCTTGGCGACGTACGATTTCTGATGGCCTTCGGAGATGCTGCTCACGGCGGCTTCCACATTCCACCGGGCGGAGAGCTGGAGTTCGCGTTGGCCTACATCGGGGCGGCCGACACGGTGGCGGTCAACACGACGGCGGACCGCGCCCTGCAGACCTACTATGCCGAGTACATTCGGCAGCAGGCGGCTCCGCCCATGAATCTGCGGCTGCTCAGCACGTCGCCGGGGATGGTGCAGTTGGGCTGGAGTCCGCCGCTCGCCGGAGGTGTGCAGGGCTACCATGTGTTCGGACGGGATTCGGCAGGGCTTGGTCAACAGGAACATTTCAATACTTCGCTCGTCACCGACACGACTTTCACGATCAACGCTCTCCAGACCGGCAGCGACTGGCTGATGCAGGTACAGACGGTGGACGACAGCGGCTGGGTGAGTCCGTACGCGGAGCTTCTGGTGCGCGTGGCGGCACCGCAGCCGGTAACGGGACTGAGCGGCGAGACACACGATGGCATCGTGACCTTGCAGTGGAATCCCAATCCTGAGTCGAACATCACGGGCTACCGCGTGCTGCGCGTGACGGAGGTCACGGATTCTTCGTTGTTCACGGTCACGACCAATTCCTTTACGGACTCCACTGCGCGCGGAGGATGGGTGAACACCTACCGGGTGGCGGCAATGAATGACTGGGGAGTGCAGAGCCTTTGGGACTTGACGGTGGAACTCGCGCCCTTCGGACCGCAGCGGCGGATTCTGCTGTTGGATCAGACGCAGTGGTATCAGGTCGGCTGTATGCCCACCGACAGCGTGCGGGAACTCTATGAATGGATGATGGATGAAATCGGGGAGGACTACCTTTACTATGCCAGCACCACGTTGACAAGTCTGGACACGCTGGCGCAGTATGATCTGGTGATCTGGGTGGCGGAGAATCCGCGGTCCAACTTGTCGACTCCGCGGGAGGAAGCATTCTTGCAGTACCGCCGGGCGGGTGGAAAAATGATCCGCATCACCCGTAGTCTGATGTACAACAATCTGGGCTATCCACAGGGCGACTATTACGGCCCATTTACGTGGTTTGAGCCGCTGACGTTCGACTCGGCATACGTCTCACGGGTGTCGTTGTCGCCGCCGTGGATGAAATTCGCCGGCGCGGCGCCGGCCATCACGGGGTTTCCGAGCTTCATGCTGGACACGGCGCGGGTTGGCAGTTTGTACTGGTCGGGACGGCACATTCCGTTTCTGATGGACGTGGATTTGTTTTGGCCGCGCCTGCCCACGCAGCCGCTGTATCGCACGGTGATGCTGCCCACGGACAGTTCAGGGTTTGAGAACGAACCCTGCGCGGTGATCGGGCCGCAGATGATTGTGCTGGCCTTTCCGCTGTATTTCATGGATCGCGACACGGCGCGCATGCTGCTCGAAGCCTGCATTGACACGCTACGGGCACAAGTGATCGAGAGCACGGAACCCAAGCCCGGACGGATCGTGCCGCAGACGTCGCGGCTGCATCCCAACTATCCGAATCCGTTCAATCCCTGGACCACGATTCATTTTGATCTGCAACGCAGCGGGAGGACGCGGCTGGCAATCTACAACCTGTTGGGGCAGGAAGTGGCGGTCTTGAGAGACGGGATGATGGCGAGCGGCTCGCACGTCGTCTGCTGGGAAGGCACGGATAGGCGCGGCTTGGCGGTGGGAACGGGAATCTACTTTGCGCGGCTGGATGCGCCGGACGGTGTCTCGGTCATCAAACTGGCGCTGATTCGATGAGACTCCGGTGCCTGATTCGGCGTGATGGAAAAAAAATGAAGGGCGGCCCGTGCAGGCCGCCCTTTGAATTTCCGATTCCGGCCGGGTTGCGACCAACACGCTGGAGCGTGTTGGTTAGCGGCTCGGCGGAGAAGAACCCCCCTTTGATCCCCCCTTTTGCAAAGGGGGGAGACAGCCATTTCAGCGCATGAGGATGAGCTTGCGCACCACGGGCGCCGCACCCTCCTGTTCAAGCGACAGGAAGTAAAGACCGCTGGGAAGGGGCGAACCGTCGAAGACGAGATCATGCGACCCGGCGGTGAGCGGGCCGTCCACCAGAGTCGCTGTCAATCGCCCTTGCAGATCGAACACCTGCAGACGCACGCCGCCCGCCTCCTTCACCACGAATGAGATGCGCGCCGAGGAATTGAACGGATTGGGACCCGCCGTGAGCAGCTCGTGACGCTCCGCCAGACTGGCTCCGGCAGACGATCCCGCGGTTGCGAAATCGGGCGCGGCGGCGGCTCGTTCCCGCGCATGATACGTCCACTCCTCGCGCAGGAAACTCACCTGCTGAAAACCCGGCAACGCGTCATAGAGCGGAGAATCCCAGTAGCCGCTGGCCTGTGCCGAATCGGCGGCGTTCCACACGCGGACGAAGAGCGGACGCGGCGGCAACTCGCGGCCGGTGATCTGAGCGTCGCTGAGAAAGAACCCGGGCGTGCGCAAGCGCGCTCCGCCGTTCAGCGCAAAATCGCCAAGCATCTGCCGTCGCGCCTCGACGGGGAAACTTCTCTCCGTCTGCTCCACCCCTTCCGCCTTCGGCCGGGAAGCCTTGCCGGCGCTGTCGGCTTGAAGCAGCACCTGCGCCAGACAGCCGTCAGGCAAAGGAGCTTGGCTGTTCTCATCTATGGTGAGTGGACCGCCTTGGAGATCAAAGTAGGCGACCTCCACGCGAAACTCGGCGGCCTGCGCAGCGGAGAGCATCAGCAGCACGGCGAGCGCGCACACAAAGAACCCCCCTTTCATCCCCCCGTGAACGGAGGGAGACTGAAGTCCCCCCCTGCTTGCGGGGGGGCATAGGGGGGGTCTCTGCTTTTTCCGTGAAGGTTTCATCGCATCACGAATCACTTCTGCGGAGCGGGCTTGGGTCGCGGCTTGGACGGACCGAACTTCCAGTCCACGTCAACGGGCGGGCCTTCATGGAAGCGGATCATGGCTCCGCCTCGGTCCACCTCGGCGTAATACTCGACCGTATCCTGATAGTAGGGAGCCGTGGTGATCTTATCACCTTCCCAGATCCGCAAATAATATGCCCGGTCGGGCAAATAGGGGATGAAGTATTTCCACGACACGAATTTGCCGCTGCGGCCCTTGGGATCCCACGGTTCCTGTTCTCCGCGCAGCAGAATCATGTTGAAGTTGCCGTAGGCCAGCGAATCATCTCCGCCGGGCGTGCCGTCAGGATTGGGCGGGTCTTGAAAGTAGTTGCCGCCGTCCACGATCACCTGAATCAGGTGCCCGTGCGCGTGGGGGTTTCCGGTGTGATCCGGGATCGGGGTCTGCGTCATCATCAGCGCCAGAACGTTGTAGGGATTAATCACCGGAAATCCGGGTGGAAAATCATCCACGTCATAGAGAATGATGTTCCGCCACTCGCTGCCCGCCTGCTGGCTGTCGGCGGGCAGGTTCTCCTGAGCGCGAACCGCCGGCGGCATGGCCAGAAGCGATAGCGCCGCAAGAAAGTGCATAGCAAGATAGCGCAGGGATCCCACGATCTGACTTCCCTCCTCGCCTGTAAAGCCGGGCTCAGTGACCGGCCGGAGCCTTGATCTTGTCGTTCATTTGCCCCAGCATCCGCACGACCGTCGTGTCCAGGGGAACGCTTTCGTCGAGCACTTGCTGTTTGTTCTCATAGGTGAGCGCGGTGTCGGCGGGGGTGTACTTCCAGTCCACATAGGTGGCGTAGTTGCCGCGCGTGGAGGAACCCACGATCAGCGAATTGCCGACCCGCGAAACCTGATCCGCGCGCACGCCCGACGCCACCACCACATTGATGTCGGGAAACAGGCGGATGAGCGAATCCGCCTCAAGCGAGGTGAACTCGCCAAGCACGGTGAGATGATCGCACTTCTTGGCCACCTTGCGGATCAACTTGGCCTGCGTGAACGGCGAGCGGAAGAAAATCCGGTCGGTGGTGTCGGCGTGGGCGCGCCACGCCGATTCGGACACGAAGCCGATGACGCCGAAGCGGCTGCCGTGATCGTCCTTGATGACGAACGGCTTGAAGACGGGCTTCTTGCCGCGCTTGTCCTTGAAGAGATTAGCGGCCAGCACCGGCATGCCGTGCTCCGCCGCTTCCTTCCACATGCCCACGCCGAAAGACAGCTCGCGCGAAGAAAGCCCCACCGCATCATAGTGGGACGTGCGGTAAAAGTCCGCCAGCGTGCGCACCTTGAGAGAGTCCGCGCGGCTCTTGCTGGCGGGCGCAAAATTCCCGGCCTCCACAGTGAGACTGGCCACCGTGTCCGCGCGAGTTTGGGTCAAGAAACCGGCCCTCCGGGCCAGTCCGCCTTTCTTGGCCTTTCACCCGCAGGGCTCGAGTTCGCCCTCGAAGTTGCCGGACACGTAGATGCGCGCCGGAACCTTGACCGCGCCCTTGTGCTTCGGGTTGGCGGCCCAGAGCGAGCCGAAGCCCAACACCAACGCGAGCACCAGAGCCAGTACGAATTTCGCTTTCATACGCCTGCCAAATCCTCTTCAGTGACGGCCGTCAGCCTTGTTTGGAGTTTCGGGTTGTCGGCGGCGGCGTCTTTACGTTCAGTGGCTTGGGCGCCGTGCTCGCCGGTTTGGGGCTGGGCGGGGGCGCGGCATTGAATGCGGCCTGACGGTCGGCCCACTCGCCTTTCTCGTCATAGGTATCCGACAGCGCATCCTGATACTGGCGGAAGCCGATGCTGTCTCCCCAAGACGGGTTGAACTCGAGCATCGCATAGTGGCCGGCGTAGCCCGACGATCCACTGCCCACAATGCGCGTCTTGCCCACCATCGTGGGAGTCTCGCCGCTGCGCAGCGCGCCGGTGGAGATCACCAGATCAATGTCGGGCACCACTTTCAACAGCGTGTCGAGCGCCGCCGAGGGCAGCTCGCAAATCAACACCACCGCATCCACCTTGCGCGCCAGCGCGGGGATGTACTTCTTGGCCGCCTGCAAGTGAGGCTGGATCATCAGCCGGGTCGTGTCGAGCAGCGTCGTGCCCTTCGGGAAATCGCCCTCGTTCAGAAGCCCGATCACCGCCACCCGCATCGTGCCGTAATTCTTGATGACGTACGGCTTGGCCAACGGCTTCTTGGTTTTCAGATCGAGAAGATTGGCGGAAACGAACTGGGTGCCCTTGATCGTGTCGAGCATGGCCCTCAGCGTCTCGTAGCCCATCCACGCCTCCTGACGGCCGAGGTTCAGCACGTCATAGTGGAGGTCCTTGTAGCTGGTGACCATGAACTGGCATTTGTTCGAGCATCCGCCCGTGCCCTGGCGATCCACATAATTGCCGGCGTCCACCACCAGCCATGCGGCGTCCGGATCACCCTGACGATGTATGAAGGTAGCCCACCGGGCCACCCCGCCTTTTTTGTCGTGTCAGCCGCAGGGGCTGACGTTGCCCTTGATGTTGCCGCTGTACATGATTTGCAGCTTGCCGGAGGGCTTGCCCCGCCCGCAGCTGCTGTATAGCCCGGCCGCGCCGGCCATGAGGGCGATCAGCAGCCAGATAGTCGCACGTTTCTGCATTGGCATCCCACACCTTGGTTTATACCGGAATTCGGGTAAGCGTATATCTTTTAACGGACATAAAAGGTAGCAAGTTTCCGCATAAGGCGCAACAGGCCGGTCACTCAGAAGCGGCTCGCCGTGCTGGCTTCGCTGCCCGCACGGCCGAGTCAACATCTTGATTACATTTCAACTCCCGTGCGTGGCTCGCAGACCGAAAGAGGTTCGACGGGACGAACCTCGCCATCGCCGCGAAAAAAAAGAGGGCGCTTTGCTCGGCGCCCTCTCAAGTCTATTCACAGCGATCGGCGGTCATTCATGCTCATCCCGCACCAGACACTGCGGGCCCCCCGTGCCGCACGTCCACTCGTTGCGCGGGAAATGGATATCCTGCACGCCCGACTCCACCACCTTGACCGCGCTGGTCCAGAGCAGAGTCACGCCGTCGGACTCATAAACGCGCAGGTAGTAGCGCGGAGGATCGGGCATGTTGGCGACCATCTGGAAAAGAGGATCCGTCGCGAAGTAACCCGCGCCGTAGCCCATTTCGACGCCATTGAACGAGAACTGATTGTAATTCACCGTATTCGGCGGCCCCGTTTCGCACTCCGGCGGCACGTCGCAAACGGTGGGTTGCGGATCGGTCAGATCGGGCCCGTCGCTATCCACGTCCCAGAAAATCTTGATCGTTCGGCCGTCCGGAATCGGCGTGCTTCCGATGCAGGTGGTGTACAAGGGCAACCCGTCCACGGGCTCATAGATAAGTTGCGCGGTGAACCCCTGAGCCCAAGCCGAAACGCTCAGCATCAGAGGCAGGGCAGCGGCAAGAACAAGACGGCGAATCATAGGGCGTCAAATCTCCGTTAAGTGGGTCTGCCGGGGGGTGGAACTCGCTCCGCGTCGTGCGTTACCCCGGCCGGCGGCCGTCCCTGTAGACAAAGCGGGGTCTGGAGGCAGACCCCGCTTTGCAACAGGCCTAAACCGATGGCTTACTTCACCAGCAGCATCTTCTTGGTGGCGGTGAACTCGTTGCCGATCTTCACCGTGTAGAAGTACAGACCGCTCGTGAGGTTGCCGGAATCAAACATGACGAAACTACGATTCGTGCGTTGCTCGCCATTGAGCAGCGTCTTGACCAACTGACCCGTTGCATTGTAGATCGTCACCGTGACGGGTTCGGTGCCGACCACGTCGAACGCAATCTTCGTGCTCGGGTTGAACGGGTTCGGGTAGTTCTGATGCAGCGCATACTGGGTCACCGCCGCATTCTCGAAGCTCGGGGTCACACTCGCCGTGTGGAACGAGCTCTCCGCGCCGTTGATGTCCACCGAGCGCAGATCGTAGTTGTACGTGCGGCCGTTCTCGACGTTGTTGTCCACGTACACATACGAAGCGCCGCTGGGCGTGTTGGTCGCGTCCAGGGTTGTGAGCCGGCTGCCGTCACGATAGATGGCGAACCCATCCAAATTCGCGTCCTCCGACCGCGTCCGCCACGTGATCTTCACCGAATTGCTCAGCGGAACAACGGCCACTTCGCCGATCTCCACCGCCTCGATGAAGTCCACAACGATGCAGATGCAACCGTCGGTTGCGCCCGGCAGCGAGGTGATGATGGCGTCATACCACAAGCCGGTCTCATCTGTGCGGAACACCCACACCAGCGGGCCAAACGTCCAACCGGCAGCCGGGACACAATCGGAATCGCACGGCGTGCTGAACGGATCGCAGCCGGGGAGAACGAAGCCGTGAGGAAGGCGGTTCGCGGCAGCCACCGGGCCGACGCTCACCACGTGCGGACGGTTGATGCAGACCGCCGCGCAGTCATGGAAATTCAGCGGCTGGTCACCGCCCGGAGGGGGAATGGGGCTGAACTGCGTGTACAGGTCCGGGACGCATTCTTGGATATCGGACCACGTGCTGTCCCAACAGCACCGGGTCCAGTTAGCCGCTCCAGCCAGATCCACGTCAGCGATGTCCGCCGGCATGGTGGAAACTTTACTGAGATACCTGATGTGGTGAATGTTGTGAATCGGCGGCACGTAGGTGGTCTCGACGTACTCCACCTTGAGGTAGAATTTCGGGCAGGTGGCTACGCCGCCCGACCCCATGAGTGCGGGGTCAGTGGCGAACGTGCCCGCAGTTCCGGTCCCCTCGCCCATCGGGAACTGCTGACGACTGACCGTGCCTTGCGGTCCCGTTTCACAGTCGTACGGCACATCACACAGCACGGCCAAGGGATCATCGTCCGGTGCAGTGCACGTGCCATAACCATCGGCATCACAGTCATTCATGATCCAGACCGGCCAGTCCAACGGAATGGGGCCGCCTGTGCTATCGCAGTTCTTGGTCATCACCCAAGTCTCATTGTAGAAGACGAGACCTTGCGCGAAGGTGAGCGAAGCCATGGCCAGAACGGCGACCGCGAGAACTAACAACTTGACCTTCATTTTCCTTCTCCTTAGCTTATCGTCTCAGACAGTCCAAGACAAAACCTTGTTCATCGTGACGTGTTATTTCCGGTTGATGACGGTGCCGGATGGAACCTTTTGGGCCGGCGGAGCCGTCCTTTCGATCACGCTGGTGCGGGCCGCCGGCTGCTTGACCGCATCGCCGCCGCCTTCCGGCATGGTGAGCTGCTGCCCATTGGCAAGATAGGTGTAAGTCCACGCCGCCGGATGCCTATTACGGATCCAGTAGGCCCACCCGGGGGTCAGAGCGGTCAGGGAGCCCTGCCAGGTAGCATCGGTCGTGCGGTAATAGCACGAAGTGCCACCGGTCTGCGCGGCCACCTGATCGCTGGAGGAGGCCGAGATATCACCGGTGAAGCCTTGCGCCCGCAGGTTGAGCTGGTTACGCGCCACCGCCCGTGGCTCCCGCCACGAGTACGCTGTGTTCGCGCTGGTGGCCGGTGGGGTAGGGGCATTGATGACTCGCGACGGTATGCCGACCGCCGTGGTATCCGCCTCCCCGGCGAGCACCAAATAGCGCAGCACGCCGGAGCGGTTCCGATACCAGTAGGCATGACCCGGAATCATCTGCCCGGTTCCGCTGGTCTGCAAGCTCCCTGTCCAGGCGCACGATACATTCGAGTTGCGCCAAGCCGAGGCACCACCCGTCTGCCGCACGATGTTGTCGGCGACCGATGAACTGGAGCTGCACTTCGCCTGCGTACCCACGATCATCGAGGGCAGCTTGGTGGTGTCGCCATAGCTCGGAATGTTCCCGGTCGGAACGCTCCAGAAGATGAACGGCAATCCGAAGGGAACGGACGTCGTGGTACCCGGCGTGTTGGCCTGGATCGTGACCTTGACATAGCCGACCTTGTTGGACGGGCCGGACTCCAGCGCGAACGCGGACGCGACCAGCAACAGGCAAACCACCACAACCAATACATTCTTCATCATCATCCTCCTTGACACAACGATTTCCTGAAAAAATCCCGTTGGCCAGACTCCTTTAGCTGTACTTCATTCACCCTATGAACACTGGGCTTTCGCCCCGAGAATCTGCTAAGCGGTTGTTTTCCCCTACCCTATCCCCCACAGAAAGTCGCCTTAATATAGTTTGGCCAAGATCCCTTTTTTTCCGGGCCATACAGGACCCGGATGTACGCATTGGCTGCTCTACTGTCACCTCTCGACCCGGCGCCCGTTTCCCGCGTGAACCACCGGGTCAGTAGTCCGGCAAGAACTTGGTTTTCCTGCCTATTGGAACTGCCCGAGAGTCGGTGCAGCCTTGACCGTTTGCAGCCAGTGTAGGATAACTAAAAAATGGCCGGATGTCAAGGCTTTTTCCACTATCCGTTGAGATTTTCCAACGCCTCTCAGAACGGGAGGTCTTCTTCATCCTCCAGACGCGCGGGCGTTTCGGGCGGGGTCTGCACTACTGCCGAAGTGCGGCCAGGCTCAGCTCCTTCCGCTCCCTCCGGGCGTGCACCCAACATCACAAAGCGGTCGCCGATGACCTCCGTGCGGTGTTTCTGACCGCCGCCGGAGGAATCTTCCCACGTGCGAGTCTGGAGGCGGCCCTCCACGTAGATGAGGCGGCCCTTCTTGAGGTACTCACCCGCAATCTCGGCCTGCTTACCCCAGAGGATGATGTTGTGCCACTCGGTCTGCTGGGTCTTGTTGCCTTGGGCGTCTTTGCGGGATTCGTCGGTGGCCAGAGAGAATGAGGCCATCGCCGTGCCGGAAGGCGTGTACTTGATTTCCGGATCCTTCCCCAACCTCCCCACCAAGATAACCCGATTTACGGTGCCTGCCAAGTTAGTTCTCCTTAGTCTTCGGTTCTTTCCAGATCACGACTGAACGGCGAATAGGTACACAAATCCCGCGAAATCAGCGCCTCAGGCGGAAATGCGGGGCCTCAGGCGCGGACGCAAGGACAGAAGCGCCAGCCCGAAGAGGATTCCTGCCACGTCCGCGGCCAAATCGCGCACGTCCGCCTTGCGGCCGGGAACGTAGCTCTGCAAAACCTCGATGGCCGCGCCCACCATCAAAGCGGCAGCGGAGCCGGCGGCGACGGCCCCCCAAAGAGAGAAGCGCGACGAAAGCCCAATGGTCCGAATCCACACCACCGCACCGGCCGCGAAGGCCGCGCCGTGCAGCAGCTTGTCACCGAAGGTTTTCATCAGCCAGCCCGGTTCCACCTGCGGGCTGAGGGCCAGAGCCAGAACAGATGCGGTCCACACCGCGGCGGCGGCCGGCCAAAAACGCGAGGAGAGGAATCCGAGACCGCCCGATGCCGTTTGATTCACGAGCAGCACTCACACGAGCACGGGCCGCCGCCTTCGTCCTCGTCGTCTTCCGCTTCCTCCAGAGAGGCAAACGCATCGGGGAGGTATTCGATGACGTCGCCGGCCACCAGCGACGCCTCGCCCACGTCCTCTACGGCCAGATCGGCGGCCCGGCCGTGCAAGTAAGCCCCCACCCAAGCCGAGGCATGCGAACTCAGACCCTGCGCGCGCAAGGCGGCCACGATTCCGGTGAGCACATCGCCGGTTCCGGCGGTGGCCAGTCCCGGATTGCCGGTGGGATTAATCATGCCGAAACCGCTCGCGTCAAAGCAGATGGTCGGCGCGCCCTTGAGCAGCAGAGTGAGATGATGGTCTTTGGCAAAATCCCGCGCGCTCCGCGCACGATTCTGAACACTCTCTGACTGGGCGGCGGCCAGGCGGGCAAATTCGCCGGGATGCGGAGTGAGAATCGCATCTTTGGGCACATTCTTCACGAGCTTGTGAGCGGCAATCAGATTTAAGGCATCCGCGTCAATAACGGTCGGCGTCGCGCGGCACATGCGCAGCACATCCTTAAGGAACTGAGCCGTCTCTTCATCTTGCCCCAGCCCCGGCCCAATGGCAACAACATCCGCCCAAGCAAGGTACTCCTTGAAGGTTTCAAGCGCGGCGGCCGAAATAGTTCCCGCTTCTGTCTCGGGAAAACCGATGGTCATGATCTCGGGACTGTATGACGCGACTTCGGCGCGCACGCTTTCGGGCACAGCCACCTTCACCAAACCCGCACCCGTCCGCAGGGCGGCCATGCCCACCAGGCGGGCGGCGCCGCTCATGCCGCGCGAACCGGCGATGACGAGCAGGTTTCCGAAATCGCCCTTGTGAGCATCGCGCGGCCTTGCGGGAAGCAGTCCGAAAACATCGTCATCCTCGGGCATGCCGAAAGGCGCAGCCGCCAGCACGTCCTCTTTTTCCGGAATGGAAATCGGCGCGACCACCAAATCGCCCACATAATCGCGGCCGGGCGGCAGAACAAGGCCGGATTTCGCGTACTGAAAAGTTACGGTTACGTCGGCGAACACGGCCGCGCCGGGAACTTCGCCGGTGGTGGCGTCCACTCCTGAAGGCACGTCCACCGCGATGACGAAGGCGGGGCAGTCATTGATGGCGGCGATGGCGCGCAAATATTGGCCTTGCGGCTTGTGAACGGTTCCCGTTCCGAAAAGCGCGTCTATGACCAGATCGTATTCGGCAAGCGAGGCTTCCTCGCCCTCATTCCACGGAATTGGATCAAGACCGATGGGCTCAAGCAGCTTGTAATTCGTCAGCGCATCG
Source organism: bacterium (assembly GCA_026394155.1). Classification (GTDB taxonomy): domain Bacteria; phylum Electryoneota; class RPQS01; order RPQS01; family RPQS01; genus RPQS01. Next base: position 33,420 of record JAPKYT010000089.1, on the reverse strand, counting down.
CCCTTGAGTTCCTTGGGATCGCAGACGAGAAAGACGTCCACGTCCGCCCCGCGCAGATGCAGATGGCGGGCAATAGCGAAACCGTCCCCGCCGTTGTTGCCCGGTCCGCATAGCACGGCCACGGTGAGCAACTCCACGTCCTCGCAGCGGTCTTCAATCTCTTCAATGACGCTGCGGGCGGCATTCTCCATCAGCACCATGCCGGGAATGCCGATCTCGTCAATGGCGTGCTTATCCAGCGCGCGCATCTGGGAAGAAGTCAGTAAAGGAATCATATTCTTCTGTCTTTCTCTCAACCAGCCCGCTTGTTCATTGCCTTCTGCGGGGCTGTTCTGCGCCATGAGGACGTGTTCAGAATCGAATACCGAGAAGCGTCTCGGTCTCCCTCACATCTCGAAGTGTCATTATTACGTAGCGATCAAGATCGAAGGCAGCACGAAATTCGTCTCTCGGTATGCGGTCCGTATTCATGGTGCAAATATACTGGAATCCTTTCTTGGAACTCTCTTCTTCAGCAAGTTCAAGCGCCCGCGCTACTTGTCGTCCATCGACGCCATCAAAAATGAAGCTGTCATGAATCAGAAAACCCGGGCTCCTTGTGCGAGATGACCAAAGTTGGGCCAACATAAGATCGTAACAGAATATCTTCATGTTCTGAATTCCTTGGCTACCGGAACGGTCAATAACAACATCATAGCGGATCCCGGTATCACTGTAGTCAACAACGAGGTTTCCCGGCGCATCATAAAGCCTCTGGCTGTTCGAATTAAAAAGGCTAATGGCCGCTTCTCTCTGATGGTGTCTCTCTTCGAGGTCCTGCCGCGCTGCTCTTATTAAATGCTCCTTATCTATGCGAATGCGGCTCTGCCACTCTTGAACATTTCGAATTGTCTTGATTTTCTCCTCAATCTCGTGCAGCTGGCTGACCTTGGCAGAATGTCGCTCCTGCAGAGTGGTGTATTCTTCCAGGGCACCGTGAGTGCTCAGAATCTCCAAGGCAAGAGCGCGTTCAGCGTCTAGTCCTTGAATCTCTGCTGTCCTCCTTTCTATACGGTCGCGAAGGCGTTCTATCTCATTTGCAAGAAAAGCCTTTCTGTTTGAAATCAGTTGCCTGTGAAACGCCTTCAAGTCTTCAAGACGCCGCGCAATGAAGTCTGGCATTGTCCTTTCAATCTCAGCAAACAACGCCAGCACCTTCGAACCGTCGGGGAGTTGTTCGGTTGCAGTCGAATTCTCATAGAACCTAAGTCGTCGACCATCCACGATATTTAGGTTGTTCAGCTCATGAATGCGTGCCGTAACTGTGTTTGAGTTCTCCTCGATATTCTTGTAGGTTGGGTGGACCCTGAATTCTTTGAGAGCTCGGAACTCGCTTCTTGTCTCCTCTTCGAGGCGAATTCTGTGGGCCTCCAATTCGCCCTGACGACCGAAGGCTTCGCCAAAGACGGAGATGTTTTGTGCGTCCAGTAGCTTTCGGAAGCTCTTTTCCTTGTCCAAGAGCGCGCGAAGTCTTGCATCATATTCCCACGCGAGATCTAACAAATATGCATTGTTGACTTGGCAGTCGATTTCCGTCTGTTGCGAAACCGTCCTGAAAGGATTCAGATAGGCTTGTGCTTCCCTGCGTGAGAAGAAGGAAATGAGTGATCTAAACGTCGGCTTGTGTGCATGGTCATATCCTGCTCTAGGCAAGTCGAACATGAATTCACCCAGAATCTCCTTCAATTCTGATGTTCTGATCTCGGTTCGATCTCCCGAACTGACGGCTCCCGTCAGTTGTTGAAGGTCTGAAGCGGCGCCGCGGAGAATCACGGATCGGTGATTTTCCACATTCCTGGTTATTGTGATTCTTCTGCCCGCAAGAGACAAGTCTAGGGTGAATGCCCAGTCGCGAAGAATAGGGTTACTGAGAGGCGAAGAGCTTCGGATGCTGCCGCCAAGACAGAAATGTATGATATCAATAAGGAGCGACTTGCCCAAGCCGTTGCGGCTGTCTCTGTCACTCGATTTCTCGGTCTTGTCTGCAGTAATGACATTGAGCCCTCTAGTGAAACTCAAGGTTCGAAAACTTGGTTTGTTTGCACTAAGGCTGTGTATCACAAGTCGGACCTCCTAAGAAGCCCTTCATCCCACTCTATTGCACCTAACACATACAAGAAATCGAGGGCCAACACGAAGCGTTCCAGGTTGTTTACGGCATCTAGCGTTTGGGCGCGTTCCCACAGAGAAGACATCGTTGTGGACCGAGACATCAAGGGGAGTAATTCGGAAGCTGCGCCTAACACGGTCTCATTGACCGAAAGATGTTTGTTTGGCAAAATCATTTTTCGAAAATGTCGTAGATCTCAAAGAAGTAGATCAGGACTGCCAAGCCAGCCGCTTCACGCAGATTGTCACGGTCATTGCCTTGAGCGAAGTGCATCATTCCAATGAAAAGCTCATCACCGACAAGACCCTCCTTAACAAGCCGCTTGTATTCCGCCTTGAAAGCAGATGTAAGTCTGTCTAAATAGCCAGCATTGAGCTTATCTTCTTCCCTGATGTACTTGCTTACTTCTGGAGCCTTGGCCGTGCCAAGTTCAACATACTCCCTGATATTCTCACTCAACTCGTTCCTGCTCATTTTTTGTTCGGGACTGATTAGCGCAAAATCATCGTCAGGTGTCAATGATCCTCCGATCATAGCGTCACACACTGCTTCAAGCTCAGTCTGAGATACATCAATCATGTCTGTCTGAAGATCGCTGTAAACTCTCTCTTCGTGCTTTCTCTTTAGTTCCCGCAAGTACTCGACTGTATAAGTATTCCACTGATCATCAATGATTTTGTGATGGTTGCAACACATGTAGATTAAATTGCTTTCATGGTTTCGTTCCTTGTCAGTCATGTTTTGATCGTATCTTGGGGCTCCGGGTTTTTCACCGCAAATGTGCGCGGCCTGGCCAATTATCGAAGCATCGTCCGAATCTGTTCCTGGTTCGACAAGATATCTGTTGCAGCCTTCAAAAGCGCAGCGTCCGCCACTTTTTAGTGCGAGCATTTTTTCTTGTTTTCGAGGAAGCTGACTGCTCACAATTACTCCTTGTGAGAGTGTTGTTTCGCCGAGGTAGTCCCCTGAATTTCCCTCAATCTTGCGCGAGGGGCAAGGACTCTCCTCGCGGGGGCATCAGACATCCGGGTAGATCATCACCACGGCGGCGGCGGTGATGTGGGTGTGGGTGAAGCTGAGGGCGATGCGCATGGGATACTTGGCGTAAGGGCCGGTCAGATGGATGCGCGGAGCCTTGCCCTTGCCGGAAATCACTTCCACATTCTGAAAGGTCAGATACTTTCCGATGCCCACGCCGAGCGCCTTGGCCACGGCTTCCTTGGCCGCCCAGCGCGCCGCCAGACACTCTTCGGGCTTGGCACGCCGGAGACACTCGTCGCGCTCGCGCTTGGTGAAAATGCGCTCGAGGAAGGCCGCATCCTCCAGCTTCTTGCGGATGCGATCCACCTCGATCAAATCCACGCCGCAAGAGGGCAAAATCGGCTTAGGGGGATGAGTGGTGATGAGACGATTCCGGTTAGAGTGCGAAGGAGAACCGGCTTTTGAGGCTATTCCGAACTAAGAGCGGTGGACTTTGGGTTGTCATCCTGAACCCCCAAGTCTTCGAAGGGGGTGAAGGATCACAGAAAGTCAAATCCCGATACTCTGAGTGATCCTTCAGGCCGCAAGACACGAAGAGCGGCCTTCAGGATGACACATCCAGACCCTCCCGACTACTTCAGCAGGAGCAGCTTTTGAACACAGCGCGACGGCCCGCTTTCGAGAACCGCAAGGTAGGTGCCTGTGCTCTGTGCCGCCGCATTCCACTCGATGACGTGGCGGCCCGCGGTCAAATGACCATCGGCCAGCACCGCCACTTCACGGCCAAGAAGATCGAAAACTCTCAGCAAAACCCGGCCCGCCTGCGAAAGATCGAAGGTGAGCGCCGTCCGGGGATTGAAAGGATTCGGATAGGCCGGATAAAGCACGAGCTGATGAGGCAAGGCGGGCGGAGCTTCTTCGCCGCCGCTGGCCTGATCGAAGGGGTAAGCGCCGATGTCGGCTATGGTGCTGTCGGGATCGCGCGGCGAGAGCGGATTGCCGGCATCAATGCAGGGCGAAGCGGCCGTCAGGGAGTAAGGCGCCTCGGCGGAATCCTCAAAGGCCGGATCGAGATAGACGTTGAAGTAACTGTCGCAGGAATCGCCGCCGGCATTGACACGCATCACCTGACCCAGCATATAGGGAAGGTTCAGCCCGCCGAAATCTCCGCCCGCATTCCTTGCGAAGCAGCAATAGCGGACGTCGGCCCCGCCGGAGGTGAAATAGAGGCCGCGGCCCAGCGGATGATCGGCCACGATGGAGTTCACAAGATGCATGCTGTTGCCGCCGTAGACCGCGCCGCCCTGCGAGGCGTAGTTGCCGGCGAACGTGCAATTGCTGATCCACTGCTCGCCGCCCTGCAAGAGCAGGCCGCCGCCCGGCCCTTCGGATCCCGGACGCACGCCGGTGTTGCCCTCGACCACGCAACGGTCCATGGTGAGCCAGACTTCCCAGCGGCCGTCCAGACCGCCGCCGCCCACGGACGCGTTTCCGGAGATGAGGCAATTGCGCAAAGTGACGGTGGCGGCCGAGCAAAAGAGTCCCCCGCCCCACACCGAGGCCGTGTTCTTCCGAATGGCGCTGTTCTCGATGATCGCGGTGCAGCCGTCCACGCACAGTCCGCCGCCGTAGAGGGAAACGTTGAAGGCGACGTCGCTGTCGGTCATGGTGAGCGTGCTGCCGCTGCGCAGACAAACCGCCCCGCCGCAGCCGCTGAAGTTGCCATTGTCTCGAATCACGGATTCCGACACGGTGAGCACGCTGCCGTTGCGCGCGAAGATGCCCGACCCGGAGAGGGCGCGGCAGCAGCGAATCGTGCTCTTGGACATCACCAGCAGCGCGCCGTCGCAGAAAACCGCGCCGCCCAACCCGTAGTCATTCACGCCCAATGAGCGGGCATGCTCCAGCACGCAGCACTCCAGCCGGGCATAGGACCCCGGGCCGAAAATGCGCAGTCCCGACCAGCCATCGGGATTGACGATAGTGTCGGTGGTAAAGACGATACTGTCCCGGTCCGTGCCGATGGCGATCAGTGCGCCCGACACCTCCACGCGGGCCGGACCGGCAAAGAGAATCCGAACTCCGGGGCTGATCCGCAGAGTGTCCCGGGCGGGGATTTCGATGACGCCGCGAAGAACGTACGGGCTGCCGTCGAGCGCCCAGTGGCCGCTGACCCGGCCGGCATCCACGAAGGTGCTGTCGGCCCGGGCAGCGGTCACGGAGAGCATGAAGGCGAGCACGAGTACGGTCACCAGCCGCAGCGGCGCCGAATCCCGGCGAGTCCGGGGAAGCTGTGCTAAGGTTGCGTGCGGGCAAAACATCATGAACCACAGGTTGGTGGATGGATCGGATGCGGTTTCGAAACGCGGCGCCGCGCGCCGCAGGTGCGCTACACGATGGGTTCAAATTGATCGGCCAAAGGCTGACCGAACTCGATGCGGTCAAGCACTTGCACCAATTGGCCGATGTCGTCAATTTCGAAATCCGCGCCGCTCTTGGTGACTCCTTTGACATCGCCGTAGCGGGCGAAGACTGTTCGGATGCCGAGCTGCTTTGCTCCCACCATGTCGCGCTCCGGCCAATCGCCCACCATGATGACTTCGCTGGGCTTCAGGGCCATCCTTTCGAGCGCGCGCTCAAAGGGCATGGGCGAAGGCTTGCGGTGGCCGGTGTCTTCGAAAGTCACCACCGGATCGAAGCTGTGATGCAAATCGAGTTGGCAGAGCCTGAGCCACGCGTTCAATCGCGGCGCATCGCTGATAACCGCCAACTTGAGTCCGCGCCGCAAAAGTTCCACCAGCGTGGCGCGCACGTGAGGATAGGTGACCATCACGCCGTCGCGCGCGCGCCGGTAGGCGATGATGGCCGCGGCCAGCCATTTGTACTGAACTTCGCCGAAGCGCTGTTTCAGAAAGAGCTGAAAGATCTCCTGATGCTCGATGCCCACCTGCTCGTAGAGTTGATAGATCTCCCGGAAAGCCTCCTCGTGCGGCACCGGCATGCCGGTATCCACCATGGCCGACACCGCCGCATCAATCGCGACCCGCTTCATGTGCATGAAGTCGAGCAGGGTATTGTCGAGATCGAAGAGAATGCCGCGAATCATAAACGCCTGTGCCCGCCCGGTTAGGTCAACCAAACCTTAAATTTACTACCTGTTGGCCCGAAAAGCAACTCCGCTGCGCCACTTCGCCGTGAGTCTTTCAAACAGGCGCCCCAGCCCGCTGCGTTGACATTGCGCAGACGCATTCGTATATTGACTTGCAATGCAAATTTTGCTCCTCAAAAGACTTACCTGTCTCGTTCCGCTGCTTGTGGCGACCGTCTTGGCCACCGGGGCAGCCACTCTTGCCAGAGAGACTCGCTTCCCGGACCCGCCCGGCTACGTAAGTGACTTCGCCCATGTGGTAGATCAGGGACTGGCGCAGAAGATCACCAGCATCTGTCGAGAGTTGGACGAGAAGACGGGTGCGCAGATCGGCGTGGCCAGCTTTCCCGATATGGGAGGCGACGAGATTGACGGGTTCACCAACCGGCTCTTCGAACAGTGGATGCCGGGCCAGAAGGGGGTCAACAACGGCATTCTGATGGTGAACGCGATTGCCGAGCGCCAGATCCGCATCGAAATCGGCTACGGCCTCGAACCGATCCTTCCCGATGCCGTAGCCGGACGCGTGAGGCGCGACGTGATGACCCCGCTGCTCGCGGAGGGCAAATACGGAGAGGCCTATCTGGCGGGAGTGGCGGCGCTGGCCGGGCTCATCGCCAAGAACGAAAACGTGACTCTGAAATCGCTGGCTGGCGTGAACGTGCCGGAAGTGTCGAGGGGTGCAAATAGAGGGCGCAATTCAAACTTCATTCCGTTTGTCGCCTTCCTGGTCCTTGCGCTGATCGGGGGGGCTATGTCCAAGCGCCGCAACCGTGGCGGCGGAATCTGGGGCGGCGGCGGGCCGTGGATCGGAGGCGGCTTCGGCGGGGGTTTCGGGGGAGGCGGCGGCGGCTTCGGAGGCTTCGGCGGCGGCATGTCGGGCGGCGGCGGCAGCATCGGAGGATACTGAAGATAGGATGAAGGATGAAGCCCGAAATCGCCCATTTGTCATTCTGGACACCGTGCGCTCTTGGGTCTTGCGCGCGGGCGTCCAGAATCTCTCGGGAGCACGCGGCGGCAGGCGTCTTCGCCTGCCCCGCTTCTTCCGCCGAGCAGGGTGATCGGTACTCGATTCTCCCCCCACGTCGTGGGGGGATCAAAGGGGGGAGTTCTTCCGCCGAGCCGGGTGATCGGTACTCGATTCTCCCCCCCCCACTTCGTGGGGGGATCAAAGGGGGAGTTCTTCCGCCGAGCCGGGTGATCGCTACTCGATTCTCCCCCCACTTCGTGGGGGGATCAAAGGGGGGAGTTCTTCCGCCGAGCAGGGGTCGCCGACCCTGCCGGAATCGGATCGCACGGCCGTGCGCGGCTACGGCGGCCCCGCTAACTCCCCAATAATCCTCGGGGAACGAATCAGCAGTCCGCGCGTGTCAGTCCTGCCCCGAAAAACTCCCTAATTCTCCTCGATGGATATGATAATCACCTATACAAAAAAAGGCTGTTCAACGCGCCTTTCTGCTCCGCAAGAACCCGTTCAAACGTCTGCGCCTTCTGAAGTAAGGCAGTTCGTTTGGTCAAAAAAATTTCCGCCCTTGCAGCGCCCAGCTTAAACTAATCCAAGAGCTTGGCAGCGGTCTCCCACTATCGTCAGGATAAGGGATGAACAATGAAGATAGACCTTGACACAATCACCTCTCAAACGCGAGCCGCACTGGGCGAGAATCTGGTGTCGCTGGTGCTCTACGGTTCACATGCGCGGGGCGACGCCACGGCGGGCAGCGACGTCAATCTGTTCATCGTGGTGCGCGATCACGGGCCGAGCGCGCTTGCAGGACTTTTCAAACTCGTTCCCGCGTGGATGAAGAAGGGGGTCGCTGCGCCGGTGATTTTCCGCGCGGATCAGGTGCCGCGCAGCCTCGATTCATTTGCGGTGGAGTTTGCGGAAATGGCGGCCGCGCGCCGCGTGCTGTGGGGCGAAGATCCGTTCAAGGATTTCGCGCCCGACTGGAGCGTGGTGCGCCGCGAGTTGGAGCGCGAAGCGCGGCAGAAACGCATCGCCCTTACCCGCCGCTGGTTAGCGTCAGGAGGAAACTCGAAAGTCTATCCGCTCATCTTTGCCGAAACCGTGCCGGGTTATCTGGCCCTGCTGAGGATGACGCTGCTCTATCTGAAGCGCACGGCGGAAACCGCAACTTTGGAAGCGGTGATGAGCGAGCTTGTCAAGCGCGAACCGTGGCTGAAGCCCGAAGTCTGGTGGCGGCTGCGCAGCATCGCCAAAAGGCAGACAAAGGCGAACGCGGCCGAACTTGAGCAGCTCCTGCACGAGTATTTGCGGCAGGCCATCTTGCTGGTGAGAACGCTGGACAGAGAACGAGGGTAGCTGCAGAGACCGGGAAGATGTTCGCATCATCCGCAAGAAAGCCCTTCGGACCTTGTCGTCATGCAGGCGGCAACGTCTTGTCTTTTGGGAAGGGGGTGCTCATGAAAGCGTTTCTTGTGATGCTGGTGATTGTGTCGCTTAGTGTGGCTGTCCATGCTCAGCCGCAGGCGCCGGTGACGTGGGGGGAGGCGAGGTGGGCGCATTTGGCGGGCTGGCCGGGGCTGCCGCAGATCACGACGTTGCGGGTGATCCCGATGGGGGACACGCTGCTGTACACGGCCCTGAATGCGGCCAGTCCGGTCAGCGACACGATTCTGGTCAGCTCAAGCTTCGACAACGGCCAGACGTTCACGCCGTGGCACGGTATCACGCAAGGAAATGAAGCAGTCTCCGCACAGTTTGCGGCTTCTGCGGGCCGTCTTTACTGCTTTGTCAACCGCCACGACCCTTCTCCATCAGCCATATGGTTGGTGACGAGCGATGACGGCGGGCGCAATTGGGGTCCGCCGCAGCAATATCGGGAGAACGCGTCCATATTTCGCGGTTTCGCGAGTGGCAACGAAGTGCTGGCCAAGTATGCCGGTCCCGTGAACGGCAACCCGAGCGCCATTGTCATTCACAGCACCGACAGGGGGCAAAGCTGGTCGGATCCGGTGGTGATTGATACCGCCGACTTCTACATGTACTCCTTCGATCAGACCATCGCCTTTACCGCAGGCCACCGCTTGATTCTGGAAATGCCGGTCGAGTCGCTCACGCGACCTTACTGGCTGTACGTGGCGCGGGGAGACAGCACGGGTCAGAACTGGACACCGTTTCAAGTTCTACCTTGCGAATACTATGATGATTATGCGTGTCAGCATCGAGCCGCCATCATTGCTGACACCGCGTCTGAGGCGTCGGGAGTGCTGGGCATCTTTGGCGATTGGGACGCCTTTGCGCCGATGACTCCATTCTTTTTCCGGACCACTGATGGCGGCCAAAGCTGGGAGTCCTGCGTCCAAATGGCTCCCGCACGCACAGTACCAATATTCACGACGGATGTCCCTCTCAACATCGGTGCGGGAAAGTTGTGGCTCGTAGGTTGGTCGCATGTGCAACCGCAATGGGGTGACTACCTTGCGATTCGCTTCAGCGCCAACCGCGGCAAGAACTGGTATCCGATCCAGATGGCCGCAGACAGCCTGTTCAGCTCTCTTAGTTCCAACGTGTTCAGCGGACAAATTCGGGGCAATGTGGTGGATCTGTACTGGACCCAGTACTGTCAGGTGCAAGGTCCCCTTGATTACCGCATGGTCAGCGGCACGATCACGCCGGACACGGTACCTCCGGTGGTGGCCGTGACTTTGGTGGGGCCGGATACCATTCGCGTCGGGGACACGTTGCGTTTTGATGGTGCTGTTTTCGACAATGACACGCTTTCGGAAGTGCGGCTTGTGGTACTGGACAGCGCGGAGCAGCGCTCTGTAGTTGCTCTTGCCTATATGGGAAACCACGTGTTCGAAGGGAGCTTTATTGTCCCTTCTGCCGGTCAATTTCGCTATCGGGGAGAGGCGGAGGACTTCTGGGAGAATATCAGTACCTATCCCGACAGCGGCTGGCTGAGCTTCGTCACCGAGGGCTGGAGCGCGGCGGGGAATTTCATCCCTCATCCCTCATCCCTCAGCTTTTCCGTTTCCCCGAATCCCTTCAACAGCACGACGCAGATCGAGTTCACGCTGCCTTCCACAGAACGCGTGTCGCTGAGGCTCTATGATGTCTTGGGGCGGGAAGTGGCGGTGATGATGAATGAAATCCAGAACGCGGGGCGGCACCGGCTCACGTTTGATGCTTCCGGTTTGCCGTCGGGAGTGTATTTGTGCCGGCTCGAAGCGGGCGGGATGGCGCAGACGAGGAAGATGGTGCTCATCAAATAGAAAAAGCTGAAAGACTGAAATGCTGAAAGGCTGAAATTTCAGATTTTCAGGATTTCAGTTTTTCAGCCTTTTACGATACCACCCCCCTTATTCCCCCCACTGAAGTGGAGGGAGACCCGAAAACAGATAACCCCGCGCGGAATGCGCGGGGGTTTTGTTTGTGGCCGGGGGGAGAGAATGCTGCGGCAAAAGTTGCCTCAGTGCTGTCAATTTCCTTCAAGTTGCTGGCCTAACATCCTGATAATTCTATATGGCATGTGGCTTGCGAGGTTGAAGATCGGAAAAGTAGGCTCTATCCGCATGAGAGTCCTGTTTAACACATTAATTATTCTTGCGCTTGCCGGTCTGGCAGGGGCGCAAACGTGGCCGTCCGGGGCCATTTCCGACCCCGACGCGGGCCTGCCTTGCCCGCCCGCCGGCACGCTCTCGCTGCGGGTGTCAAGTGCCATGCTGAGCAATGAGGTCTGGACCGACAACCGCTCAAAGTTCAGCATTTGCATGGCATTGGGTAGAGGTCTGGGGATTTCAGCGGCCAGTTCCTTCAGAGATCTTTCCGGCCACGGAGCCTACCAACGCGGAATCGAGGATATGCGAGTGGGCCTCTCGTATTGGCCGAAACTTGTGCCCGGTCTTTCCACAGGTGTGAACGGTTTCTTCGCGATTCCCACCGGCTACCGCACGCAAGAGAGCTACTACGACGAAGCGGGCAACACCACGCGCACTTTGCCCGCCTTCAGCCTTGAGCAGACGGCCGGTGAACTCTACACCGGAGCGGCATGGTCTCTGGCGCCGGCGGCGGAAGTCAGCGCGTTTGCCGGCTACTTCAGCACATCGGACAAAGTTCAGCAAGCCTTCCGCTGGGGACTGGGCGCGGCTGTCGCGCCTTTCGGCCCACGGGTGACGGCGGAATTCGGCTACGGCCAGTCGCTCACCCGAACCGGCGATTTTCCGACCACTGAGACCTTTGCCGCCGCACTGGTGCTGAAAGTGGTGCGCGGCTTCTCGTTGGCGCCGGGTGTGTGGGCCGACCTCAGCGATGACCCGCTCTACGGCGCATCTCTCGGCCTGCGGCTTTGCACACCGGTGGCTCGCATGACGACCGGAAAAGACAACGTCACGGCACCGGCTTCTCCCCTGCCGCGGCTGGGCGGCACGGTCTTGGTTCCGCCGCCGACGTCGGCGCGTGATCTGGCCGACGGAAACGAACTCTGGCAGTGCATTCAAGGAAGTTTGGTGGAGACTTTCGATCAAGTTTCCGCGTTGCCGACTTTGGACGTGCCGGGAGTGCCCTTCAACGATGAGTCCGAGGAAAGCACGCAGCGCTCGGTGCGCGCGCTGGCCAGCGCTCATCCCGAGGCCGACTGGGTGCTCATCTCGCGCGTGGAGCGCGAAGATGTCTCGCGCGGGCGCGGGCTGAAAATTCCGCTGCTCTGGGAACAGCCCGCCTGGACGGCGCAGTGCCGCCTGCGGGTGCGGCTCATCAATCTGCGCAGCGGAGAGACTCACTTTCAGGACACGGTGGAAGCGCGCACCACACACCGGGGTGAAGCCCGGCTGACCGCCGTGGCTGCCGCCGACAAGGAAGTGCTGAGCATGAGCGCCAGCCGCGAGCTGACCTTTGAAGTTTACCGCGAGGCCGGACGAGTAATCGCCCGCGAACTCAGTTATGCGCCATAATCAGAACCCCCCTTTCATCCCCCCGCTGAAGCAGAGGGAGGGAAAAGAAGAACCCCCCTTTTGTCCCCCCGCAAGCAGGGGGAGAGAAGAGAAGAACCCCCCTTTTGTCCCCCCTTCTGCGAAGGAGGGAGAATGGAACGGAGGACTCACCGCCGCGATTGTTGTCTTTGCCGCAGTGATGCTCGTGGTGTCCGGCTGCACATCGCCTGCGGATGACAATAACACGACGGGGCCGGGGCCGGAACTGAGTCTTTCGGTGGAAGCGCAGCCGTCGGCCATTCCCGCCAACGGCAGCAGCCATCTGGTCGTCTTCGTGGAACTGCTGCGAGGCGCGGAGCCGGTGAGCGATTCCACGGAAGTCATTCTGCTGAATACCATCGGCACGCTGGGGCGCGGCGTGGTTTACACGCGCAACGGCGTGGCGCTCGATACCCTGACCTCGGATACGACTGCCGGATCGGGCTGGCTCATCGCCTACGCGCAGGGCCGGCGCGACTCGACGGAAATCATGTTCACCCTCAGCCCGTAAAACGATGCCGATGAATCGTACGCTTCTTATTCTCACCTTACTCTCGGCGGCCGCCCTGTGGTCGAGCTGCGGCAGCGGCGGATCGAACGGGCCTTCGGGGCCGGTGCCGCCGGAGGAGCTTTCGCTTCTCTACTGCCGCGCCATCGAGCAGCAGGGTGAAATGCATGTGCAGTGGTCGGCGGACCAGCCCACCCGCGGCGAAATCCGCTATGGACGCAGCGGCTACACGAATCTCGTCACCATCCCGGTGCGGCGCGACAGTCAGGACGTGGTGCTGGCCGGGCTGGAGTTTTCGGTGCACTATGTCTACCGTCTGACGGTATTCGACAGCCTCGACCGCGAGGCCCAGTGCTCGGGCGATTTCACCACTCCCGAGAAGAGCACGCCCGAACCGATCATCAGCGGAATCAGCATCAGCAACATCACGGAGACCTCGGCGCAGGTGACATGGCGCACGGATGAGCCCGCCACCTCCATTCTCTATTATGGAGAGAGCAGCGCCAGCGATTCTCTGGTGCGGGACAGTCTGGCTTTCCAGCACGGATTTGTGTTGAACAATCTTCATCCGTCCACCAACTATCAGCTGCGGCCGGAAGCGGTGGACAGCACTAACCTGCGCGGTTACGGGCGCGACACGCTGTTCGTCACCGCCACGCAGATGGCGTTGTGGTTCCCGGACACGGTGATCGCTCTGGGCGACACGGTGCGCGTGCCCATTTATCTGGCGGACGCGCAGGATTTGGCGGCGCTGCGGCTGGCGGTTCACTTCACGCCGGGTACGGTGGAAGTGGTGTCGGTGGAAGCCGGGCCGTTCTACAGCGATCTCGGCGGGTTCATTTTCTTCAGCACGATTCGCAACAGCGAGGGCCGGTTTCTGGCCGACCTGACCTGGAGCGTGGAATACAACGGCAACGAGCGCGTGGGAACGCAGGCCGACGGCGGCGGCATCGTCGCTTTCGCAGCTCTGCGCGGAGTGGACGCGGGCGCGGTTCAGGCCCAGTTCGACGCGGACAGCACCTTCGGCCTGGATATGTTCGCCAATATGCGCGCGTGCAGCCTGCGGGCGGGAGAGATCGAGGTACAGCCCTAATGCCCATGAAGAAGACCGCAACAAATTCACATAGACCGAGGGGCACAAATGTCCCTCATGATCGGAGAGGAACCATGAGACTTCGCAACACTCTGGTGCCGGTTCTGGCTTTGCTGCTGCTGGTCGGCGGCCTGGCCGGAGCGGCGCCCGCTTACCGCTCGTTCATCGAGTGGAACGGGCCGTACTATCACGTGCGGCACGCCCTCAACGCGGACAGCAGCGCCTACCTGAACTATCTGGTGAACAACCCGCTGCCGCTTTACGGATCGCCCTTTTCCTCGCCCACGGCCGTGGTCATGTACGGCTCGGTGGTCTCGCCGATGGCCTTCGTGGTGGATCACGATCACCGGCGGGTGCAGGTGTTCAACGTGAGCGCCAACTGGAAAGTCGAGGCGCTGGCCTACAGCGCCACGCCGGTGCAGGGCAACTTCGGCGTGCGGGCGATGAAGTTCAGTTATGGTCAAGTCCTGCCGGGCAGCGAGCAGATTCTCATCAACAGCCGCCCGTTCACGCGGGTGAGCTCGCTGACGGGCTATACGCTGGCCGACTCGGTGTACAGCATCGTCTATGACGGCGTGCCGAATACCGGCGGAGTGGCCACCTTGGCCGCCGGCTGGAACCTCGGCCCGTTCGATTCGGTGCGCGTGGAATATGCCTACTCCACCCCGCCCGGAACGCCCGGCATGGGCGAAATTGACTATGTGCTCTATCAGACCACTCCCACCGACATTCCCTTGCAGCTCCACGAAGGAAGCTGCGCCACCGACCCGGGCATGAGCGACCTGAGCGCCATTGCCGTCAACGGATCGGTGCGCCCGGGCACGGCGGTGGACCTCTATCTGGTGAACGCGCTGCCCGGCGGCGCGGGAAGTCTGGCTTCGTATGATCTGACCGCCACGGGCGCGGGCGGCGTGTTCAATCACGTGGACACCTATCCGGGTCTGCTCAACCGGCCCTACGACGTGGAAATCGTGGACCGGGGCATCGACGTGGCGGGTTCAATAGCCGAGGCAGTGCCTTCGGGTTGCAACAACGCCCGGCTGACCGAGAGCGTGATCAATCAGAGCACCTTCCTCGGCCATGACTACCGGATCACCTACAGCTTCGACACCTCGAGCACCATGAACCAGTCGTCCACGCCGGACAACCAAGAATCGGACGTCGCTTTCGATCCGGTGACCGGACGGCTGCATCTGGTGTTCTGCCGGGACAACGCGGCAGAAGGGACGGCCTACAGCTACAGTGACGACTACGGCCGCACGTGGTCGGCGGCGCTGACGATTTCGCCGGCGACGCTGACCGCTGCCCATGACCGGCCGCGCGTTGCCGTGCGCCGGACGGGCGAGGTTCACGTGGTGTACGAAGCGGTGAACGGCGGAGGCGAGCGCCACCTCTATCACACCTATTCCTTGGACGGCGTGAGCTGGGCCACCACCACCGAACTGACCACCGCGCTCACTCCGGTCTTTGTGAACGAGAACCGCTATACCAACTTGCTCATTGACCCGGTCACCGATGCCGTGCATCTGGTGTGGGCGGGCGATGATGACGTCTATCACCGCGTCTTCACCACCTCATGGGGCGGCACGGTGCTGGCCGCCAGCGGTGCGGGCACGGGTTTCAGCGCTCCGCACGTGGTCATGGATGCCGTGGGCCGCTTGTACTGCGCCTATGTGAGCAACGCCACTCCGCCGTGCGCGATCAGCTATTTGCATTTCAACGGCGCGGTCTGGGGCAGCTATGACGGCGGAGGGTTTACCTCAGGCACCCCCGATCCGGTGACCGCGGCGGCCGGTTTCGCCGACGACGGCAGCGGCCGCGGCGAGGTCTTTCCCTTCCCGCAGATCGCCCTCACCGGCGACAGCATCTGGATTTTCTGGATCGGAACGGGAACCGAGACTTACGGCACCGATCAGGCGCAGCTCTTTTATAACCGCGTGAGCTCCACCGACGGCGACTTCACGGCGGGAGCGGGCACGGCGGTCACCAGCGGCGACGATGGCGCGCCGCTGCGCTTTACGGTTTCCACCGACGCGCAGCACAACCTGCATATCGTTTACCCTTACGGCACGACGGTGGACCGGGAAGGTCTGCGCTACAAGACGTGGACGGCGGCTACGGATACGTGGTTTCCGCTCACCACCACCACCGGCCGTCACATCTACAATGCGGGCGCGGCCGCGACCATCTGGGCCTATGAACCGCGGCTGATCACGCCCACCATTGCCGGTCAGATCGCTCCCATGCTGGTTTGCGCCAAAGCCTACACCGGTTTGGGCGGAGGCTCGCCGCGCATTCTCTTCAAGCTGATTGACGGCGCGCTGACCCTCACCGATCAGACCACGCTTTCCGAGTTCAACCAGTGGCGGGTGTGGACGCACAACGCCGACGATGCGAGCGCCATTCCCGGTCTGAGTTTCACTATCGCCAACAGCGCCATCACCGTCTCCAACACCGACGACGTGGACGGCAGCGAGTTCAACGTGGGCGACTACTTCGAACTGGACGGCACGCCGGCGGTGAAGAGCGACTTGCTGTTCCTGACCGACAGCGACGGCCACCGGGTGAAGGTGATTCGCGCCTATGAGGACATTGACAACTGCTTCGCCGGAGACGAGCGCTGGGACGTTCCGGGCCGGTCGGACGGTTCGCCGTCGCAGACCTACAAACTGGCCACCGTGGGCGGCGAAGGCTCGTTCCGCGTGTGGGCCAGCCCCGATTCGACGGCCTGGACGGTGGTGGACAATCTGCTCATCGCCGGACCGACCGCGCGAGTGTGCGAGATCAACCGCTACACCAAGGAGCTGCGCTTCGGCGACAACGTGCACGGACTGGTTCCCCCGGCGGGAACGCTCACTCGCGTGCGCTATCTGGAATCGGTGGACGAGGCCGAATTCGGACGATTGGGAAGCGGCCCCGGTCAGATGAACTTCCCGCGCGGTTTAGCCGTGCGCTACAACAGCTCGCTGGGCCAGTACGACGTGTACACCTGCGACGCGGGCAACAACCGCCTGCAGAAGTGGGCCTATCGTCCCAACTCCGCGGTGGACCCCGCCAATTGGACGAGCGCGGTGACCTCTTGGAACACGGCCGCTTCGGATACGGATTTCATCAGCAGTCCCGAAGACGTCGAGGTCGTGGAGCTGAACAACAGCGTTTATCTGGTGGCGTCGGACAACGACCACTCGCGTCTGCTCATCTATCGCGACGACGAGGCGGCGGGCACCGGCGGGAACGCTCCGCCGACGTTCGTGGAGGCGGTGGGTGGATTGGGAATGAGTCTGAACGGCTTCATGGATCCGCGCGGTCTGTCGGTCATGGCCGAAGACAGCGGCTTGGTGATTTTGGCGGCCGATGCGGATCGCGACGTGGTGGCCAAGCTCATGCGGCGCGACTGGGTGACCCCGGCCGTGCAAGACACCTCCGGCACCGGGGGCCCCACCACCAACGTGCTGACGCTCAGCCTGACGGACGCGCTGGACGGCGACGGCTACCTGCTCTTGCAGCCGGGAGCCGTACGCACCCTCGAGTTGCGAGTGGCGCGCACCGATTCGCTGGTGGCCTTGCGGGCCTACGTGACCTTCCCCGCCAACATGATGGACATTCTGAGCATCAACGAGGGCAACCTGTGGAGCGGCGAGCGCTACACCAACAAGGTGTTCCTCTACGACTTTGACAATACCGCCGGCCGCTTGGAAGTGAACGCGGCCATGGTGGGTGACAACGACGGCTTATCGAGCAGCGGCTCGCGGGTGGTGGCCACGCTGCTGGTGCGCGCCGACTCGGCGCTCGCTTCGCCGTCATCGGGACAGATTCAGCTCACCGATTCGACCGAGCTGCGCAAGGCGAGCAACACGCGCATCACCACCTACAACCGCCCGCTCTTCTACCTGCGCGGCGGTTATCTGGCGGACATCGCCACCAACGGCGGCAATCCCGGCCGGCCGCCGGTCATGATTCCGCAGCCCGACGGGCGCATCAACTTCGCCGACGTAAACGTGTTCACGCAGGGCTGGAACGGCAACGGCTTGGTGTTCGATCCCATTGCGGACATCGGGCCTTATTCGGGAACGGCCGTGCCGCGGCTGGTAGCCGACCCCGACAAGCGACTGGATGCTTACGACCTGCTGGCCCTGAGCACCATGTACAACTGGTACAACGGCAACGTGCCGCTCCTCGCTCCGCCCCCTCCGCGCCACGACGAGGGGCTGGACGCGGCCACGCCGATGGTGGCGGCGGTGCGGCACGACGGCAACCTGTGGACGGTGGAATTGCAGGCGCGCGACGTGAACGAACTGACCTCGGCTCACCTCTATCTCGAAGTCGTGACCGCGGGCGGCACGGTGTTAGCGGCGCGAGCGGGCGATTTCCTCGGCGCGGGCTGCACATTGTTCCTGCAAACCGTGCAGGGACCGGCGGTGGACATCAGCATGGGCCGCTTGAACCGCGAGAACCCATGTGTGAGCGGCAGCGGCGTGTTGGCGGTGGTGGATATAGCGCTGCCCGGCGATGAGCCGCCCGTGCTGCGGCTGGTCTATGAGCTGCGCGACCAGCGCAACGAGGTGCTGGCCGCGGGTGAAGGCGGTCGCGTGGACGTGCAGACCATCCCCGACGAATTCAGCCTGAGCGCGCCCTATCCGAATCCGTTCAATGCGAACACGGTGTTCACGCTCAATCTCAGCGGCGCCGGCAAGACCTCGCTTAAGGTGTTCAACGTGCTCGGTCAGGAAGTGGCCAAGTTAGTGGATCGCGAGTTGCCGGCAGGCGTGCACCAGGTGATGTGGGATGCGCGCGACGCGGGCGGCAAATCGCTGGCGAGCGGACTCTACCTCGTGCGTCTGGAATCGTCCGGACGATCGTATATTCGCAAAGTCGTGTTGATTCGCTGACCCTCTTGTCTTCTCCTCCCTTGCAAAGAAGAGGCGGCCTGTCGGGCCGCCTCTTCTTGTACGTCGGGAGAACACGCGGTGTTCAGGGCTACAGGTTACTTTGCGCTGCTCCCGGTGGCATGCCCGTTCGTTTAGGGTTCGCGATCCACGCAGCTACGCCTTCAATGAATTGCCATACATCGTTCGCTTGGGGCCTCAGATAATTCGGCGACAACGGGTCGTCGCCCATCTTTGTGAAGATTTCTACCAACCATTGCGGTCCGTGCCCAGAGACCGCAAGCAGGGGCATCCATTTCTCAAGTTCTCCGCAAGGCACAACAAATATGCCGAATTCGCCAAGTTGTGCGAGTAGGCTGCGCGCAGTCTCCTGTTCCCCGTTTGAAAGCGCATTAATGCCCGTTACTTTTGGCTTGAGAGATCTCTCCGTGAAAGCCTTTCGTACGTCCTGCCGAAGTTTCGACAGAGAGCCGACCCTCGCATCAGGCACGAAGCAGTCTCTCAGGAATTGCTCGAAGTCATAACCTTGTCCCGACTCGATTCCGTCCAAGTCCACGATCATGGCGGCTGGGATTCCCATCTGTCGTAATGGTTTCGCGATCCGTGTCAACGTCTGCTTGTTTTGAGCGTTCAGAAATACAGTGTCTCTTGCTCCGGCGTTTGGCTCAGCATGTAGAAGTCGCTCGTTGATTTCCTGATAGAACGCGCGGTCGGTGTCACCTTCACAGACTACCGCTCCGCTGTGGAAAAGTGCGCTGAGCACGTTAGTTGACCGCAGCAAAGGGTCTCGCATCATTGGTTGAAGTGACTCTGATGGCAGAATACGTGCTGTCGCCACCTGCGATTGGTAGGTCAGACGAACCACATTGACTCGCTTGCCCGACTGAATGCAGCCCATAAGAAAGTCTGCGCTATGTGTCGAAGCGAGGATGTTGCCCTGCCTTTCGCTGACCAACTCGGATAGTTGTCGTCCAAGCTTGCGAACAAGTGTCGGATGCAAAAATGCTTCGGGCTCGTCAATTAGCATTATCCGGTACTCGGCACTCATTACGGCAGTGAGGAGTCCTACAAACGCTTTTACACCGTCACTGGCTTGGGCAATATCGAGAGCAGCGGAGTGAAAGTCACGTGCGCGCGCATCAAGAGCTTGTTCCTCGCGTACTTCGGATGGCTTTCGAGCCGATAACCGAAACCCAAAATGTGTCATTTCTGTAGGATCAATGACAAGGTACCTATCAAAGGCATCATATGTGATATTGGAAACCCTTTCCCTCGCTTCGTCGTTCATGAACAGAGCCATGATATGGTTTTGAGGAGCGCCTTTGAGGTTGCCCGATTCACGCCTTAAGGTTAAAGCAAAGCGTGTCCTCCCATCGAGACGAATTGTAAAAAGACTCAGGAAATTCCTAAAGAGCGATATCTCGTGACGATTCTCTGTCAAGAGTCTAACGACTTTTTCTACATGGATACGCTGCTTTGCAAATCTCTCTTCCCCGGGCTGTGCTCCCCAGACCATCATCTCCCCGGACTGTAGTCTCTCATGGCGATCTGGTTCCGTTTTGCGGGAATCCAACAGGCGCCGCGCTTCATCGGGTTTCGGCCAATCAAACTCACATTTGTCAAGTATGAGTCGCTCACCTTCTCCTTTTCCAACACACAAATTCTCACACTCCCGTAGCACAAGGCTCTTGCCCGAATTGTTAGGTCCCACAAATATAGTTACCGGCCCTGGAGAAAATTCAAGCGCGGAGGAATCGGGATCAGAGCCAAACTTAAGACTCATTTTGCTTATCATATTGCCTCCTGTGTTTGTCTAGGTTGAATAGTAAAACGCTATCTGGGAGATTCTGGACGCCCGCCGAAGACGGCGGTGTCCAGAATGACATGCTCGCGAGAAGAACCCCCTTTGTCCCCCCGCAAGCAGGGGGAAACTCGATCCCGATTCCGGCCGGGTTACGAAGACTGAACCCGGCTCGGCGGACGAAGCGGGGCAGGCGAAGACGAGTGCCGCCGCGAGAGAAAGAGCGCACGGCCGTGCGGCACTACCGAGAGAAAAGCCCAGCAAGCTGGGCGCTACGCTCTGACTCAGGATTCATCCCTCATCCCTCAGCCCTTCTGCGTGTAGTCGAGTTCGGAGCCGAGGACGCTGTGCGGGATGGAGTACACGATGAGCTGCATGACGGCGGCGGCCATGTACCAGCCGCGGCCCTTGCCTCCCTTGATATCCCGCCACAGTGCAATCAGCCAGAAGAGCATGGCCACGGCGGTTTTGTTGTCGGTGAGATCGTGACCGAAAGGCCAGCCGGTCCAAAACTGGCCGAAGGCGAATTTCTGCACGACGGGTCCGAGAATCAAGCCACCGACGAAGAGCATGGCCGCGCATTCGATGGCCAGCCGGCGGGTGCGATCTCCGTTGAAAAGAGCCTCCAAGCCGCAGCGCGTTGCGATGAGCATGGAGAAGAACATGAGCAGAATGTGCGGGTGCAGAACGTAGAACGGCACCTCGCCTTTGAAGCGGATGATGACCGGCTCGGCCGTGAGCGCGACCTTGCGCCCGTCGGCACCCGCGAGACTGATCTGATACATCACCTTTCCGGCGGGCGGCTGCCGCGGAATAGTAGCCACCAACTTGTCTCCCACGCGTTCGAGAGGCCGCAGCATCCAGTCATCGTGGCTCTTGTATCTCTTCCAGCGCATCTCGCCCGTCACCGCCGCATCGCGAACGGACAGTTGCACCAGCGCGTCACCCGTCGCGTCGGCCGAGCGCAGCAGGCGGAAGCGCACGGCCGTATCACCGACGTGCACTCGGCCGCGCACCGGATAGCTCGGCCCGGTCGCGCGCTGATACACCACCGCTATTAGAGTAATCACCGTGGCCAGAATCCAGAGCCACACCGTAACCTTCAGGGAAAGTCTCTTCATGTGCCTTGCTCTCTATCGCGTGGATTGCTGGAGAACGGTCTGCGCGGTTCTCTCTTCTCCGGCGCGGATGTAGCGCGCCTCGACCGTGTCGCCGGGGGCGTAGATTTGCAGCGCATACACCAGATCGTAGAGGTTGCCGATGCTCACTTTGCCCAGACGCACCAGAAGATCGCCGCGATCCAATCCCGCCCGCTGAGCGGCTCCCCCTTCGCGCACGCCGCCGAGGAGCACGCCCTTCACCGAATCGGCCTGCGAAAAATCAGGAATGGAACCGAACGATGAGCGGAAGCGGCTGGCCTGCGGCGGCGGCTCGAGCGCGCGCACAAAGGTGAGGGCCGGAGAAATTTCGTCCACACCGCGAGCGACATTGGATGCGAGTTCCACCACCCGGGCCATATCTGCGTAGTTGATTTTGTCGGCGTCGTCGGAAGCGCGGTGATAATCCTCGTGCGCGCCGGAAAAGAGGAAGAGCACCGGGCGGTCGGCGGTGAAGAAGGCCATGTGATCCGAGGGCCCATAGCCGCCGCCCTTGCAGGTGATTTGCAGGCCGACGGGTTCGTCGGCTTTCCGCACGATCTGCTCGAACTCGGCGGCGGTGTTGCAGCCCATCACGGTGAGCTTGTTGTTGCGCACGCGGCCCACCATGTCAAGATTAATCATGGCGCGCACGCGGTAGACACCGTGGGGGAAGAACTTCACCAGATGATTGGAGCCGTTGAGGCCGGTCTCCTCGGCGGTGAAGGCGGCGATGAAGACTGTGGAGCGCACCGGATTTTTCTTGAGTAGCCGCGCGACTTCAAGAATGGAGGCCACGCCGCTGGCATTGTCGTCGGCCCCGTTGTGAATCAGGCCGGGCTCTTTTTCGAGACTGCCGCTCTGGCCGTAGCCGAGATGATCGTAGTGCGCGCCGATGAGAATGATCTCGCTATCGCCGGGGATGATCGCGCCCACGTTTTTCACCTGCACCGTGCGGCGCGCGAGGTCCACGCTCACGGCCAGCGTGTCGCTTTTCAAAGTCAGGCTGCGCGGAGCGGTGTGCTCGTCAATGAACTTTTGCAGCGCTTCGAGATCGAAATCGGCGAAGAGCCTGCCCACCGCCTCGCGGGTGATGCGCACAGCGGGAATGCCGCAATCGGAGTACGGTTCATCGGAGCGCGGCGCCCGCAGTGTTTCAGCGCCTTTTCCCGCGTAAATCGGGCCTTCCACCATCAGCAGCGCGGCCGCGCCGTGCAGCCGCGCGTTGGTGGCCTTGGCGCGCAACGCGGCATGCGTGGTGTAATTCACGCCTTCGAAGACGCTGTTGGTGTCGAACTCGCCCGGCTCGCCGGTCAGGCAGAGCACGATGGCCCCGCTCGTTTCGGTGGCGGCGAAATCGTCATAGTTGTATTCGGGCGCGGTGATGCCGTAACCGGCGAACACCACCGGGCCGCGCACCATGCCCGCACTCGAAAAACCGAGAGGCATGATGCCCGAGGCGGTATCGAGCCGCAGATCGCGCAAGCTGACGGCGTTGCCCGGCCCAAGCGTCACGCCCCAGCCCATGTCGAAGGGCTGAAAATAGCTGCTGTCGAAGGCGGGTTCGAGTCCGATGCGCTGCAAAGCGGCCGCGATGTAATCGGCGGCCTGATCAAGTCCGCGCGTGCCGATGCCTCGGCCTTCGCGGGCATCGTCGGCCAGAAACTGCACGTGACGGCGGAGACTGTCCTCGACAGCGGCGGCCTTGACGACCGAAACGGAACACGCAAAGAGAAGTAGGGCGCAGAGAAGTGTTTTCTTCATGAGTTGAGCGTTTCCTGTTGTTCAGGGCACAATTTGGCAAGGATTTAGGAGAGTTGCAAGTGCAGTTGCCAATCTGCGAAAAGTTGCTATATTAGCCATCGGGCCGCGCGACGAAATCTGCCGCCCTTTTCGCGGCTCGACGGGAATTTGCACTTCACGGCGCAAGGCAACATCTAACGCTGATCCCCATCCGTGGAACCCGTATCTATGAATATTCTTAACCGGCCCGAGTCGGACTTCCGCGAGGATCCGACGCTCTTTGTGGAGCTGGCGCATGCGTGGGCCGCGGGCGGGCCTGCACCGACAGCGGAACATGAAGCGTGGCTGCGCGAATTGCCGCGACCGCTGATCTCCAATCCCGCCCTCACGCGCGCGGCTTTCTGGGGCGTGCTCTCGTTTCCCGAGCGCGCCCGCTCTCTGACTTGGTTGGAGCGAGCCGGACTATTGGAAGAGATCATTCCCTCGTGGAGCGGCGACTATTTCCGTCAGTCGCTGCGGCTGCGGGCGGTGGATGAAGTTCATCTCGAACACTGGGCCAATGGACTGAGCGAGAGCGCGTTCGACTGGCTGTGCGTGTATCAGGATCAAAGAGCCGACGGCCGCCTCGGCGGCTGGGCGCTCACCGGGCTGGCGACGCTGCTGCTCTCGGGCGATGAGCCGGCGGCATCATGGGCGCTGCGAGTGGGCAAAGACCTCAAGGCTTTGGGCGCGGCCAAAGGCGAGATCGAGCGGGTGAGCACGGCCATCCATGAGTACCCGGAGTTTTACCAAGCCATCACCGACGACCAGCCGCCCGCGCGAGCCATCAGCCCCACGGCCGTCGTGGCCACGCTGGCCACGCTGATGGTTATTCCGGAAATTCCCGCCGAGACACAGGCGCGCGGCATCCGCTTCGCCGACTCGCTGTTGCTGCGCTTCGCCGCGCCGGAACGGACCGGCAAGCAAGTCCGGCGATGAAAATTCGCATTGACATCTGGCTGCACCGCGCCCGGCTTTTCAAGTCGCGCACGCAGGCCACCTCCGCCTGCCGCGAAGGCAAGATCATGGTCAATGACAAGTTCGCCGACGCGGGAGACCACGTCGGCGAAGGCGACACGGTGAAAATCCGCATGAGGGGGTTGTACCGTGCCTTTCGCGTGCTCGAAGCGGCCGACATCAACCTCTCCAAACAAGAAGCGAAGCGCATGTACGAGGAAGTGACCGCGCCCGAGGCTCTGGAGAAATTCCGGCAGGTGGAAACCGCCGCGCGCGAGTGGCGGATGGGAACCCGAAAAGAGAGCGGGCCGCGCCCCGGCAAAAAGACGCGGCGCGATTTGGACAAAATCCGCAAGCGTTAGCGCCGCATGGCCGTGCGCTCTGAGAAGACCCGCCTTTCCGCTCTATCCCCAAACCGTGTGTCGTTGACTTTTGACTGTCATCCTGAACCCCCAAGTCTTCGAAGGGGGTGAAGGATCACAGAAAGTCAAGTCCGGATACTCTGAGTGATCCTTCAGGCCGCAAGCCAAAAAGAGCGGCCTTCAGGATGACACTCCAAAATTTCCCGCTGTTTCGGAACAAGGAACTGAAACGCGACTCGAAGAGAGCCGCGTTTTTCATTTCAGGAGCGAAAGGGCCGCCTGTACCACGTCGTCGGGAGGAATTTTGCGCAGGCACTGTCGGCGCGCGCACTCCGCTTCGATGCAGTGCGGCCGCACATCGCACGGCGCGAGCAGCACCACATTGCGCGTATTCAAAGGATCATTCCAGTTGAAGGGGCGCCCCGGACCGAAAATGGTGACGGCCGACAGCCCGCAGGCCACGGCCACGTGTTTGGGGCCGGAATCGGGACCGAGATAGAGTTGCGCACGGCGATAGAGCGCGGCCAGCGTGGGCACTCGCGCGTCGCTCAGAAGCGGAACGCGCCGCGGCAACCGCCTGAGAATCTCTTCGGCCAAATCCGTCTCGCCGGGCCCGGCGGTGAGCACGACCGCGCAGCCGCTCTCGGACAGGCGCGTGATCACCTCGGCCGTCAGATCGGCGGGGTAGCGCTTGGCGGGATTGGCGCTGCCGGTGGCGATGGCCACTAACGGCTTGTCCGGCGGAACATCTGTCAGGAGTTCAATTACGCGAGCGCATTCGGCGAGATCAGCGCGATCGGCGTAAATCTCGAGTTCGCGTCCCTGAGCCGGCACACCCAAGCGTGCCAGAGCATCGAGCCTGAGGTCCACGGCATAGGCGTCGCGATCCTGTTCTTCTTCGACAATGTGATGGGTGTAGGCCCAGCGGCGGCCGCGGCGGTCAAGGCCCACGCGTACCGGCGCACCCGTGACGAAGGCAAACTGCGCGCTGCGCGGATTGGAGAAGAAATCTATCACCCAGTCGTAGCGCACGCGCCGCAGCTCGCGCGCCACGCGTGCAAACGAGCGCAGCGATTTGTCGCGCGCAGCCACCAGCACGCGATCCACCAAAGGATGGCCGAGCAGCACCTCATCGGCCGGCGGCTCCACCAGAAAATCCACTTTGGCATCGGGAAAACGCCTCGCCACCGCGCGCAGAGCCGGTGTGCCGAGCAGCACGTCGCCAATGCGGCGCAGCTGAATGAAGAGCACGCGCTGAGGGTCGGGCAATCGAGCCGGGCCGCGAAGGATCATGGGCGGGGTGCGAAATGCAATTCGAGCAGCGGCGAGACGCCGGGCAAGCGCTTCCAGCCGAGCGGCAGCGCACGCACGACAATTTCCTGCGCGCGCACGGCCACCAGCAAATAATGGTAGCGGTCATCGGCCGACGTGAGTTTCGAACCGCCGCCGCCGGAAATAATGTAGGTCACGCCGTCGCGCCGTTCGTGCAAGAGCGAATGGATGTGGCCGGAAAAGACCGCCGTCACGCCGCGCGCGCAGAAGAGTTCATGCAATCTTTGAGCGTGCTCGCGCGTTTCCATCGCGTAGAAAACGTCAGAACGCTGCTCGAAGACGGGCTTGTGGCAGAAAACCACAGTGAACGGTCTCCCCTCGGAAAGGACCCGATCCAGCCACTCGAATTGGGCCTCGCTCACGAAGCCGAAGGCGTTGTTGAGCAGCACGAAACGCACCGGGCCGGCGTCGAACGCGCCGTTATCCGCTCCGAACAGCCGGTGAAAATGCGCCGCGTCGTACGTGTCGCCGAGGAACACGTCGTGATTTCCGGGCGTGACGGTGAGCGGCGCGGAAATCTTGCGCAGCAAACGGCGCAGCCGCCGATAGGCGAAGGGCGACGCCTCGCGCGCCAGATCTCCTAGCGACACGGCGAAAGTCGGAGAAGACTCGTTCAGTGTGCGGGCCAGCGCGCGAAACATGAAAAAGCCGCCCCGGCGCGTGGCAAAAAGCGATTCGGCCCCTGCTACATCACCGAAAACGGCGAAGGAAAACGGCGCGTGCAGATCGGCCAGCGAGACCGGACGCGGCTCGGACCCCGCGAAACTGCGGAAGCTGTCCGCCGCAAAAAGGCGCGCTTCGTCCGGCTCTTTCACCTCACCTGAAAAGAGTTTTCGCTTGACCAGCGTGGCGGTGACGGCGGCGGCCAGACTGGCGGCAAGAATTAGCAAGAAGAATGACAGCGGGACTGGCGCGGCCGCCGTTTCCACCGACGGAAAAAGCGGTTCGCGCTGCGTGACCAGCAATCCGAAATAGACGCCCGCGATGGCCAGCAGAAAAAATGCCCAGCGATGGAGGCGGGAAAAGGCCGCCCATGCGAGGGCCACGGCAAGAATCACTCCGGCGGCGATGTGAGTCGCTCCCATGACAGGTTTCGCGAGCACACCGATTACCGAGAAGAACGCAACGGTAAGCAAGGCGAGCGCCGTCAGCAATGCGGGCAACGTCACAGCGGGAATGTTCCGCGCGGCGCGACCGGCGGCGAGATCCTCGTGCAAGAGATGAGTCGCCAGCAAAGCGAGCGCGGGTGCGAACGCAACGGAGACCGCCGTTACGTTATCCCCGAACAAGACGGCGAACGGTGGTGCGACAAGCGCGAACAGCGCAGCCGCCGTCCGCCAACGATGCTCAGCCGAAGAGCGAGAGCGGAACCGAAGCAGCGCGGGGATGATCCACAGAGTCCAGGGCAGAAGCGAGAGCACAGAAGTGAGTGTAAAGGCGGATCTGCCGAGAGTGAAGTGCGGAAGCGGAAGGTCTATCAGGAAGCGAATATTCGCGCTCACCACATAGAGCAGCAGGAGACACATTCCCAGCAGCACCCGCGCCGGTCGTTTGCTGATTTCACCCACGGCCAGCACAATCGCAAAGGCGAAGACCATTGCGGCCGCGGGAAAACCGAAGAACGCGCCGGCCACGAGCAGCAAGAGCGCGAGCATTCCGAGGAAGAACGGGCGCTCTTCGCCGCGGGCGCGCGACGCGAGAAAGACGGCTGCGGCGTTGAAAACAAGAAAAGCGGCCAGTTGCATCGCCGCCGGATCACAGGCCGCAAGACCCACCGCGGGCACCGTGCAAAAGACCGCCACGGCATAAATCCCGCGGCCCGGTCCCAGCATCCGCTCGGCAACATCATAGACCAGCGCCAACGCGAACAAAACCATCGCCAGAGACATCGGCACGAGCATCCACGCCGTGTAGGGCCGTCCCTGTGACTGAACGATGAGTGGAAACCAAGCGAGGATCGCGATGGCAACCAGCACCAGCGCGGAAATCGCCTGTTCGATTTGGCGCGGCTTGGTCATGAAGCGAGACCAATCATCTGCTGCAAAACCTCTTCATAGCGGCGCAGAGAGGATTCAAGGCTGTAGTCCGCGGCGCGCATCTGCATTTGGCGGCCCACCTCGCAGCGCAGAGCGGGATCATCCATCAGAGCCGCAACGCGCGCACACATGCCGTCCACGTCACCAGTTGGCACCAGATTGGCCGCTAATTCGCCGCTGAACATTTGCGGCACCGATCCCACCGCCAACGACACGCAGGCCACGCCCGCCGCCATCGCTTCGAGCAGCACGTTGGGCATGCCTTCCTGATCGGAAGTCAGGAGAAAAAGATCGGCGTCCCCGCAAAGGGACGCGAAATCCTCGACGAATCCGGCGAGGTGAATGTGGCCTTCGAGCGATCGCGCGCGAATCTGCTCTTCGAGTTCACTTCGCAGCGGGCCTTCACCGGCGATCAGACAGATCACGTCAGGCCGAGTGGGCACAAGTCGCACAACAATTTCGATGACGCGATCCAACCGCTTCTGCGATTCGAGGCGGCCCGCGGCAACGATAAGACGGCGGTCGTGGGCAACGCCACAGCGGCGGCGCAGTTCGCCCTGCTTCTGCTCTGTGATCTCCACACCGTTGGGAATCACGGCCACGTAACGCGGGGCGATGCCGAGCGAGCGATACTCCTCCCACAGCGAGGCCGCATTGACGATCACACCGGCCAGCAACCGCCGCGCCAGCCAGCGGTGATGCACCCGCGCTTTCCAGAGCGGCAGCCCGTGGCGCGCCGCCACCGGAATGCTCATCTTGCGCGCGGCCAGTCCGAAGTGGAACGCTTCCTTGTTGAAATTGACGAGAATGATCTCGGGTTCAAACGCCGAGATGATTTTGCGGGCGCGGGCCACCGCGCGCGGATCGAAATCGCCGCCGAAAGGAGTCTCGACGGCGTCCACACCGCGCGCGCGCGCGGCGCGCACCAATCGGGAGTCCGGTCTTCCCGCGAGGCGCACCTTATGCCCGTTGTTCGCGAACCAGACAGAGGCTTCCACGAACCATTTTTCGCCGCCGCCCCAACTCGGCGGCCACGCGGAATTGACCAGCAAGAGTCTCACGAGAGCGAGCCGTCCTCTTCATAGAGCGGCATGAGCGCCTTATAGAGCGGGCTCTTTTCGAGCAGCCCGTGGTGCGTTCCCTCGCCCACGATGCGGCCCCTGTCGAGCAGCACCACGCGGTCGGCGAAGCGGATGGAACTCAAGCGGTGGGCGATGATGATGACCGTGCGGTCGCGGAAAAGAACGTCCAGCGCGCGCTGGATGAGCCGCTCGGACTCGGAATCCAGAGAGGAGGTGGCCTCATCGAAAATGAGAATCGGCGCATCGCGCAGCAGGGCGCGCGCGATGGCGATGCGCTGCCGCTGTCCGCCCGAAAGCTGCGTGCCGCGCTCGCCCACCACCGCGTCGAGGCCCTGCGGCATGGAGGCCACGAAATCGGCCGCCTGTGCGCGCTCAAGAACCTCGCGCAGACGCGCATCGTCCATTTGATCGAGACCGTAGGCGATGTTGTAGCGCACCGTGTCGTTGAAGAGAAACACGTCTTGGCTCACCGTGCTCACCAAACGGCGCAGCGAGCGCAACGTGATTTCGGCAGCCGACACGCCGTCGAGCAGAATACGGCCCTGCTGCGGATCGTAGAAACGCGGAATGAGATTGGCGAGGGTGCTCTTGCCCGATCCACTGCGGCCTACCAGGGCGATTTTTTCGTGGCGGCGGATGGTGAGCGAAACGTCCTTGAGCACGAAATCGGGCGAAGCGGGATAGCGGAACGAAACGTGATCGAAGACCACCTCGCGCTCGAGCGTGCGGACTTCGCGCCTGCCCTTGTCCAGCACTTCAGGAGGCGCACGGAAGATCGTATCGAGCCGCGCGCCGGCGGCGGCGCCCATTTGCAGATTGTTATGGATGCCGCCCACGCCGCGAATCGGAGCAAGAATGGCGAACAGCACGACGATGAAGCGCATGAAGTCCTCGGCGTCGAGCAGCTGGCCGGAGAGCACTTGCCGGCCGCCGATGAGCAGCACCAGCGCGATGATGACGACGCCGATGGTTTCCGAAAGCGGCTGCGCCAGGCGGTCGAGCCGCACCAACCGCAGAGAGTGCCGGAAGACTTCGGCATTGCGCAGATCGAAACGGCGCACTTCATGCGACTCGGTGCCGAAGGCTTTCACCACGCGCGCGCCGGAGATGGCTTCCTGCAAATGAGAACTCATCTCGCCCAGATGCTGCTGAATGCGGCCGCTCTTGCGCTTCAGGCTCTGGCCCGTGTAGCGATAGATCACTCCGAAGAGCGGGACGATGACGGCGGCCAAGAGCGTAAGCTGCCACGAGACGGAAATGAGCAACACCAGCAGCGTGAGGACAGTCAGTGGATCGCGCACCACCTGCGTGAAGACGCGCTGGAAAGCGACGCTGATGACGTTGACGTCGTTCATCACGTTGGACATCAGTTCGCCGGTGGGCCGCTGATCGTAGAACGTGTAAGGCTGCGCCGCCAAATGCTCGAATACTCGCTGCCGCAGATCGCGGATCATGCGCTGCTCGACGAACGAGACGAAGTGCATCTGGCCGTAGGCGAAGATGTTCTTGAGGGTGAAGACGACGATGAGCGCAATGCACAGGCGCGGCAGCATGTTCGCCGGGTCGCCGCCGCCGAGAACTTGCCACGTCCACGCCTTCATCGTCTCGTACACCCCTTCAAGGCCGGCGGCGGGCACGGGCAGCGCTTCGGTCTTGCCGGGAAGGAAGATGACTTTCAGAACGGGCGCGATCAGCCACAGCGCGAGCGCGTTGAAAGCCACATAGAAGAGCGTGCAGACCGCCGTGCCCACGAGCTTGAGCGGGTAGCGCTGGAAGGGATTGATGTATTTCAGATAAGTGGTCATGGCAGGGGGTGAAGAAGACTTGAGACGTGAGACTTGAAACTTGAAATGAGGAGGGAATCCTTCATCTCGGCTCCATGTGGGACTTGGTGTTCTTGACCATAGAGACGAAGATGGACATCAGCTCAGATGCCTCCTGCTGCAGCAAAGCAAGCCGGGCGGATTTGAGAAGATTGCTGTCCGCGAGCAATTCCAACCAGTAAGACGTTTCCTCCAACTCCTGCATGGCGCCCTCAACCTTGTTCACGAAATCCGCGCGCGACTTAGCACGACAGGATTCCGCATAGTGTGCGCCAACCGACGTTCCGGAGCGCAAGATCTGTTTGGCGATGACCTGTGCGGCAGCAGATTTGGGCAGAGAGGCGCACAGACGGATGATACGCAGGGCAAATTGTCTCGTGCGTGACCGCATCACTTCTTTGCGCACGTCCATCTTAGCTCCTTTCATGTCTCAAGTCTCAGGTCTCAAGTCTTTTCCTTCGGTCCCCTCCACGATCCGAATCTCTTCTTCAGTCAGGCCGTACAGTTCATAGACAAGCTGGTCAATCTGCTTGTCGGTGGCCGCGATCTGCCGCTTGAGCCGCGTCTGCTCCGTGTCCGTCCGCGCCTTCTGCAAGTCCTTGTTCAGCTCCAGCATCTTCTCCACCAGAGACACCATCTTGTCGTGACGGGCCTTGTCAGCTTTGTCAGAAAAGTTGATCGTCCGGATAGGAAGCCGCGCAAGCTGGTTGGTTCGGAACTTGGTGAATGCGCCTTTGGTGAGATCAAGCGCGATCACCTTAAGGAAGTATGTAGCCAATCTGCAATTGACGATAGCGAGCAAGTAGGAAAGCGTTTCGGCACGCGCTTGCGCCTTGGGGTAGACTGCATAGAGTGAACTGAGAAAGTAGCGGTTCTCAAGGTCAAGCGTTGCGATTATTCGGGCACCTGTTTCCCGTACAGCCAACTTGGGTGTCTCGTAAAAAGACGTATTCTGCCAGTTCCGAGCCAGCCAAGGACCGTACTTGACGTACAGGTTAGCTTCACGGGTGTCATACCTGCCTATTGAACGGCCGCGTAGAGTCGGTTTCCATGTCTTTCCGGGAGTTCGAGCGGACGTCTTCACATACTCATCGTCATTGCCGGTCTTGATACACTGACGGATGTGGCAGATCTGGCCAAGCGGTACTGCGTTCTCGGCGACCTTCGACAAGAGCAATGACGTTGATGGATCAACAAAGATATCTATAGCGTGATTCGGTGCATTGCCCAGCCTGACTTGTGAGATCGAGTAGTCGAACTCTCCTCGCAGCTGTTCTTGCGTCATCACCCGCTTTCGCACAGAAACAGGAGCCCCCTGCGGTGCGTCCTTGGATACCACAATGATGCATGTGTGCACGGTAGGCACGCTGAATACATCCACCCCGAAATTTGTGATCTGTCTTATCGTGGTTTTCGCAAGAAGATGTGCGCGGAGTTTCCGGCTATACAGGTTCGTAAGAAGAGGACTCGGAACAATGAAGCTAAGGAATCCGGAGGTCAACACAAGATCAAGTCCACGTTCAATGAACAGTTCAAACGTATCATACCTACCTTCCACAGTTGCATAGGCCGCCTCATAGTAGGACTTGTGCGTCTCATTCGCGACCATTCCATAGGGCGGATTTCCGATAACCGCGTCGAAGCCGCCGCGGATCGTGGCGGCATCCTCGACACTGGTGCAGGCCGCGCGCAAGCGCTCCAAATACGGCGGAGATGGCGAAACAAAGGGTGATAATGGTGAGGCAAGGGGTTTTAACCCCTTGTCGGCTTCAAGGGGCTGAGGGACAAGGGGCTGAAGGACAAGGGGCTGAAGGACAAGGGGCTGAGGGACAAGGGGCTGAGGGACAAGGGGCTGTGGGACAAGGGGCTGAGGGACAAGGGGCTGAAGCCCCTTGCCTAACTTGCTGGAGAGGCAAGGGGGTTTTAACCCCTTGTCGGGTGGGGCGCTGTCATGCTTGAGGTGATTATTCCAGACATACTCCTGCGCGTCGTGCAGAGCCCGCTCAGTGGTCAAGGGCTTGCGATTGAACTTCTGCTGCCAGACGTGGCCTCCCTCGCTTGGCCGCACTTCGCGCGAAAACCTGTAGGAGCTTGCTCCCTTGAGTTTTCGCACGTGCTCGTCAAGCTCGGTCTCGTTTTCCGCCGCCATCACCAGATGCACGTGGTCGCTCAGGACGTTGCCGGCGACAACCGGAATTCCGTACTCCTTCCACAGCGCGCTCAGGATGTCCGCCACGCGCTCGCGTTCTTCAGCGGTGAAGATCAGCGGCTCTCCCTTCTGTACGCCGAATTCGACCATCCGATCCGAGACGCGGGCGTTGTGAGTGACAAACGTGACCAGCCAGAAAGTCCGGCTCCTTTCGCTGAAGACCTCCTTGAACTCGTCCTGCCAGTCGAAGGGGTTGATGCGGCG
>JAPKYT010000109.1 GCA_026394155.1 bacterium | reverse complement strand
TGTCGTCCGGCGAGAGATTGGGATTCACCGCGAGAACGAGTCCCGCTACGGCGGCCGCCAGCGGAGCTGAGAAACTGGTACCTTGCACTTGGCCGGACGCGCACCCGCCGCCTCTCTCCGTTGACAGAATCTCCGTGCCGGGAGCTATCAGATGCACCGGCGGCCCGTAGTTCGAGAACGAAGCGCGGCGGTCAAAGCGATCCGAAGCGCCCACCGAAATCACTTCCGGGTAGCCGGACGGATAATGCGCGCCGGCGTTGCCATCGTTGCCCGCCGACGCCACCAGCGTTACGCCTGCCGAATACGCGAGCTGCACGGCCTCGCGCAAGAGCGGCGAGGCCACCACGTCGCCGAAGCTCATGTTGATGACGCTCGCACCCATCTGCGCGCCGTAGAGCAGAGCGGCCGCCACGTCGTCTTCCTCCAGATATCCGCGACTGGTGCCCGCCCGCAAACACATGATGCGGCAATCGGGAGCGACTCCGGCCATGCAGAATCCGTTGTCCGTCACCGCCGCCACCAGACCGGCCACCAACGTGCCGTGTCCGTACTCGTCCATGGGATCGTTGTCCCGCACCAGATCGTCGCCCCCCGAAGACGGCAACGAGGGAGCATCGGTGAAATCCCAGCCGATGCGGTCGTCCACGAATCCGTTGTGGTCATCGTCCACACCGTTGCTGTCGTTGTCACCCCAATTCACCCAGATGTTCGCCTGCAGATCGGGATGCAGGTAGTCCACTCCGGTGTCTATGATGCCGATGAGAACCGCACTATCACCGCGACTGATTTGCCATGCTGACGGAGCCGAAATCTTCTCCAGCCACCATTCGCGCGCGAAAAGAGAGTCGTTGACAGGCGGAACCGAGTTGGGACGATAGAGGTGATTTCGTGTGACCCACTCGACAGCCGGATCGGAGGACAGCGCGGACTCCAGCGAGTCCATGCGGACGTCAGTTGCAAAACGCAGCAGCACCACCGATTCCACGCCGGGGAAGTTCCGTGCAAAGACGGCAAGAGGTGCGCTGGCCGCCACGCGGCCGGCGGCAAGGAGATTGTCCAGCGATGCCACTCCCGATTGCGTAACTTGATCCAGAGAGCCGCGCATGGGTGGACGCCGCAGGCGCACGATCAGTTCTCCGGGCGCATAGTCGGCCCGCGCTGAAAAGAGCAGAACGACGCAGAGCAAAAGTGCAACCGGCAAACGCAACGTGTACAGGTATGACACGCGAAGGATATTCTTGTTAGGGAGCACTGCTGTCGTTTCCTCGTGAGCTCGCCTGCACTCAAGTCGGATGAGTCAGGGCAAAGGCCAGCGCACCGACCCATTTCACACCCGCAGCCTTGAGCGTGCGGGCGCATTCGTCCACCGTAGCGCCGGTGGTGATCACGTCGTCAATCAGCAAGACCGATTCCGGCAAAGACCGCGATCGCCGCAGCGCAAAAGCATCTCGCACATTGGCGGCTCGCTCACGGTACGAACGCGAGGTTTGCGACGGCGTAGCCCGTACACGACGCAAGAGAGAAACCGGCGCCGCATGCCCGGTAGCGGCGGCCAATTCATCGGCCAGCAACCGGCTCTGATTGAATCCGCGCGCAGCCCGGCGGAGCCAGTGCAGCGGAACTTCGCACCAAACCGCGTCCACCTCCACCATGCGCACCGGCATGCGAGGAATCAAGTGCCGCGCCATGACCGAGGCGAGCCGTTTCATACCGTCGAACTTCAGAGCATGCACCGATTCGCGCACCACGTCCTCGCCGCCGAAACGATATCCGGCGCGCACCACGTCGGTGTGCTTGAGCGGACGCAAATCGTGCGCGTCGGCCACGGGCGCATCAGCCCAGCATTGCGCGCAAAAGAGAATCGCGTCCGGAGTTAGCGAACGGCCGCAGATGGCGCAGAGCGGGGGAAAGAACAGATCCCAAACCGGCCAAGCGCGAGGATGAAGGTGGACGGCGGAACTCACCGATTCACACCCTTGCCTTTCACGCGGCTCTTGTTCGCCGACGGAGGTTCGAGCGCAAGGTCGAGGACGTTGTCAATGGTATCCACAAACTTGAAAGAGAGAGTTTTGCGAATGTGCGCGGGAACGAAATAGAGGTCCTTTTCGTTGGCCCGCGGCATGACGATGGTTTTGAGCCCGTGGCGGCTGGCGGCCACGATCTTTTCGCGCAGGCCACCCACCGGCAGCACGCGTCCCGCCAGAGTGATCTCTCCGGTCATGCCCATGCCTCGCCGCACCGGGCAGCCGGAAAAGAGAGAAGCGAGCGAGGTGGCCAAAGTCACTCCTGCCGAGGGGCCGTCCTTGGGCGTGGCTCCCTCGGGAACGTGAATGTGCACGTCGCGCCGGGCCAACTGCTCGACGTCAATATGGTACTTTTCCCAATTCGCACGTAGATACGAGAAAGCGATCTGCGCCGATTCCTTCATCACATCGCCTAATTGACCGGTCACCTGAAGTTGTTTCGAGCCGGGCATCCAAGTGGATTCGATCACCAGCACGTCGCCGCCCACCGGAGTCCACGCCAGACCCAACGCCACACCGACGCCGGGCAAGGATTTAACGGTGTCTTCGAGATAGTGGGCCGGGCCGAGATAGTCGTGAACGTTTTGCTCGGTGACGGTCGTCGGTTCAGTACGGCCGGCCACCACGGCGCGCGCCACCTTGCGGCAGACCGAGGCGATTTGCTGCTCCAGCTTGCGCACACCGGCCTCGCGCGTGTAGCCCTGAATAAGGGCCTCGATGCCTTTGTCGGTGAACTTGATCTGGCTTTTCGTCAGACCGTTTTCTTCGATCTGCCGCGGCACGAGGTAGTGGCGGGCGATCTGGATCTTCTCCGTGGTGATGTAGCTCCCGATTTCAATGATCTCCATGCGATCGCGCAGCGGCCCGGGAATGGCGTTCACGTCGTTGGCGGTGGTGATGAAGAAGACCTTCGACAGATCGAACTCCACGTCAAGATAGTGATCCTGAAAACTGAAGTTCTGCTCGGGATCGAGAACCTCTAAGAGTGCCGACGACGGATCGCCGCGGAAGTCGGCGCCTAACTTGTCAATCTCATCGAGCATGAGCACCGGATTGTGGAACCCGACGCGGCGAATGGCCTGAAGGATGCGGCCGGGCAGCGCGCCCACGTAGGTGCGCCGGTGGCCGCGAATCTCCGCCTCGTCACGCACGCCGCCGAGGCTCATCCGCCAGAAGGCGCGATTCAGAGCCGACGCGATAGACTTGCCCAGCGACGTCTTCCCCACTCCGGGCGGGCCCACAAAGCAGAGAATCGGACCCTTGCCGGTGGCCCGCAGCTTGCGCACGACCAGAAACTCGAGGATGCGATTCTTGACGTCCTCGAGACCGTAATGATCGCGGTCGAGAATCTTCTGGGCCTTGTTTACATCGAGTTCCTCGACGGTGAACTTGTTCCACGGCAGCGCCACCAGCCATTCGAGATAGGTGCGCGAGACGGTGTATTCCGCCGAGGCCGGAGACATGCGTTTCAGGCGATCCAGCTCTTTGCTCGCCGCTTCCGCGGCCAGCGGCGGCATCCCCGCTTCGGCGATCTGCTTCTCGAATTCCGCGACCTCGGCCGCGCCCTCGGTGTCTTCCCCCAACTCCCGGCGAATGGCTTTGAGCTGCTCGCGGAGGAAGTATTCCCGCTGCCCGTGGGCCATTTCGGACTCTACGCGATCTTGAATCTCCGAGCCAAGCTGGATGAGCTTGAGTTCACGCGCCAGCACGGTGGCCACCAGTCCCAACCGCTCCTTTAGAGTGACCGCCGCCAGAATCTCCTGCTTCGATTCCAGACTGATATTGAGGTTCGAGGTTACGATGTCCGCCAGCGCACCCGGATCGCTGATGTTGTAGACCGCGATCTTGACTTCCTCCGGCACCCCTTGACCGGCATCGGCCAGCTTGGTAAAATCGGACACAATGCGCTTTGCCAGCGCTTCCACCTCCATGGACGTGGTGCGCTCGGTGCGCAGGACTTCCACGCGGATCTTCAAGTAGGGCGAGGTCTCGACGATTTCCTTGCGCTCGACGCGCACCAGACCCTGCACCAGAATGCGCATCGAGCCGTCGGGCACGCGGAACATCTTCAGAATCTGCACCGCCGTGCCCACGCGATAGAACTGGTCTTCGGGCTTCTCCGAAGGCGGCGCGGGCTCACGGGTAAAGGTGGCCAGCATCTTCGGACCCGACAACACGTCGTTGACCAAACGGATGACCGGTTCGGCGGTGATGACCAGCGGCGCGATGGTGTTGGGAAAGATAATCACGTCGTTGATGAGCATCGCCGGCAACACGTCGGGGATGTGGATCAGTTCGGGTTCGGGTCCCGAAGGCTCTTTGGCGGGAGGAATTGTCATTCGAGTCCCTCCAGAGAATCGGTGGAGGAGCATCCGTGCGCGTCCCCGCCGTTGATCTTGCCCACCCGCACGACCAGCATTCCGTGATGGGATTCCGCCCGCGCGGTGGCGGGATCTACCGGCACGGGCAGCTCCACCGTCCGCGCGAACGGCCCGCGCTCGATCTCGATGACGTGGTAGCAACGCACCGTGGACGTGCCGCTCTCCGGCCGCACACCGGACAGCATGATGATGTTGGCGCGGAACTCCAGATGCACCTGTTCCGGTTCGATACCGGCCAAATTGATCTCTAATACGAACTCGCCGTCGGTCTCGTACACGTCCACCGGCGGCACCCAGCCTGCACCCGTGGCCAGCCACGGCCGGCCCAGGCCGTAGTACTGGAAAAAGTGGTAGCGAATCTGCGCGCCCCGGCGGGGGGAGCAGATAGCCGTTTCGGAGGGCAGCGTGTCGGTTTCAGTCATGGCCGGATCCTTGTGAGAAAGCGTACGAGCCGCAGGCCGAAGACCGGGCCGCACCAATGAATGCTAAGCTAAGCGTACACATGGCATAGGGTGTGCAGCTGGGTCAGGTCTGAATATACGCAGAACCACCATAAAGGTCAAGTAAATTTTGGAGTTGGCTTGCGCAGTGGCTTGCTTTCGGGGCGGTTTCGTGCTAAATTAGTATCTCGACGGAAGGATGCATTTTGTCCGCTATGAAACCGTGGAAAGCGGCGACAACATGATAAGGGTCTTGATTCTACGTGCGATGGTCTGTCTGGCCCTGCTGACCGGCCTGACGTCCGCAGGTATGGCACAGACATGGGATACCCTGCGGATTTGCACCTACAATGTGCTGAACTATCCGCCCTCCGATACCTCCAAGAACGCCGCCTACCGCAAGATACTGCGGGCGATTGATCCCGACATTCTGGTCGTGCAGGAAATGAACAGCTCGACGGGGCTCACGCAGTTTCTGAACAATGTGATGAACGCCGGCCGGCCCAACACCTACTTGGCCGCTCCCTACAGCAGCGACAGCTCCGACAACGGCATGTTTTACAAGTCGTCGAAAGTGAGCTTCGTGAGTCCGGTTCAGATTGTGCACACCGAACCGCGGCATTTCAACGGCTTCCGCCTCCGCCCCGTAGGCATCAGCAGTGATTCGATTGACATCCAGATTTACTCGGCGCACTTCAAGGCCTCGGAAGGATCGGAGAATGAACTTCGACGCGCGGTGGAAGCGGAATCTCTGCGAACAAGACTGACTTCTCTTCCCGACGGCGGATTCTTCATGGCGGCGGGTGATTTCAACCTTTACACCAATGGCGAAGACGCGTGGACGAATCTGACCGGCAGCCGGCCCGCGGACAACAGCGGGCAGCTGTCTGATCCTCTCAATCGCGCGGGAGACTGGCATGACAACGCCGCGTACGAGGACATTCACACCCAGTCCACGCGCACAGAAAATCTCGGTGACGGCGGAGCTGAAGGCGGCCTTGATGATCGTTTCGATTTCATCCTGCTGTCCAACAATTTTGCGAATCTCGCGGGTTGGGACTATGTTTCTGGCAGCTACACGGAGTACGGCAACGACGGCAATCATCTCAACCTAAGCGTGAACTACGGCACAAATTCCGCGGTGCCCGACAGCATCGCCGATGCGCTCTATGAGGCCTCCGACCATTTGCCGGTATATCTACGCATCCGCCGGCCGGTGGGACCGCCGCCTTCCATTACCGTGACCTATCCGAACGGTTCGGAAATTCTCTATACCGGCAATTCCTACAATTTGACGTGGACCCGCGTGTCCCTGAACGGCACCGTGACGCTGAAGCTGAACCGCAGTTTTCCGTCGGGAACGTGGGACACCTTGGTCAGCGGCACCGCCAACGACGGTTCATACGCGTGGCCGGCAGCCGCTC
This sequence comes from bacterium, assembly GCA_026394155.1. GTDB lineage: Bacteria > Electryoneota > RPQS01 > RPQS01 > RPQS01 > RPQS01. Next base: position 52,768 of record JAPKYT010000109.1, on the reverse strand, counting down.
CGGTCACGACTACGGCCCGCCTTCAGGTCATCTCCGACGCCTTGCCCAGCATCTGGGACACTTCGAACGGCAATTTCGAGATCCGCTGGGCGCGTATCACGCTCCTTTCTCCCATAGGTGGAGAATCATGGCCCATCGGCCAGAGCCGCTGGATCAGCTGGACCAGCGAAGGGGTGCAGGGCAATGATCGCATCGAACTGAATCGCGATTTTCCCTCGGGCGGCTGGGAAACCCTCTATTCCGGCACAGCGAACGACGGCGAGGAATCGTGGCCCATCAGCGGCCCGGCCAGCACGCATGCGCGCCTCCGCATTTACGCCGTGGACAATCCTGCGGCGCGGGATTCCTCCCATGCCGATTTCACCATTGCGCACTCCGCCCCTCCGGTGATTAACCACGATCCGCGCGGCGACGGCATCCCGGGCTGGACGGTGTTCACCGCCAAAGTGACGGATGATCTGCCCGGTGTTTCCACCAAGATGTTCTACCGCGCGGCGACGGCGGGAGTCTTTGATTCCATCGCCATGCTGCCCGCCGGGAATCCCAACGAGTATGCGGACAGCCTGTTGCTGGGATTCGGCCGCTATGAGTACTTCATCCGTGCGCTGGACAGTGATCCTCAGACGGTGCGCACCGACACCTTCGAGTTCGTCCTCTCCGCCCCGGCCACGACGGTGATCTCGTATGGGGACGGCACGGCGGAATTGTACAACTGGGCAGAGCCGGACAGTTTCATCTGGGCGGTGCGCTTCACACCGCCGCAAACGCCCTTTGTGTTGGGTGAAGTGCGGGTGGGCGTGGCAGGCTTTCACCCGGACACCGCTCACAGCGGCATTCGCGTGAAAGTTTTCTTGGCTAACGGCATGGGCGGCCTGCCCGGAACGCTGCTGCGCGAGGTCGTGCGGGGATCGGTGGGCAATGTCATCGGCGGGCTTCCGGCGCCCGGTCTCTATACGGCAACCGTCATTCTACATGACAACCTGAGCGATCCCGTGACCTTGAATTCGGATTTCTATGTCGCGGTGCAGAATGAGGGACCCGGCGCGGAGGCGTTCGCCATGGACACCTCTTCGCTCAATGTCGGGCGGTCAGTAATGTTTGACCCTTGCGCGGCAGAGTGGCTTCAAGAGACCGGCTTGGACAGCAACACGCGCGACGGCAATCGGATGATTCAGGTTCGCGGCTGGTCGGGGGCGCCGCCGGGGCTCGTGATTCGCGCGTCGGGGAATGACGTCCTCCTGAACTGGCGATCCAGTGGTGCGCCCTACTACCACCTCTATGAAACGGCGACGTGGGGTGGCGCGCTGCAGCTCCTCTCGTCCACCACCGATACGAGCTATGTGGCGGCTGGTGCCATACCTGCCGCGGCAAAAAAGTTCTATCACGTGACCTCGTCTTCTGTTCCTTAGTGTTTATAAAACAGCACATTGACGGTGCCATATGGATTCTGCCCCGTTTCTTCATGCGAAGCGGGGCATTAACATTTTACTTGAAATCCGGTCGGGAAATCAGTAAATTCTGAAGATAACAGGTGTCAACGTGGAGAGGTGAGCCATGCGCCTTGGCTGGGTTGAGATAATACTCATTGTGGTCATACTTTTGCTGCTCTTCGGTGCGAAGCGCATTCCCGAACTCCTGCGCGGCCTCGGGCGCGGCGCACGCGAGTTCAAGGAGGGGCTTCGCGGCGACGATGACTCGAAGGGTGACAAAGAGTCCAAGTGACCCTTATGGACATCCGCGCCGCTCAAACTGGCGGCCGGGTGACAGTGGCGAAGTGCGGGTCTTGACTTGATTTTGCCGAATGGCCAACGTATATTGGAGTATAGTTACTATATTGAACGCTTCAACCAAACGACGTCCCATGACCGAAGGCAAGTTCTACTCCTCCAAGGAGGTCTGCGAACAGCTCCAGATCTCCAAGTCCACTCTCTTCAAGTGGGAACGCGAGGGTCTCATCACCAAGGTGCGTCGCGACTGGCGAGGCTGGCGGCTCTACGATGCTCGCAACGTTGAAGAAATCAAGCTGAACATCGAAAAGCAGCGCTTGGCGGAATCCGGGCCGCGGTCGCGGACGGTGCTGGTCGTGGACGACGACACGATGATCTTGCAGGTCATGTCCGACCTCCTGCAGGCCGCGGGCTACGAAGTGCTCACCACCACCACCGGAGATGAGGCGGTCAGAATCCATACGGAAAAGGCTCCCGCCCTGACTTTCCTCGATGTGAAACTGCGGGGAAAGAGCGGGATTGATGTATTTCGTGAGATCCGCACGGTGGATCCGCAGGCAGTGGTCGTTATTCTCACCGGATATCCGAAGATTGAAGACACCGTGCAGGTCATCAAGGAGGGAGCGTACAACTACCTGACCAAGCCCATCAAGACCGATGAGTTGCTGGCCATGGTGGAGGAGGTCTTGGGGCCTTCTTGAGGCTCGAGCCGTCGGGGATCATTAAGACCGCCCTGAAGCCAGACTTTAGGGCGTGTTTCTTATGAACTCGCGACACCCTACGGGGAACTAATCGGCCCGAAGAGACTCTAATTAGGTGTGGCATAGCATGATGAAGAATTCCCCCGCATGGAGTTTCTGCGCATGAAGTCTGCGCTGGCGTACTTGCTGATACTGGCTCTGGCCGCCGTTGCGCTGGGGCAGGGGTTCGGCAAGAACAAGGTTCAATACGAGAAGTTCGACTGGAGGTATGTCCAGTCGGAACATTTCGACGTGTACTTTGCCCGGGGCGCCGAGCTGTTGGCGGAGTTCACCGCCGAGACCGCGGAAGAGGCCTTGCAGCAGATCGAAAAGAGCTGGAACTACGATCTCGACGGCCGGATCACCATCGTCACCTACCGCTCGCACAACAATTTCCAGCAGACGAACGTGAGTCTGGAAATGCCCGAAGAGTCGGTGGGCGGCTTCACCGAATTCCTCAAGAACCGGGTAGTCATCCCCTTCAGCGGCAACTATGAAGATTACCGTCATGTGATCCATCACGAAGTCACGCATGCGGTCAATTTGCGCATGTTCTACGGAACCGGCTTTCAGTCCATTCTCATGGGGGCCACCACCTCGGACATTCCGCTTTGGTTCACCGAAGGTTTGGCCGAATACGAAAGCCGGCACGGATGGGACGTGGAAGCGGACATGTTCATGCGCGACGCGACCATTTCGGGCTACTTGCCGCCTATGGATCTTCTGGGCGGCTACTTCGCCTACAAAGGCGGCCAATCGGTTTTCTATTATCTGGACCGCACCTACGGCCGCGAGAAGGTCGGCGAATTCGTCAACAAGGTGAAGAGCACGGGCAGCGTGGAACGGGCTCTCCGGCAGGTGGTGGGCGTAGACGAAGAAGAATTCAACCGCCAGTGGCAGAACTGGCTGCGGCGGATTTACTGGCCGACGGTGGCCGACCTGCGCCCGCCCACGGAGTTTGCCGAGCGCGTCACCGATCACACCGAGTGGAAGAATTTCGTGAACACCGGTGCGGCCATTTCGCCCGACGGCACGCAGATCGCTTTCCTTTCGGATCGCTCGGACTACTTCGATATCTGGCTGTTAGAGCTGGATTCCGGCAAACTGACGCGGCTTCTGCGCGGCGAGCGCAGCGGCGATTACGAGCAGTTGAAATGGCTGGACGCGCGCATCTCGTGGTCGCCGGACGGCAAGTTCGTCGCCTTCGCCACCAAAGCCGGAGATCGCGATGCGGTCAACGTGCTTGACGTGAAAAAGCGCAAAGTGACCAAGCGGTTGCGCTTCGATCTCGACGGAGTGTTCAATCCGGTGTGGTCCCCCGACGGAACCAAGATCGCATTGGTGGGCATGCACAGCGGCCAGTCGGATCTCTACTATTACGAGCTGAAGAGCGAGCGACTCGTTCCGGTGACGGACGATGTTTTCTCCGATGACGATCCCGCGTGGTCGCCGGACGGAAGCGTTCTGTTGTTTGCGTCGGACCGGCAGGACTCGCTGCGGGTCCGGAGTTACGATCCCGACCTTCGCATCTGGAGGTTGAACTACCGTCACACCGATCTTTACCGCATCCGCCCCGGGGATTCGCTCGCCGAGCGGCTGACCTTCACACCGGCCAGCGAGCGCACACCAACCTTTCTGACGGGCGGCAGGTATTTCGTCTACTCCTCCGACGACAACGGCATTTTCAATCTCTACCGCTACGATCTGGAATCGCGGCGCAGTGATGCCATCACCAACTGCCTCACCGGCTGCCTCAGACCCAGTTCGTCGCTGAACACGCAGCGTCTGGCCTTCACCGCGCTCTACAACGGCGGCTATGACGTGTTCGTGCTGAAGAACGTGCAGGACGCACCCGCTCTGGAACTGAAGCCCACCAACTTCCGCCTGCACGGCAGTCCCGAGCCGCGTTCCGAGACGGCGGCGGACCGGCACGAAACGTCGGCGGTGGATGTTCGCACCGATCTGCGGCCCTACGCTAACTACGTCTTCTCGCAAGGCGCGGCGCAGGAAGGCGCGGACGTGCGTGACCGGGCCATGGCCGACACCAGCACCACCCGCAAACCCGGCGGCGGCTTCTTCAACAAGAAGTACAAGGTGAAGTTCACGCCCGATTTTGTGCACGCCGCGGCCGCTTACAGCTCGTTTTTCGGCGCGCAGGGCACGGGGCAAATCCTGCTCTCGGACGTGCTCGGCAATCAGCTCATCTTCGTCAATACCGATCTCTATTACGATTTCAACCACCTCGACAACACGAATTTCTCGATCCAGTACTTCTATCTGCCGCGACGGATCAACTACGGGGTGGGCCTGTTTCGCTACGTGTACTATCTGGACGGCGGCAATCTGCAGGACAAGACCATGCAATGCGAGCTGGACGCGGCCTATCCGTTCTCGAAGTACGCACGCGCCGAGATGAACGTCGGTTTCTATGCCATTGACCGCGCGAAATGGAAGGACTACCCGACAGAAGACTACGTTGACACGCTGCGCCGGCGGGTGCTGCTGCCGGAGTTGGCCTACATCCATGACACCGTGATGTGGGGAATCACCGGGCCGGTGAACGGATCGCGTTATCGCTTCTCCTACGCCTACAGCCCGCCTCTGGGCACCAACGGCGTGGTCAATAAGCCGTTCGCCGAGTTCTACACGGTCAAGGGGGATTTGCGCGACTACATCCGGCTGGGGCACGACTATTCGTGGGCCTCGCGGGTGACGGCCGGGCTGTCGGGCGGCCGCAACCCGCAGGACTTCTTCCTCGGCGGCGTGTCCAACTGGATCAATCGCCGCTTCGAGAACAACCAGATACCGGACAACATTGACGATTTCTATTTCGCCAGCTTTGTCATGCCGTTCCGCGGCGGCGACTACTTCGAGAAGCGCGGGACCGGCCACCGTTTCTTTCTCACCAATCAGGAATTTCGCTTTCCGGCCGTCGAGACGCTGCGCTTCCGCTGGCCACTGCCTCTGACCCTGCGCGACATCCGAGGCGCGCTCTTTACCGACATGGGCGCAGCATGGAACGACCGGCAGTTCAAGCTCTCACAGGTGGATGCGAACGGCACACGGCGGCTGGCTGATCCGCAGATCGCCTACGGGCTGGGGCTGCGCGCGTGGCTGGGCCTGTTCGTGCTCCGCTGGGACGTCGCTTGGTCCACCGACGGCGTGGACACCTCGAAACCGCGCTATTTCGTCTCCCTCGGTTCGGAATACTGAGAGCACATGGCCAGTCCTCCCGAGCAACTGGTTCAGCAATTCGGACGGCGCACCATCGCCTTCCTCATTGAGCTGGCGCGGGTGGCCGCCCTGATGCGGCGCGTGATTTCGGAAATAGGCGGTCTATTCCGCGATCGCGGCCTGTTCCTTCAAGAGTGTGTAACCCTCGGCACGGAGAGTCTGCCGCTGGTGCTGCTGGTTGGAATCTTCACCGGGGCGGTGACCGGATGGCAGGCTCACTACCAGCTCGAGGGCTACATGCCGTTCGACCTCATCGGGCCGGGAGTGTGGAAATCGCTGATGCTCGAACTGGGCCCGGCCTTGACCGGTCTGGTGATCGCGGGACGGGTGTCGGCGTCCATTGCCGCCGAAATCGGCACCATGAAAGTTACCGAGCAGGTGGACGCGCTCGAGTCCATGGCCATTTCCAGCGTACGCTATCTGGCGGTTCCGCGCATCGCCGCTATGACGGTGATGATGCCCATCTTGGTGATTCAGTCGGTGACCATCGGCATGGGCGGCGCGGCTTTTGTCCTGACGGCCATCATGGGCATGTCCGGTCATCAGTTTTGGGGATTGATTCCGAACTTTTTTCACCTCTATGACATTTTCGCCGGCCTTTTCAAGTCCGTCTTTTTCGGACTGAGCGCGTCCATCATCGGCTGCTATATCGGGTTTCGCACGGAAGGCGGCGCGGAAGGCGTGGGCGCGGCCACCATTACCGCCTTTGTGTGGAGCTGCATCACGATTCTGGTCCTCGATTTCGTTCTTGCCATCATCCTGTTTTAGTCCCCCCTTCCCCACCATCCGCGAAGAGACCTCCCGATGATCGAAGTCCGCAACCTGCACAAGACCTTCGGGGAGAAGCACGTTCTGCGCGGGGTGAATCTGGCGATTCAGACCGGCGAATCCATCACCATCATTGGGCAATCCGGCTGCGGCAAGTCGGTGCTGCTCAAGCATCTGGTGGGTCTTCTGGAACCGGATGCGGGCGAGGTGGTGGTGGACGGCGAGCGCATCACCGGCGCCCGCCGCAAGAACCTGTATGAGATCCGCAAGAAGTTCGGCGTGCTCTTTCAGGGATCCGCGCTGTTCGATTCCATGACCGTCGAAGAGAATGTCAGTCTGGCCCTGCGCACCCACACCACCATGACGGCGGCGCAAGTCTCCGAGCGCGTGACCGAGTGCCTGCGCATGGTGAGCATGGAGGGCACGCAGAAGCTGAAGCCGTCCGAACTCTCCGGCGGCATGAAGAAGCGCGTGGGGCTGGCGCGAGCCATTGCCATGCAGCCGGCCTACATTCTCTACGATGAGCCGACCACCGGCCTCGATCCGATCACCGCCGATTCCATCAACGATCTTGTCATTCACCTCAACCACCAACTCAAGGTCACGACCGTGGTGGTCACGCACGACATGGTATCGGCCTACAAAGTTTCGGACCGCATCGTGATGCTGCATGGGGGTGAAATCATTTTTTCCGGCACGCCGCAGGAAACTCAAACCACGGACATGAACATCGTGCGGCGGTTCGTCACCGGCGAAGCGGATGAGCACCCGTATGTGATCACCCGCTACAAGTGACCGCGCGATCCCGCGGAGACAACAGAAAACCCCGCCTTGATGGCGGGGTTTTCTGCTGGCCGATGGAGCGCGGCTCAGCGCGTCAGTTCGATGATTCCGGTGCTATCCTGAGCCACGATGCGGTTTGCGCTCGCGGGAGCGGCCCAGCTTCCGGTCAGGCTGATCCGCTCCTCCGGGCGATTGGGAGCGGCGATCCACAGACCGGCGATGCGATCCGCTTCCAGTCCGGTGTAAACGAATTCCGTGCCCTGCGGGAATCCGGCCGGCAATGTGCCCGCGGCCACCGTGACCGCAGCACTGTCCCCCGTGCCCATCACGTGAACCTGCTGCACGCCGTCCACGAATGTCTCAAAGACCAGCGTACGAGAGTCCCCCAGCCAAGAGTAGTTCAGCACTTCGTTCACCAGAGTGTCGCGCCGGGTTGTCTCTAAATTGAGCACTACCAGAATCCGCCCGAGGTTGCCGCCGGTCATCAGGTAGGCGATCTTGAGCCCGTCGGGCGACACTTCCGGGCTCAGGCCCCGTTCAGCCAAAGGCAAGCTGTCGCGTGCCTGATTGGACAGCGTGATGCGCCAGATGCCTTCGTCATCGCTGCCATCCTCCGGGCCCGCGCACACAACGCCCTGACCATCGGCAAGAAAGCGCGGATGCGAGCCCCGATCCCAAAGCCGTTCAAACTCGGTGGGAGCGGAGGCCCACGCGACGAAAATCCCCGCATCAGGGTCACCCGCCTCACCCGGTCCCGAAAAGCAGAAGCGGGCGCCGTCTCTTGACCAAGCGTAATCTGTGCGCGCTGCCGGACCGGCCGGATTCAGGTGCGCGGCTGTGCCCTGAAGTAGCAGGTAGAGGCCCGGCGGGGGCTGCTCCTGAGTGAAGAGAACAGCCGAAGAGGCGGGAGAGGCCACTGGACGGGTTCCGTGCGGCCAGAGAAGCCGCCACGACCAGCCGTTGGCGCCTTCGTCCGAGCTGCACCCCGACAGCAGGCAAGCCATGAGGAGGCCGCCGGCAAGAACACGGCACGTCCACCCCGCGCCAAGCATCTCTTTCAACCTCTGAGTTGTGACCATGACGATCTCATGAACAAACGCTCTGACACCATAAACTCCCGTATGATGGCAAGATGACGCAAGTGCTCACAGCAAAGACATGAGATGGCTTTGGCCCGGCCTCCATGCCTTCGCCAAATGTCGAAAGTCCGGTTTCCGGTTCCGCTCAGAACTTGACCAAAGCCTCTCGGCAATGTTCGGTTTGAATCGGTCCGAAACACACTACAACAAAAACGAGAGGCTGAATTCCTCTCAATAACGCGCACTCTTGCCGGGAAAGCAGCCCAAAGCCTCGCTATGTTGCGGAATTGCGGAACATTAGAGGTTGTCCACAGAGCAGTGAACAGTCGAGAAAGAGCTTGACAATAGGAGTCATTCAGGGTATCTTTGGAACGAATTCCCATGGATTGGAAGAAAGTGGCATAGATGCCCACCAAAGCCAAGATTCCCTTTCTCGGACACTACGCCGGGCTGATTGACGACAAGGGCCGGCTTTCTATCCCCGCCGATTTCCGTCATGCCATGCCCGCCGAGAATGAGGGAACCATCGTGCTCTTTCCCGGCAGCTCGTCCTTCCTCAACGCTTTCCCCCTCGACTTGTTCAATACCGTCTGGGAACAAACGGACTCATCAGTGCTGGGTTTTGCCACACTCGACAGTCTGGCCCGGGACACGGCCCTGCTGTCGGAAGCGGCTTGGCGGCAATTGGACACCCAAGGCCGGATCACCGTGCCCCAGACCCTTCTCAAGCAGGCCGGGATCGGCCGTGAGGTCATCTTCATGGGCCGCTGGAACCATTTCGTGATTTGGGACGCGGCCGCCTTCGACGCCTACCGCACCAGCCAGAACCTCACACCCGGGGAAATCTGGCAGAAGCTGGCCGAGCAGAGCCGGAAGAGCTGACATGGGACTGCATGCCGACATTCATCAGGCTCGTCTCGAAGTGACCATTGCCCTGCACGGGAAGTTCCGTCAAGGCGAGTTCGATCAACTGCGCGCGATTCTCTCCCACTTCCGGCGGCGCGGCTGCTGCACGTTCATTGTGGACTTTAGCCGAGCCGCACCTCTCGGGCCCGCCGTGCAGCGTTCGCTAAGAGATATTTTCGGCAACGCGGGTCTTCCCCCGGCCCGCACACTCAGCAATTGCGCCATCCGCCTGTCGGCGGAGACCCCCGCAGCTCGTCCGCAGACGGGCTGCGGGGAACCCATTTTTTCGGTTGCTTCTTAATGTAGCAACTTCTGCTCAAATCTCCAAGACCAGCCTCCCACACGCACGGTTTGAGCAGCGGCATTTTGTCTCCCTCCTTTGTTCGGTTTCAGCGACCGCAACTCCGATTTCACGATCTCCTTGAACACTGCGCCAGCCTCCGCATTTCATGTACCTGTTCTGGCCGCACAGGCCGTGGACATGCTGGTCACCGATCCGGAGGCTGTCTACGTTGACTTGACGGTCGGCGGCGGGGGCCACAGCGTCCTCATCCTGCGGCGGCTTGGCGCGCGCGGCCGGCTTATAGGATGTGACCGGGACGGCGACGCTCTTTTTCAGGCCCGGACTGCTCTGCCGCATGCGGTCTCCCTGTTCCAATGCCGCTTTTCCGAGGCAGAGCCGCCGCTGCGGCCTCTTGTGGCAGACGGAGCAGCCGGGGTGCTCATGGACTTGGGAGTGTCCTCCCATCAGTTGGACACTCCCGAGCGCGGCTTCAGCCACCGCTATGCAGGCCCGCTCGATCTGCGGATGGATCAGAGCCGGGGGGAGACGGCGGCTCAATTGCTCGCGCGGCTGTCCGCGGATGAATTGATAAGGCTGATATGGGACTATGGCGAAGATCCGCAGGCCCGCCGCATCGCCCGAGCGGTGGTGGCGGCGAGGCTTCGGGAGACTATCGAGACAACCGAAGCTCTGGCTCACGTGATCTCCCACAGCGTGGCCGCCACCCGGACCAAAAGCCTCGCACGGGTTTTTCAGGCCTTGCGCATCGCCGTCAACGACGAACTGAGCGAGCTTTCGCGCGGCTTGGAGACAGCATGGCACCTGCTGCGGCCCGACGGCCGATTGGTGGTCATTACCTATCACTCTCTCGAAGACCGGATCACCAAGACGTTTATGAAAGCGCTGGCCGCGCCGGTGCGCGACGCGCGGGACCCGTTCGCCGAGGATCAGCCGCCGTGCGGACGGCTGCTCCTGAGGAAGCCGCTGACACCGGACGACGATGAAGTCGCCCGCAATCCGCGCGCTCGCAGCGCCAAGTTGCGAGCCATTGAGAAGATGAAGTGAAGCCGGAAATGGCCTATCCCGCCCCCGTTCCCTCTTCCATCTACCGCCCCAAGAAGCTGCCGCGAGTGATTCGCCGCCAGCTTCCGGTGGTGCGTTTGATGGCACTGATCGTTCTGGCCGGAGTTGTGGCATTGGCGATTACTTGGCGGAATCTGGTCAACGAACGGCTCACGCTGGACGTGGGGCTGCAACGCTCGGGAATCGAGATGTTGCAGAAGGAGATTCAGCAACTCGAAGGACAGATCAAGTTCGAATCCTCATACGGGCGCATCGCCAAGTGGGCTTTGGAGAAAAGAGGATGGCGCGCCGCCACCGAGCGCGTGGCCACCGTGACCATTCCCGAGAGCGCCCTGTCGCCCGCCGCCAAAGAAGAAGCCGGTTTGTTGGGAGTGATTCACGATGAACGGTCCGCACCGACTCCGCGCCCGTGAGCGCGCGCTGGCCGCGATGCTGCTGGCGACCATGGCGATTTTCGCCGCGCGGCTGGTGCAGATACAAATCGTTCAGCATGCGCAATGGAGCGCGATGGCTCGCGCGCAGTCGCTGCTGACCAAGTTCCAGCAACCCGCGCGCGGCGAGATTCGCGACCGCAGCGGCCGGCCGCTGGCAGTGACGCTGCCGCTCGCCTACGCGGTCGGTTACCGGCCGGCCTTCGTTCTTGATTTTGACAAGTTGGCGGGCACACTCGCTGCGCAAATATCGAAACCGCGGCGCGAGCTGCGCGACAAGTTGACGTCGCCCGGTTTTGCTTATCTGGCTCGGCGGGTGGATTGGCAAACCAAGCTGACGCTCGAGACCCTACGACTGGGCTGTTTCCAGTTCGACGAGGAGCCGCGGCGAACGTATCCTTCCACCGGCTCGGCGGCGGTGGTGGTAGGCTTTGCCAACGTGGACGGCAGCGGCGCAGAGGGAATCGAGGCCTCCATGAACGATGAACTCTCGGGGGAGGGTTATCGCGAACTCTGCCGTGTGGACGCGCTGCGTAAAGCCATCGCGCCCATTTCACCGGTTCCGGCGGAGTATCGCGGCGCGAACGTGACCTTGACCATTGACCTGCAGCTTCAGACCATTGTCGAGGACGAATTGCGCGAGGGACTCAAGGGCAAGACCTTCGAGCGCGCGTGTGCCATCATGGTGGATCCGCGGAGCGGTGACATCGTGGCGCTGGCCACACTGCCCAGTTATGATCTCAACGCTCCCGGTGATGCTCCGTCGCAGCATCGCCGCTGCTGGCCGGTGACCGACGTGGTGGAACCGGGCTCCACGCTCAAGATCGTTCCCGTTGCCAAGGCTCTGGAGAGCGGCCGGCTGACCCGCGACACGCGCATTTTCTGCGAAAACGGCTCTTATCCGGTGCGCGGCGCGGTGATCCATGACTCTCATGCGCACGGTTCGCTGACCGTGGAGGAAGTGCTGGCACTCTCCTCGAACATCGGGGCCGCCAAGATTTGCCAGCGGTTCTCTCCTTCGGAAATCTACGACAAGCTGCGCGCGTTCGGATTCGGCAACGTTACGCAAATCGAAATCGCCGGTGAGCAGCCGGGGGTCGTGCCTTCTCCTTCGTCGTGGAGCGGGCCGACGCAGGCCACACTGGCGTTCGGCCAAGGCATTTCCTGCACGCCGCTGCAGGTGGTCATGGCGTACTCCGCGGTGGCCAACGGCGGCGTGCTGATGAAGCCGCGGTTGGTGCATGCGGTGGATTTCCCCTCCGGCACGCGCCACGTTTACCCGTCCGAAACCATCCGGCGCGTCTTGCCCGAACGGGTGGCACGCGAGTTGACCGAGATGCTGGTGGGCGCGGTGGAATACGGCACCGGCAAATCCGCGCGCGTGGACGGTGTGCGCATCGCCGGCAAAACCGGAACCGCCGAGAAGGTGGACCGGGAGCACAAGCGCTATTTTGCCGACCGCTACCTCTCGTCGTTTGTCGGATTCTTTCCGGCGGAGAATCCGCGTTACGTATTACTGGTGATGGTGGACGATCCCCAAGGAGAATACTACGGCGCGGCGGTGGCTGCGCCCGTCTTCCGCGCGGTGGTGGAGGAGTTTCTGCTCACGCGCCCGCGCGATTTCGCCGCGCCGGCGGCTCCCCGACAAATGGCTTTGTCGAACGCTCCCTCGCCCAGCGGCACCGACGACCTCATCCGTTATTCCACGGTGTACTTGGCCAGTGCGCACGTCGAAGCCAACTCGTCTCTGTCTCCGGTGACCGATTCACTCTGGGTGCAGGTTCCGGCGCTGCAAGGCTGGCCGCTTCGGCAGGCTGTTCAGGAGCTTTCGAGGCGCAGTCTGAGTTTCGTGCTCACCGGCAGCCGCGTGGTCGTGGAGCAATTCCCGCCGGCCGGGACCGTCGTGCCCGCGGGAACAACGTGCGAACTGCGCGGCATCGCGGACTGATTGATGAGCGGGCGCCGCAAGAGTCTGAACGCTCTGCTGGCCGACATCGCGTCCGCCCGGCTTCACGGCCGCGGCGACCCGATGATTACTTCCGTGGAGTACGATTCGCGCCGGGTGACGGGCGGCAGTCTGTTCGTGGCGATGCGCGGACTTCAGGCGGACGGCGCGCAGTTCGTTCGCGACGCTGTACAGCGCGGGGCCGCGGCTGTCGCCGGCGAGCGGGTTCCAACTGAATCGCTCGCGGTGCCGTTCGTCGAGGTTCCACACGCGCGCAGAGCTCTGGCCGAGCTGGCATGGAGCTTCTACGATCATCCCGAGCGCAGCCTGACGATGACCGGCATCACGGGAACCAACGGCAAGACGACGATCGCTTTCCTTCTGCGCGACGTGCTGGAACGCGCGGGTCATCCCGCCGGCCTGGCCGGTACTCTGGGAATCTACTATGGAAACGTGGCGGTGGACACGGCGCGCACCACTCCCGAATCGGTGGACTTAGCCGCGCACTTCGCCGCCATGCTCGATCAGGGGTTTCGTCATCTGGTGATGGAAACATCGTCCATCGGCATTGATCTCGAGCGCACGTGGCAGCTGCCGTTCCGCGTAACCGTGTTCACCAATCTGACTCGCGACCATCTGGATTATCACGGCTCGGAGGAGAACTACCGCCAAGCCAAGCTGCGGCTCTTTCGCGAGCAGGCGGAAGGCGGATACGCGGTGGTGAACGCGGACGATCCGCAGGCCTCACACTTCATCAGCGCCACTCGCGGCAGACTCGTGACCTACGCGGTGGACAACGCCGCCGACTATCGCGCGACCAACGTCCGTCTCACTCGCCAAGCCGTGAAGTTCGACGTGTCGGCGGCCGGAACCCAGATCACCATTGAGGCTCCGTTGATCGGCCGCTTCAACGTTTACAACTTGCTGGCGGTGACCGCCTCGGCGCATTTGTTGGGAGTTCCCCTGCCAACGGTGCGAGATGCCTTGCGTGAATCGCGGCCGGCGCGCGGTCGCGCGGAGATCGTCCCCTCCTCTGCTCCGTTCACGGTGATTGTGGACTACGCGCACACGCCGGACGCTTTGGAGAAAATCCTGTCCACGCTGCGCAATCTGAGTCCGCGCCGCATGCTCACCGTGATCGGCGCCGGCGGCGACCGCGATCGAGGCAAGCGTCCGCTTATGGCCGAGGTTTGTTTCCGGCTGAGCGACGTTCTGTTTCTGACGAGCGACAACCCGCGCAGCGAGGACCCCGAGACGATTCTCGACGACATGGCGGCCGGTCTTCCTCAGGACAGTCACTACTTCCGCAACGCGGATCGCCGGGCCGCCATTGATTCGGCGCTGCGGGAAGCGCACGAGGGAGACATCGTGCTGATTGCCGGCAAGGGGCATGAAGCGTATCAGGAGATCCAGGGGGTGCAGCATCCTTTCGATGACCGGCGAGTGGCGCTGGAGTGGCTTCAACGCGCGGGGTACGCGCGGTGATCCTGCCGACCGTGGGCTGGCTGTGCGAAACTCTGCGAGCTTCGCGGCCCGCACTGGATCCGAATACGGAACTCGGCCCGCTTTCCATTGACACGCGAACGCTTCATCGCGGCGATGTGTTCTGGGCCTTGAAAGCGCAACGCGATGGTCATGAATTCATGGGCGATGCTTTCGCTCGCGGTGCCAAGGCGGCGGTGGTGTGCGAAACATGGAAGACTTCGGCCGGGGCAGCCGCGATTCGTGAACGCCTCATCGGCGTGCACGACACTTACCGTGATCTGCAACAAGCGGCGCGTGCGTGGCGTGAGAACCTTTCTTTCCCCGTGATCGGCGTCACCGGCACGAACGGCAAGACGTCCACCAAGGACTTGATCCGCCGCGTGCTTTCGCTTTCCGCACCCGCCGCCGGAACGGAAGGCAACTTGAACAACGAAATCGGCGTGCCGCTCACCGTGTTGAGCACCCGGCGGGATTCGGGATTCGCGGTCTTCGAAATGGGCGCTTCGCACCGCGGGGACATTCGCGTGTTGTGCGACATCGCTCGGCCCACGCACGGTCTCGTAACCTCCATCGCCAAGGCGCACCTCGAAGGATTCGGCGACGTTGCAACTGTGGCGAGCACGAAGGGGGAACTTTACGATTTCGTGGCCCAGAGCGGAGTGGCTTTCGTCCCGACGGACGACGCGATGTGCCGCTCGGAGTCGGCGACCTGCCGGCGTCGCATTGGTTACGGATTTTACACTCCGGCCGCCGACTGGAACGCGAAGTTTCACGGCGCATCGAACGTGTCCTTCGACGCGCGCGGGTGCGCCCGCTTCGATTTCGAGACGGTTCCCATTCGTTTGAGCGTTCCCGGTCGTCCGGCGGCACTAACGGCGTTGGCCGCGCTCACCGTGGCCCGGCATTTCGGAATTCCACCGGCCGATTGCGCGGAGGCGATTGAGCAGTGGAGGGCCATTCCGGGGCGCGCGTCCGTCGAGATCGTGGGGAAGATCCTGCTGCTGGATGACAGCTACAACGCAAACCCCGACAGCATGCGGGCCGCGCTGGAGACTCTGTCTTTGATGTCGGCGGCCCGCAAAGTCGCGGTGTTAGGAGACATGAACGAACTGGGCGGGGCGGCCGAAGATGAACACCGCGATCTGGCGCGACAGCTCCCGAAGTACGGGGTCGCTCTGGCTCTGTTCGTCGGACGATACGCGGGTCTGTTCACCGGGGAGGCGCGGCAGAGCGGCGTCGAATCTCATGCTTTCGCGGATTGCGAGGAAGTGGCACGTTCTCTAACTTCTCTCCTTCGTCCGGGAGACGCCGTCTTGGTCAAGGGGTCGCGCGCCGTGCATCTGGAGCGGGTCGTGAATCAAGTGAAAGAGCTGTTCGGCTAATGCTGTACCACTTATTGCTTCCACTGCGGGACCTGATCAGCGGAGGAAATCTCATCCGCTACATTACGTTCCGCTCCGCGATGGCTGCGCTCTGCGCCCTGCTCATCTCCTTTCTGGTGGGACCGTGGATGATCCGCCGCTTGCGGGCGCGACAGATCGGCGAGGAAATTCGCAGCGATGGGCCTCAGACTCATTTGTCCAAAGCCGGAACGCCGACCATGGGCGGACTGATGATCCTGGTGGCGGTCGCCGTTCCCACTCTATTGTTCGCTAATTTGACCAATTTCTACGTCCTCCTCACTCTGCTCGCGTTTCTGTGGATGGGCGCCGTAGGATTCTTTGACGATTACCTGAAGGCCGTGCGCAAGACGAAGAAGGGACTGGTGGCACGCTACAAGCTGTTCGGGCAGATCGCCCTCGGCGTCTTGATCGCTTTGTTCATTCTCCTCTATCCCCATCTCTTCGGATACAACTTCTCCGCTCAGGTGACACGCACCACGATGCCGTTCCTTAAGAACGTGATGTTCAACTTCGGCGTTCTTTTTCCTCTGATGGTCATTCTGGTCATCACGGGCACATCCAACGGAGTGAACCTCACCGACGGGCTCGACGGCTTGGCCATCGGTGTGACCTCCATCGCCGCGGCGGCCTTCGCCGTCATGAGCTACGTCACCGGAAACGTGAAATTCTCCGCCTACCTCAACATCATCTACCTCGACGGCGCGGGCGAGCTGACGATTTTCTGCGCCGCTTTGTTGGGCGCCGGCCTCGGCTTTCTTTGGTTCAACGGTTATCCGGCGCAGGTGTTCATGGGAGACACGGGCGCGCTCGCTCTGGGCTCGGCTCTCGGAACCATGGCCATTCTGCTCAAGAAGGAATTTTTCTTGCTGGTGATCGGCGGGATTTTCGTGATCGAAGCGCTGAGCGTGATTCTCCAACGCTCCTACTTCAAGTACACGAAGCGCAAGTACGGCGAAGGGCGGCGCATTCTGCGCATGGCGCCCATCCATCATCACTTCGAGCAACTGGGCTGGCATGAATCCAAGGTGGTTGTGCGGTTCTGGATTGTGCAGGTTCTGCTCGTTCTGGTCAGCCTGACCATGTTCAAGGTTCGATAGATGCCGTTCGACCCGCGCGGCAAGCGCGTGGCCGTCATCGGCATGGCGCGCAGCGGGATCGGCGCCGCAAAGCTCATTCATCGGCTCGGCGGACGCGCGCTGATCTCCGATTTGAAACCGGCTTCCATGCTGGAGAACGCACTGGAGGAGCTGCGTGACACCGGCGTGGAAGTCGAGACCGGCGGGCACGTGCGCACGGCGCAAGAGACGTTCGATCTCATCGTTCTCTCTCCGGGCGTCGTGCCGGCGGAGAATCTGGCACGCGTCTGGCAGGAGCGGCAAACTCCCGTCTGGTCCGAGCTCGAATTGGCGGCGCGGGTCTTTGCCGGGCGTTGGATCGGAGTCACAGGCTCCAACGGGAAGACGACCACGGTCCATCTCATCGCCGCCATGCTCGAGCAGGCGGGGCTGCGCGCCGTCATGGCCGGCAACGTCGGCACTGCCTGGAGCGGTCTGCTGCCCGCCGCGGAGGAAGCGGCCTTTGTGGTCGAGGTCTCCAGCTTTCAGCTTGAGCATGCGCTGGGCTTGCGGCCGACGGTGGCCGTGCTGCTCAATCTCTTCGAGAACCACCTCGACCGTCACGGCACGATGGAAGTCTACGCCGAGCTCAAGGCGCGGCTCTTCCGCAACCAGACCGAACAAGAGTACGCGGTGATCAACGGTGATGACGACGGGGCGCGGCGCATCGCGCGCGGCGTTCGCAGCAGAGTTCTTCGCTTCGGCACAGGCGCGGACTGCGACTTCCGTCTGGAATCGGATCATCTCGCGTGCCGACGCGACGGCGAATCCGAGATCATTCTTCCGCTGAGCGAGTTTCCCTTGAAGGGACGGCATAACGCGATGAATGCGCTGGCCGCGGCCGCGGCGGCGCATGCCTTCGGCATCGAGATGCGCGCCATGCGTCGTGCGCTGCGCACCGCCAAGCCCGTGGAACACCGCATCGAGTACGTGACCAGCCGCGAGGGCGTCGCCTATTTCAACGACTCGAAGAGCACGAACATGGTGGCGACCATGACGGCTCTCGACTCCTTCGATGGTGATGTCATTCTGCTGTTCGGCGGCCGTCCCAAGAAGGAGTCTTTCGCGCCGTTGGCAGGCCGTTTCGGTCACCCGATCAAAAAGCTGATTGTGTTTGGCGACGCGGTTCCCAAAATGATGAGCGAGTTGCCCGCCGGCCTGCCCGTAGAGACCGCCGAAGACATCGGCGCGGCGCTGGCTCTGGCCCGCGCGGCCGCGCGTGCCGGCGACACGATTTTGCTTTCGCCCGGCTGTACCTCTTTCGACCAGTTCAACAACTTCGAAGAGCGCGGCCGCATCTTCAAGGCCTTGGTGAGCGCATGATGACCTTACCTTCTTCCACCGGCGCTGGCATGATGCCACTTGAAAAACGCGTGGGCTACGACGGGTGGCTGTTGGCGCTTGCGCTGATTCTGTGTCTCTGCGGCGCGATGTTCGTTCTCACATCGTCGGCGGTTCACTCGTGGCGGCTTTACCACGGGGACTCGATGGCCATCTTCCGGAATCACCTCGGGCGATTAGGATTAGGACTGGTGTGCATGACGATCATGGCCTTTGTGGATTACCATCACCTCGGTCGCATCGCGCGGGGGTTGTGGGTGGCGGCCTTGGCTACGCTGATTGCCGTGCTCTTTCTTCCGCAGCCCCCCGGTGCCACGGCGCACCGCTGGATTTACTTGGGCGGCATCAGTTTTCAGCCCGCGGAGTTGGCCAAGTTCGCGCTGATTGCCTATCTGGCCATGCGCTTCGCCGCGCTGCGTGAAGACCCATTCACGTTCGACCGGCGCAAGGTGTACCGCGGCGCCTTCATCGTTTCACTGCTCACTTTCGGGCTGGTCTTCATCGAACCCAATCTCTCTATGGCGGTGCTGGTTCTGGGCACGTCGGCACTGCTCTTCTTGCTCTCGGGAGTGCGCCTGAAACCGCTGGCGATTATCGGCGGCGCGCTGTCCGTGCCGCTGGCCTGCGTGGCGTGGCTCACTCCCTATATGCACAGCCGTCTCACGGCCTTTGCCAACGGCATCCTGGAACCGGCCCGGGCGAGCTATCACGTCAAGCAATCGCTCATCGGCATCGGTCAGGGCGGCCTCATGGGAATCGGCTTGGGCAATTCCACTCAGAAACACTTCTTCCTCCCTGAGCCGTACAAGGATTTCATCTTCAGCATCGTGGCCGAGGAATCGGGATTCATCGGAGCGCTGCTGCTGCTGACCGGATTCGTGCTGCTGCTCGCGCGGGCTTGGCGCGTGGCGCAGCGCGCGCCCGACGGTTTTGGCTACTATCTCGGCGCGGGAATTACCTTGGCGATCGCGCTCTCTCTGGTGGTGAACGTCGGCGTGACGCTGGGTCTGCTGCCCGCGACCGGTCAGCCGTTGCCGTTCATCAGCTACGGCGGATCGTCACTCATGATTACCTTGGCAGCGGTGGGCGTGCTGCTGAACATCTCCCGTCAATCGCAGCAGACGCGAGCGGAAGGCGGCCTGCCGTTTGGGACGCCGTGAGTTCCGTTCACGGTCAAGAGACACACGTGATGATCGCCGGCGGTGGAACCGGCGGACACGTGTTCCCCGCGCTCGCCATCCGGCAGGCGCTGGCGCGTCTTGCGCCGAGTTCAAGAGTTCTGTTCGTCGGCACCCGGCACGGTCTGGAGGCCACGGTTCTGCCGGGGCAGGGCGAAACCGTCCGCAAGCTATGGATTTCCGGTTTTTCACGGCGGGCGTGGTGGAGAAATGTCCTCATTCCTCTCAAGCTAACAGTTAGCTTCGCTCAAAGCCTCAGGCTTCTCCTCACCTTTCGGCCGCAGGTGGTGATCGGAACCGGCGGATACGTGATGGGGCCGGTGTTGTGGACAGCGCAGATGCTTGGTATTCCCACCGTCATTCAAGAACAGAATTCCCGTCCCGGCTACACGACGCGCCGACTGGCAAAGCGAGCCAGCGTGGTGTGCGCGGGTTTCGAGGAAGTGAAAGAGCACTTGCGGTTCGCGAAAGTCAGAGTCACCGGAAATCCTCTTCGCGGGTCGTTTGCCATCGAAGATCGTGCGCGGGCGCAGCAGCGCTGGAATCTGGATTGGTCGCGCAGGACCGTGTTGGTTTTCGGCGGCTCGGCGGGAGCGCGCTCGATCAACGAAACGCTCGCGCCGGCCTTGAACGATTTGCTCGGCGATTTCAACGTGATCTGGCAAACGGGAAAGTTGGGAGTGCCGGCCGCGGCAAATCCGGCGATCATGGACACAGCCATTCGCGAGAGACATTTGGTGGTGCACACGTTTATCGAAGACATGGCGGGCGCGTACGCGGTCTCTGATCTCGCCGTCTGCCGTGCGGGAGCGATGACTCTGGCGGAGCTGGCCGTGGCCGGTCTGCCCGCCGTGCTGGTTCCCTACCCTTTCGCCACGGACGATCATCAGACGGCGAATGCGCGCGCCGCGGCGGAGCGAGGCGCGGCGGTGTTGATCGCCGATGCCGATCTCACTCCGCAACTACTGGAAAAGACGGTGCGCGAGTGCCTCGCATCTGATGAGAAGCGCGCGCGCATGGCCGCAAACATGAAGGCGCTGGCGAGACCGCAGGCCGCGGACGAGATTGCCCGGATTGCCCTGTCACTGGCCCAAACGCAATGAGCACACCGAAACTCTTTCGCCGCGTGCGGCGCATTCACATGATCGGAATCGGCGGCGCCGGCATGAGCGGCATTGCGGAGGTTCTTCTCAATTTAGGATTCTCGGTGAGCGGGAGCGATCTTCAGACCTCGGAGGTCACCGCGCGTCTCGCTCGTCTTGGTGCGTCCATCTCCAAAGGGCACAAGGCCGAACACGTCGGCGACTGCGACGTGGTGGTTTATTCGTCGGCGGTGCGGCCGGAGAACGTGGAAATGCGCGCCGCGCGGGAGCTGCGCATCCCCATTATTCCTCGCAGCGAGATGCTGGCGGAGCTCATGCGGCTGAAGATCGGAATCGCCATTTCGGGGACGCACGGCAAGACGACCACGACTTCGATGATCGGCGCCGTCCTGCAACGCGCGGATCTGAACCCCACGCTGATTGTGGGCGGAATCGTCCGCGCGCTGCAATCCGGAGCCAAGATGGGAAGCGGCGACCTGCTGGTGGTGGAAGCGGATGAGTTCGATCGCTCGTTTCTCAAGCTCACGCCGACGCTGGCGGTGATTACCACCATTGAGCCCGAGCATCTGGATACCTACCGCGATCTGGCGGGCGTGCAGGACGCCTTCGTGGACTTTGCCAACCGCGTGCCCTTCTATGGAACGGTGGTAGTGTGCGGCGACGAGCCGAACATCAGCGCCATTCTGCCGCGCATCAAGCGGCCGGTGGTGAGTTACGGATTCGGCGATGGCTGCGTCTTTCACGCCGCGGACATGCGACAGGAGCACGTGCACACGCGCTTCGAGGTTTTCCGTGAGGGAGTTTCGCTGGGAGCGTTCCGGCTGCAGGTGCCCGGCCGCCATAACGTGCTGAACGCTCTGGCGGCCATCGCCGTCGCCGACGAGTTGGATTTGGCCGTGGAGGTCACGCGCGCGGCTCTATCGGAGTTTTCGGGTGTGCGGCGGCGGTTCGAGATCAAAGGGGAGAGCGGCGGAACCGTCATTGTGGATGATTACGCGCATCATCCTACCGAAGTGGAGAGCACTCTCCGAACGGCGCACGCCTGCTGGCCGGAGAGACGGTTGGTGGCGCTCTTCCAGCCGCACTTGTTCACACGCACACGCGATTTTGCGGCGGATTTCGGCCGCGCGCTTCATCTCGCCGACGTCATTCTGTTGGCGGACATCTATCCCGCGCGCGAACGGCCCATCGAAGGCATCTCGTCCGCGCTCATTGAACGCGCGGCGCGCGAGGCGGGCTCGACAGAAGTGCAAATGGTCGGATCAAGCAATATTGCCGCCTCCGTTCGCAACATCATTCGCGAGGACGACGTCTTAGTGGTCATGGGCGCCGGCGACATCACACGCGTGGCGGACAAGCTTTCTCCGTCGAACCGTGAATCCCGCCGTTCGTGACCGCTTGCTCAGGCGGCTGCCGTGCCCCGCAAGTGCGGGCGATCCGCTGGCGCCGCACACCACCTTCCGCATCGGCGGACCGGCGGAGGTGTTCGCTCAGCCGCGGACCGTTGCAGAACTGACCGAAGCGCTGCGCGTCGCGCGGGACGAACGGATTCCTGTTTTCTATCTGGGTCTCGGATCGAACATTCTGGTCAGCGACGAGGGCTTTGACGGGGTTGTGATCCGCGCGCAGGAAGATTTGTGCCGGATGCACATGGCCGGGAACATAGTCTGCTCTGGGCCGGGAGCGCGACTGCTGGACTTGACCGGATTCGTCGCCGCGCACGGTCTGTCGGGGATGGAGGCGCTATCAGGAATTCCGGGATCGGTGGGCGGGGGGCTGTACATGAACGCCGGAGCCTACGGTGCCGAGATCGCGGACACCTTTGCCGAAGCGGACGCGCTGTCGGAGGACGGCCGCGTCCAGACGCTGCGGCGAGGAGACATTCACTTCGGTTATCGCCGCGCTCCGGAACTTGAGAACGTCATCATTCTCCAAAGCCGCTACACCCTGCGACTGGGAGACCAGCAGAGCATTTATGCCGAGATGCGGCGCGTGTGGAAGTTGCGCCGCGCCAAGCAACCGCTCGATTTTCCCTCGGCCGGTTCGATTTTCAAGCGTCCGCCGGGTGACTTCGCCGGGCGATTGATCGAAGCGGCAGGCGGCAAGGGCGCGCGCGTCGGCGGGGCGATGGTGTCCCCCAAACATGCGGGCATTTTCATCAACGTGGGCGGCGCGACGGCGACGGACGTTGCCGCTTTGGTTCGACAGATTCGTCGCCGCGTGTACGATGAGTTTCACGTTCTGCTTGAGCCGGAGGTGAAGCCGGTGGGCTTCAAGGAAGATCCGTTTGCCATCGCGATCTGAGGCAAGACGGCGCGCTCGCAACTGGGCGGTCGGTTCTCTGGTGGCGCTGGTGGTCACGGCGCTGACTGCTCCCCTATGGAGCGGGCCCATGGCGCGTTTGCTGGCGGCGCAGGTGAAAGCATCCAGCCGGCACTTCCGGGTGCAAGAAGTGGTGGTGCGCGGACTGCGCGCCGTTCCCGAGCGTGAGATTCTCGAACTCGCAGGCATCTCCTGCGGCACACCCTTGTACAGCGTGTCCACGGCGGCGGCAAAGCGACGCATTAAAACACATCCGTGGATCCGCTTCGCCTGCGTGAGAAGGCGGCTGCCGGATACGGTGGAAATTCGCGTGACCGAGCGCGAGCCGGTGGCGGCCCTGCGCGGCAGCGAGCTGCTGATGATCACCACGGACAGCATGGTGGTCGCGCCGCTGGCCGGCGGCCGCATGTGGGATCTGCCGTTGCTCACTCCTCCCCGCCCGCTCAAGTTGCGGGCCGGAACCGCACTGAAGGATGCCGCCACGATGGCACTCCTGCGCCAGACGTTGCTGGTGCGTTCGGTCTCCCGCGATGCGTGGCGGAACTTGAGCGAAATCTACATGAGCGGCGATGATCTGCACGCCACGCTGGCGAATCCCACGGTGGACTTGGTGTTGGGACAAGGCGCCGGCGAACTGGCGTGGGCGGCCGCTCTGGAGCTTCTACGCAGCCGGCCGCGCAACACATCGAGTTCGATTCAGAGCATGGATTTGCGCGTACCGGGAAGAATTGTGGTAATAGAGAGTTCATCAACGGTCGAGGAGCAAGTTCGCGGATGAAGAAAACACCCCCCCATTACAACGTGCTGTGCAGCCTCGACATCGGGACGACCAAGATCGTCACCGCCATCGCCGAACCGACGGATGAGAATGGCCTGCGCTTGCTGGGAATCGGCTGCGTGCCGTCGCGCGGCCTGCGGCGCGGCGTGGTCATCAATCTCGAGCAAACTACCGAGGACATCGAGCGTTCGCTGCAGGAAGCCGAGCACATCGCCGGCTGCAGCGTGCACGCCGCCTTTGTGGGCATCGCCGGCGAGCACGTCCGCAGCATCAACTCGCGCGGCGCGATTCCCATCAGCAAGATTCGCGGCGAGCCCACCGGCGAGGTGGCTCCCAACGACGTGGAACGCGTGGTGGACGCGGCACGGGCGATTCTGCTGCCCATGGATCGCCGCATTCTTCACGTTCTGCCGCAGGAGTATATCGTGGATTCCGAGCGCGGCATCCGCTCGCCGGTGGGCATGGCGGGCGTGCGTCTAGAAGCGAGCGTGCACATCGTCACCTGCGCCGTGTCGTCGGCTCAGAATATCATGACCTGCTGTAAGCGGGCGGGGCTGGCGGTGCAGGAGCTGGTGCTCGAGCCGCTGGCCTCGGCGGAGAGCGTTCTCACCGACGACGAGAAGGAATTGGGCGTGGTGTTAGTGGATTTCGGCGGCGGCACGACTGACGTGGCCGTCTTTCAGAACAGCGTGATCCGGCACTCGGCGGTGGTCGGTTGCGGCGGGGATTACATCACGCGCGACATCGCGGTGGGATTGCGCACCTCGGTGGACGCGGCCGAGCGCATCAAGATCGAGCACGGCGCGGCTCACCAGCGCGTCATCGAGCAAAATGAGTTTCTCGAGATTCCGGGCGTGGGCGGACGCGAACCGCGGGTGATGAGCCGTTCCATGCTGGTGTCCATCATTGCGCCGCGCGTGGAGGAGATTCTCTCCCTGGCGCGCGACGAGCTGATCCGCTCGCGCTCGCTCGACAATATCGGAGCCGGGGCCGTGATTACCGGCGGTGGCGCATCCATGCCGGGAATGACCGAAATCGCCGAAGAGATCTTCGCCATGCCGGTGCGCATCGGCGCGCCGCAGGAAGGTGCGCCCGGCGATGATCTGGCGCTGGGTCCCAAGTTCGCCACGGCGGTCGGTCTTTTGCGCTACGCGAATCAGCGGCGGCACAAAGGCCACGGCGACGGTACGCCGCGTCGGGCGTGGAGGCTGCATTCGCCCGCGCGTATCAAGGATTGGTTTCAAGGAGCATTCTAATAGAACGTTCAGAAGGAGCAGAGATGGATTCCATGAGGTTTCAGTTTGCCGATGACATCGTCGGCAGCGCCAAAATGAAAGTCGTGGGGGTGGGCGGCGCCGGCGGAAACGCATTGAACTGCATGATCGAGGCCGGTCTGTGCAGCGTGGACTTTATCGCCGTGAACACGGACGCGCAGGCTCTTCAGCAAAACGCCGCCTCGCGGCGCATCCAGATCGGCCGCGAAACCACGCGCGGTCTGGGAGCGGGCGCCAATCCCGAGTTGGGACGGCAGGCGGTCGAAGAGAACCGCGAGGAGATCCGGGGCAGTCTGGAAGGCGCGGATATGGTCTTCATCACCGCGGGCATGGGCGGCGGGACGGGCACGGGCGCGGCGCCGGTGGTGGCGCAATTGGCCAAGGACGTCGGCGCACTGACCGTGGGCGTCGTCACCAAGCCCTTTGCCTTCGAGGGAAAGAAACGCGCGGCGCAGGCCGAACGCGGGTTGGTCGAACTCAAGCAATACGTGGACACGCTCATCGTGATTCCGAATCAGCGGCTCATTTCTCTGGTTGAGCGCGAGACCACGCTGGTGGAAGCTTTCAAGATGGCGGACAATGTGCTCTTGCAGGCGACCAAGGGCATTTCCGATCTGATCGCCGTGCCGGGCATCGTGAACGTGGATTTCGCCGACGTGCGGACGGTGATGGCCCAGCGCGGAGACGCGCTCATGGGCGTGGGCATCGGGCACGGTGAGCATCGCGCCATCGAGGCCGCTCAGCAGGCCATCTCTTCTCCACTTCTCGAGGAAGTCTCGATTCGCGGAGCGCGCGCCATTCTCATCAACATCACCGGCGGCAACGATCTCACGCTGCATGACGTCGCCGAGGCCACGGCCGCGATCTATGAAACCGCCGGCGAAGATGCGGAAGTGATTTTCGGCGCGGTGAACGACCCCAATGCCAACGGCGAGCTGCAGGTGACGGTGATCGCCACCGGGTTCAATCAGGCTGACGTCAAGATGGCGCACCGCGGCGGGAACGGCAAGCTGTTCGAACCGTTGAAGGCCGTGCCCACCGAGGTGCGCTCGTTCGAGCCGAGAGTCGTGCGCGTGCCCGAGGTCAGCATCAAACCGCTGACCCGCGAAGATACCGGGCAAATTCTGGTGGTCGGAGAAGAGGCTTTTGAAGTGCCGACGTTTCTCCGCAAGCAAATGGACTAAGGCTCCGTGGCAGGGGCTTAGGGCCCGTCGTGCGCGTGCGGCACGACGGGCTTTTCTTACTCTGGCCGCCGAGCCGGGTTAAGTCTTCGCAACCCGGCCGGAATTGGTACTTGCAACATTTCCTGCGTTATCGTACACTACTACACGCATGATGTTCACCAACCACTCGCGGGTATCTCCATGAATTTCAAACTACTAAAAGACCTCTGTGAAAGCCACGCTGTGTCCGGGCGGGAAGAGGGCATAAGGGCGCTTATTCGCAGGGAGCTCTTGGCCGCAGGCTGCAAAGTCAGCGGCGATGCGATGGGAAACCTGATCGGCGTGCGCAAGGGCAAAGGCAAAGCCAAGGTCATGCTGGCGGCGCACATGGACGAGATCGGCTTTCTGGTGAGCCATGTGGACAAGACCGGCTTCATTCGCTTTCAGCCCTTAGGCGGGTTCGATCCGCGAACGCTCATGAGCCAGCGCGTCTACGTCCACACCGCAACCAAACGGCTCCTCGGAGTCATGGGTACGCGGCCGGTGCACGTGCTGAGCGAAGAGGAGGCGAAGAAAGCCCTCAAAGTCACCGATTACTTCGTGGACGTGGGTCTGCCCGCCAAACAGGTGGAAAAGCTGGTGGACATCGGCGATCCTGTTACGATGGCGCGCGATTTGACGGACATGGGAAACTGCCTCACGGGCAAGGCACTCGACAACCGAGTGGGCGTGTGGCTGATGATCGAGGCGCTGCGCCGGGTGAAGAACGCGGCGGTGGACATTTATGCGGTGGCGACGACGCAGGAGGAAGTTGGCATTCGCGGCGCGATGGCCGCGGCGCGCGACGTACGCCCGGACGTGGGCATTGCGCTCGACATCACCATTGCCAGCGACATCCCGGGCAGCGACGCCAAGGACTACATCAGCAAGTTAGGCGACGGCGTGGCCATCAAGATCATGGACGGCTTATCCATCTCCAATCCCAAGCTGGTGCAGGAGCTGCGCCGGGCGGCCAAACGGAAGAAGATCAAACACCAGATGGAAATCCTTCCGCGCGGAGGAACCGACGCTGGAGCCATGCAGCGCGTCACCGGGCACTGCGCCGTGGCGACCATTTCGGTGCCGCTGCGCTACGTTCACTCCACGGTGGAAACGGTCCACAAGAAAGATTTGGAAGGCGCGGTCGGACTCTTGGCCGCTTATCTGCAAACCACGGCCGGTACCGGCTACGGTCTGGGGGACAAGTTGTAAAACGCTCTCTCCACGTCTTGGCGAATAAGAAGCCCGGCGGTCATCACCGCCGGGCTTTCGCATTATCTTCTCTCCTCCCGACTCACAGGGGATTTGGGGTCGGTTCGTAGTTACACAGCTTGCTGTGTGTGTCCGTTCTTCGTAGCCGCGCACGGCCGTGCGCTCTTTTTCTCGCGGCGGCAGGCGTCTTCGCTCTTCGCCTGCCCCGCTTGAACACGTGACCGCGCGCAACCCGGCCGGAATCTTCTCCTTCTCCGCCGAGCAGGGGTCTCCAGACCCTGCCGGAATCTCCTTTTTTGCTTTCTGTTTTCAGCCTTTCAGCATTTCAGCCTTTCAGCATTTACAAGAGAGCCCGGCCATCCGACCGGGCTAATGTGACATTGACTGGCTTCGGGATTACTTGATGACGACCGCCTTTCGGGTCACCATCTGCTCCGCGGTTTGCAGGTGAACAAAGTAGATTCCCGTCGGCAGCTCGCCTGCATCAAACTGCAATTCGTGCCTCCCCGCTTCAAACACTCCATTCGCAAGAGTCGCTGTGTGCCGTCCCAGAACGTCAAACACGTCCACATTCACCACCCCTCGCTGCGCCAGATCCATCACGATCACCCCCGTCGGATTCAACGGATTGGGATACACTGATAGCTGCGGCTCGTCGGGCAGCAGTCGCGGCCTGATCTCAGTCGCATTCGGCGGCTCATTCGGCCCCGGCACGTGAATCATTCCGACCTGTGGTCGAAGCGAGACATGACCCGTGGTAATTCCTGGCATCCAATAGCTACCCCTCTTCCAGTGAAAACACGAGGTGCTGGATATGCTGAAATCACGTTGCGGAACCACAATGGGCTGAAAAGCATAGCCACCTGCTAACCTGAAGCCGACCCGGAGAAAGCCTTGGATTGGCAACGTCTGACCCCAAATGTACTCTAACGTATCCCTACCCACCAGCGTAAAGAACGTAGAGCCCACCCCATAAGGTGAAGGGTCGAAGACAATCGTGTCGGCAGGAGAGCCGTCACGCGCATCTCTCTGATATAGCAGTCCCGCGTCGTCGCGGAATACTACATAATGGAAGACCCCCGTACTGTCTACGAAGAATGCTTCCGGAGTCATTTGTACGAGGTAACCATTGCCCGGTGATACCACTTCAGGCAAGAGTCCGGGGACATCCACTCGCACCACGCTGATATTCTGCTCGTTGCTTCCAAGATATCGGACACACGCCCAGACACTACCGTCCGGGTGGCTACCCAGAATCGCCTGCACCGCTCGGTAATAGGGTTCCAAAATCGGACGAAGGGGAACCACGACATCTCCCGACTCACTCACTGCCATGACCCAACTGTCGCATGCGACCCAAATGTCACCCGAGACTGACTGAACCATGTTGATGTCCGACTGGATGTAGAACTGCGGGATGTCCTGCGGATAAATCCACTGCGGGCCGGTAAGGATTGCCCCATTAGCACTGAGCCGAGCGTAGAAGAAGGCCGAATCGGGGCCATGTGGGGGATCGTAGCCTCTGCCCCACACCACGTGCACGTTCTGCATACGGTCGAGAAAAACACCCGGGGTGAAATCAGTGAGGATGTTCGGGTCTGGCAAGAGTTCCAGCGGCAAGCCGAGGGAATTGCCCCAATTGTCAAAGCGTTGGTAGAACAACGAAGCAGGTTGCTCAGAAGTTTCTGTGAGACTCCGCACATCGAAGACGTGGAGCCGGAGTGAGTCATCCACCACTATCTGTGGCCAGTGGTGAAAATGGTTGTCGTCAGTCAACAACGTGACTTGATTCCACTGCCCTACACTGGCCGAGACCCACGAGGCCACGACAAAGAGCAGTAGGACGTATTTCATTTCGCCGTGCCAAGAAACCCGGTTTCTGGAACTGCACATTGATGACACTCCGCACGTCAGAGCCAAGACATTGAGAATAGAGAAAACCTTGCCGCCTACACGACGACAAGGTTCAAACTGAGCCTGCTTGTCCCGACGGTTCCTTAGATCAACCCAAAGATGTCCGCCTCGACGATGCATCACAATTCCCCTCCCAAGGGTCTTGCCCGGCATCTCTATACAATTTACTTCGCCGCCAACGGAATGTCAAGCCTCGTCCTCACTTTTCCCCCCACTTCGTGGGGGGAAGACAAGGGGGAGTCCAGTTTCCGCCGAGCCGGGTCAGTCTTCGCCACCCGGCCGGAATCGGTTCTGACTTTTCCCCCCAGCTCGACCGGGGGAACGAAGGGGGGCCGTCCTCTCCCTCTTCCGCTTCAGCTTTTTCCTGATCTTACCAACCTCTTCGTATCCAATCACTAACGCGCAACTCTAACAATCCGACCCCTTGATCTGACCCTTGATTCGTTTTATATTGTCAGCATAATCGAGCCATTCAGTTCTTATTATGCAACTTAGCGATGCTCAAACGTTCACGACTTCTTCAACCGATATGTGGTGGGCACCGCCAAATACCCTCCCCCCACTCCGTGGGGGGAATGGAAGGGGGGAGTTTCGGCCTGCCTCAACCACGGTATTCTCGTACGTATTCTCAGCTTTTTGGTGCGGCAAGACGGTTCGTTCGGCGAAAAAAATTTCTCCCGGCTGCCGGGAGAAATCCTGCATTATTATCACTTTCGAGCCTCATGGTGTCGAATGTTGCCCCGTCTCGCTGAAGCCGGGAATGTGGCGGCGCACGCGCTCGATCATCCCGGCATCGGAAGACACACGCGCTCCCAGAGCCACCTGTGCGCCAAGATAGTCACGAAGCTCGGCCTTCGGGCCGAAGACCAGATTCATCCGGCCAAGGGAGCGTCCGTCGTGCTCGGCACGCACGATGCGCGTCTTACCGATCACCCACGGACTGTCGCAATTGGTGCGGTAGCTTCGCCCGCCGACGATGACGTCAACCTGCGGCAGCGACTGCGCCAGCAGCGAATCCATGGCATCACCGCATGTCGAAAGCAGAATGATGATCTCGGCTTTGCCCTCGAGGCCGGCCACGGCGCGGCGCGCGAAGGACACCGGGTCTTCGATGATCACGCCCTCGGGCAACAGAGTGCTGTCGGAGCGCATCACGTCCTTGGTTCCGCAAAGACCGACGAAAGCAATGCGGGCGTCCTTCACCATTCGGATGACGTAAGGAACGGCCAGCGCGCCGCCTTTGTAACGAAGATTTGCCGAGACGAAATCGAACTTGGCCTCACGCTTCGCGGCTTTGAAGGCGTCCACGCCGAAGGCCAGCTCCCGCTCGCTAAGATTCACGGCGGCCGGTTTCAGATGATTGTAGGCCTCCACCATGACCGCTCCGCGAGTGCTATCGGCTGCGGCATTGCCCGAGAGAAAGTTGCCCGCGTCACAGTAGACCACGGCGGGGTCTTCTTCACGCGCCGCCAGAATCATCGTACTGCGTCGAGCGATTCCGCCGTCCTCGTGCTTGCACCCGCAGCCGTCCAGTCGCCCGCGAGTATCGCTGGAATAGTAAACAGAGATGAGCGTGCTTTCGGGTATCTCCCGCGGCCCCCGGTTGCAGCCGGCGGGAATCCATGCCGTGAGAGAAAGGCTGAGAAGCAGCCCCAGTTGCACCCAGCGGTTCATGACCGACTCCTTCGAATGGGAGACGAGGCAGTCTCTTTCGGACATTCTATACTTCTTTGATAACCGCAAAACCGCGATTCACGATGCCGCGCGCGCGACCCGTCAGCTCCCAGCCCTTGAAGGGAGTATTGCGCGACTTCGAGCGAAACTCATCGGGCCGCACCGTCCACGAGCCTTCCGGATCAATGATGGTCAGGTTCGCCGGCTCGCCGGTCGCGATAGCGGGAAGCGGCTGAGAAAGAATGCGGCGCGGCGCGTACACCACGCGCTCGATCATCGCCTTCAGATCGAGATGGCGTCCCACCAGATGCGTGAAGGCCAGTCCGAGCGCGGTCTCCAGCCCCACGACGCCAAAGGGCGCCACGTCGAATTCCTGCGCCTTGGCTTCCCACGCATGGGGCGCGTGATCCGTGCAGTAAGCATCCAGCGTGCCATCAGCCAGTCCCTTAAGACACGTTTGACGGTCCTCTTCGCTGCGCAACGGCGGGTTCATCTTGAAATCCGTGTCGAATTCCCGGCAGCGCTCCTCCGTCAGCAGCAGATGGTGCGGACACACCTCGGCCGTCACTCTGATGCCCTGCTGCTTGGCCCAGCGGATCCACTCCACGGACTCCTTGGTGGAGACGTGGCAAATGTGCACCGCCGCTCCGGCATAGCGCGCCACCAGAATGCAGCGCAGCACGTCCAGCGTCTCGCTGACCGCCGGTATGCCCGGCAAGCCCAAACGCGTGGACCACTCGCCTTCGTTCATGGCACCGCCCACGGACAGATCGGGATCATCGGCGTGCTCAAAAATTCGCGCGCCGAGCATGTTGGCATATTCCAGCGCATGGCGGAGAACCGCCGTGTCGGCGATGGGCTTTCCGTCATCGCTGAAGGCGCGAACGCCGAGTTCCACCAACTCGGACATCTCCACCAGTTGCCTGCCCTCGCGTCCGCGCGTCGCCGCCGCCACCACGTGCAAGTCCACCGGCAACGGAGCCGCCTTCTCCATTACCCAGCGCACCCGACCCGCATCGTCCAGCGGAGGCTCGGTGTTGGGCATGCAGGCCACGCCGGTGAATCCGCCGTTCATGGCCGCCTGACAGCCCGAGAGAATCGTCTCCGCCACTTCTCCGCCCGGCTCGCGCAAATGAACATGAAGATCGAACCAGCCGGGCGTGACGATGTGACCGCGCAAGTCCAGAACGTCGGCGTCGGCGGGGATTTCTTTCGGCGCGACACTCAACATGCCGTCACGGATATGAAGATCCAGCACCTGATCCAGATTGCGCTCGGGGTCCACGGCGCGCACGCCTTGCAGCACCAGATTCCGCGCCCGCGCGGGTTCGTCGAAGTTCGCGTACTTTCGCATGGTCAGACTTTCATTTCGGTGGATGGCATCTTCGCTCCCGCCAGGAGATACAGCACGGCCATGCGCACCGCCACGCCGTTGGTGACCTGCTGGAGGATAACCGAATGCTCGCTGTCGGCCACGTCGGAGGTGATTTCCACTCCGCGATTCATCGGGCCGGGATGCAGGATGGTCAGCGGCGCGGGCGCTTTCTCCAGACGGCGTCGCGTCAGACCGAAGTACTGGTGATATTCACGCAGCGAGGGAAAAAGCCCGGCCTCCTGCCGCTCCAGTTGAAGGCGCAGAACGTTGAGGGCGTCGCAGCGCTGAATGGCCTCGTCCAGACTATGCGTTACCTGCACGCCGAGACGTTCGATTCCGCGCGGGATCAGCGTGGCCGGGCCGCAAACCGTGACCTGCGCTCCCATTGTTTTCAGTCCGATGATGTTGGAGAGCGCCACGCGCGAATGGGAGATGTCTCCCACGAGGCAGACACGCAGCCCCTTTAGCGCTCCGAACTTCTGTCGCAGCGTCATCATGTCCAGCAGCGCTTGCGTCGGATGCTCATGGCAGCCGTCGCCCGCGTTGATGATGATGGAATCGAGATGCCGGGCCAGAAAGTGCGGACTGCCGGGCGACTTGTGGCGCATCACCACCACGTCTATCTTCATCGCTTCGATGTTGAGCGCGGTATCGAGCAGCGTTTCGCCCTTGGAGAGCGAACTGCTCGACACGGCGAAATTCAGCGTGTCGGCGGAGAGGCGTTTTTCCGCCAACTCGAAACTCACGCGCGTTCGCGTGGACGATTCCATGAACAGATTCACCACGGTCACGCCGCGCAACGTGGGCACCTTGGGCACCGGCCGCTCCAGAATCTCCTTCATGCGCTCGGCGGTGTCCAGAATCGTGGTGATGTCCGCTTCCGAGTAGTCCGCCAGACCCAGAAGGTGTTTGTGAGTGAGCAGGCTCACGGTTGTTGCACCTCCACTAAGAGCACCGCGTCCTCGGAGTCAATTTCCGTCATGCGCACACGCACCTCTTCGTTGATGCTGGTGGGCACGTTACGACCCACGAAATCGGGTTTGATGGGCAATTCGCGATGACCGCGATCCACCAGCACCGCCAACTGGATGCGCTTGGGCCGGCCCAGATCCATGAGAGCGTCCAACGCGGCGCGCACGGTGCGGCCGGTGTAGAGCACGTCGTCCACCAGAACCACGTTCATGTTGTAAAGATCGAACGAAATTTCGGTGACGCGCACCAGCGGTTGTTTGAGTGCGGTGCGGAAGTCGTCGCGGTACATGGTGGTGTCCAGCACTCCCACCGGCAGCGCCGTGCCTTCGATCTCCTCCACCTTCCGCGCCAGACGCTGCGCCAAATAGACTCCCCGCGTCTGCATGCCGACGAAGGCGAGTCTTTCCGTGCCGCGATTGCGCTCGATGATCTCGTGGGCCAGCCGGGTGATCGTGCGCGCGAAGCCCGCCGAGTCCACTAACACCGCCTTGACCTTGTAGTCCATCAGTGGCCTGAAGTTGAACCGGATTGCGAAAAGAGAAAAACCCTCCGCATCAGTGCAGAGGGGGAAATGCTTGCTGTGACTTCATGGCGACCCTTTCTGTTCTCTCAAGGAACGGATTAAAGGGGAAAAACTCGCGCCAGCGCGCGGCGGCGCGGAACTCGATTAGATCATGCCGAGGCGCATGCGCGCCTCATCGGACATCATGTCTACCGACCACGGCGGATCCCAGACCAATTCGACATTCGCTTCTTCGATGCCGGGAACTTCCAGAACCGCCCGCCGCGCCATCTCCGTCAGAGATCCGGCCATGGGACAACCCATAGTGGTCAATGTCATTTTCACGTCGGCACGGTTGCCGTTCACCTGCACGTCGTAAACCAGCCCCAGATCGGTGACCGGCAGAGCCAGCTCCGGATCGTAGACGCGAGTCAGCGCTTGATAAACGTCATCGGGAGTCGGCATGGCATGTTCCTCTAAGGGCGATCAGCCGCGAACGGTCAAACCCACCGCGTCGCTCACACGAACAGCCATCGTGGTGAACACATCGCGCAGTTGCGGATCCGCTTCCACCGCGCCCATGGGATCGCCGGCATCGGAAGCCTCCACCAGCGCGGGAACCAACGGAATGCGCGCCAGGAGCGGCACGTGCAGGGCGTGTGCCTCGCGCTCCGCTCCGCCGTGGCCGAAGATGTAAGAGGTATGACCGCAGTGCGGACACGTGAAACCGGACATGTTCTCGACGATGCCGAGAATGGGTACGTTCATTTTCCGAAACATGGCCACGCCTTTGCGCGCGTCAATTAGCGCCAAGTCCTGCGGCGTGGAGACGATCACCGCGCCGTCGAGGTTGACCTTCTGGGAAAGCGTCATCTGTGCGTCGCCGGTGCCGGGCGGCAGATCAATGATCAGCACGTCGAGTTCACCCCAATCCACGTCGCGCAAGAACTGCTCGGCGGCTTGATGCACCATCGGCCCGCGCCAAATCATGGGCGTGCCCGGATCCACGAGAAATCCCATGGACATGAGCTTCAAACCGCCGCGATCGAGCGGGATGATCTTCTCGTTCTGCACCAGGGGCATGCCGCCGACGCCCATGATGGTGGGAATGCTGGGGCCGTAGATATCGAAATCCACGAGGCCCACCTTGTGTCCCTGCTTCAGCAGCATCAGCGCCAGCCCGGCGGCGACGGTGCTCTTCCCCACTCCGCCCTTAGCAGACGCGACTGCGATCTTCAGCCGAACGCCGGGCAACAGCGGTTCCTGCGGGGCGGGTGCGGCATGCGGCGCGGGCGGGGCAGACTCCGGCTGAACCCATGACATATCCACGTGCACGTCGCGCACCCCGGCCAGTGTTTTTACCACGCGGCTGACGTCGCGCTCAATCTCGGCGGGAACGTTGGGATCGCGTGTGGACACGCGCAGGTGCACGCGCACCAGATCGCGCTCGACTTCGATGCCTTTCACCAAGCCGAAAGACACGATGTCGCGCGACAACTTGGGGAATTTGACGCTCTTCAGCGCTTCAAGAACTTGATCGTGATTGGGAGAGGCGGCTGCGGTCAAGGTGTCTCCGCTAATGCAAATCGCGCTAATATACGGAAATCCGTCTCTCTTGTCAAGCGTGCCTCCACCGTATTCAGCCAGTCCATCGTTGGGCGCAACTCCAATGGATTACTTGTGATACGGCAGGTTCTTCCAGAGGGACAAGGCGCGATAAACCTGCTCTGTGAGAATCAGACGGGCCAGTTCGTGAGGAAACGTCATCGGTGAAAGGCTGAGCCGGAGGTCGGCTCGCTCGAGAATACTCGGGGCCAGACCCCACGCGCCGCCGATCACGAAACTGATGCGCGGCACCGAAGCGATCATGTTGCGCTGCAACCAATCGGCGAATTGCTCAGAATCCAGTGCGGTTCCGCGAGCATCCAGCGCCACCATTTTACCTTCGCGCTGCACGTGCCGCTCAATCGCCGCCGCTTCACGCAGAAGCGCGCCCCGGCCCTTGCCGTTACCGTCTTCGCCCGTTCCCGGTGGCACTTCGATGTGATCCGCGGGCAGGAAGTGACGGATGCGCGTCAGGTATTCCTCGACGCCCATGCGGTAATGAGATTCCCGCAGCTTGCCGACGGCAATGAAGACCAAGTTCACGGCTGGAGCGATCCCCGGTACTCGCGCCGCAAAAGGTACGTGCGCGGCAGCTCGCATTCTTTATTGTAAGCGGGAATGACCACGCTATAGCGCGGAGCAGTATCCATGTTACTTCACCAGCAGCGCTTTGGCAATGCGACGCTGAGCGCCGGATTCGAGAGTCACCAGATACAGCCCGGAAGACAGAGTGGGTTCGGCGGAAAACTCGACTTCGTGCCGGCCGGGCGCAAAACTCGCGTCGGCCAGAGTCTTCACCAAACGGCCGTTGATATCATAGACGCGCAGCACGGCCCGCCCGGCATTGTTCAGCACAAATGGAATGCGAGCCGTGGCGTTGAAGGGATTCGGATAGACGGGCCCGAGGACGAAGTCTTGCGGCACAGTAGGAGCGTCCGCCGCGCCTTGGCTCGAGAATTCCACCAGTGTCAGCTGATAGGCGCTCCAATCGGCGCTGTGCACCGCGGACGGAAAACCGTGAACCACGGACTGCTGCGCCTGATCCACCCAGAAGAGCGAATGCATGACTCCTTCCGTCGTGCGCACGTCCACACTGAGCGGAAAACGGAACACGGGTCCGGCCGTCTGCTGCTGAGTCACAGTCACCGTGACGTCGTGCGAGGTGGGAACGCCCGGCTCAATCACCGCGTGCACCACCGGATGTCCCGGCTGGTAGATCCACTGATTGAAGAACCAGCGCAAGTCCTGTCCGGCAGTTTGATTCACGACGGCGATGAAGTCTTCCGTGTTCGCCCACCCGCCGCTGAACTCACTGAAGTAAGAGCGCATAGCGGCGAAAAAGAGGCTGTCCCCCAAGAGCTGCTCCCGCAGCATGTGCAGCACCCATGCGGCCTTCTCGTATTCAATGGCGCTGAACATCAGGTTCGGCGGCGGATCGTAGATCGCGACGCCATGCAGATCGGTAGCATTGAGATAGGGCAGGCTCATGTTCCACATGATGTCGTCGAGCACCGCCTGCCCTTCTGTCGCTTCATAGAAAAGCGCCGACGCGTAGGTGGCAAAACCCTCGTTGAGCCAGACGTTGCGGAAATCCACGCAAGTGACGGCATCGCCGAACCACATGTGGGCCAACTCGTGCGCGACCACGCCTTCATAAGTCCGCAGGCTGTCCACCAGATGCTGGCCGTAAGTGGTGAAGGTCTGGTGCTCCATCGCCCCCCGACCGCCCATGATGTCCGTCTGAACCATGCCATATTGCCCGAATGGATAGTCGCCGAAAAGGCTTTCGTAGACGGCCGTCATCAGCGGCGTGCGCTGCCAGTCGTAGGCGGCGGCGGCCGAGTCCTGCGGGAAAGCGAAGTAGCGGTAGAGAACATCACCTACAGTCTCGACTCGTCGCGCATAGTTGCCGGCTGCGAGCATCACCAGATAGGTGGAAATGGGATCGTCGTGATAATACACCTCGCGTTTGCGTCCGGCCGAGGGATAGGTGGTTTGGATCAGCGCGCCGTTCGACGCCAGCCACCAACTCGCCGGCATATTGACGGCAATCGTGACCTCATTGAACTTGTCGAACGGTTGATCGAAACACGGCATCCACCGGCGGGCGCCATAGGGCTCGGAAAACGTGTAGGCGTGATCCGCCTCGGAATGAAATCCGATTCCGCCCGGTTCCGCTTCGGAGGGGACAGAGAGGTGTATGTCCAGCGTCACGCTATCGCCGATCTGCATGGCGTAGTTCACATAGAGCGTGTCATGGACGTGCGTGAACGGCAGCGCTTGATCGAAGACGTTCACGCCCAGAATGGTCATGCCCTGTGCGTTGAGCGGGATCACCAACAGATTCTCGCGGGCCACAAGGCGAATCGCGGCCCATCCCGTGAGCGGCTGGCCGAGCGGCTCCACCCGGTAGTCCAGCGAGAGCGAGATCATGTCGTAGCTGTGAGCGCTGTCGGCGTCGAGACTACCCGCAGGCTGATGACGCCGGGATTCCATGAGGCGGATGAACTCCGTCTGAGTGGGATCCGGAGGCAGC
The DNA here is from genome assembly GCA_026394155.1 of bacterium. Taxonomy (GTDB): domain Bacteria; phylum Electryoneota; class RPQS01; order RPQS01; family RPQS01; genus RPQS01. The sequence continues at coordinate 14,798 of JAPKYT010000109.1, read as the reverse complement.
GCGGCTGCGGTGCAAGCCAGTGCCAGTGCGGCAAGCAAAGCAAGTGCGGGCATGGGCGTGCCCTTTTTCTTGAAGACCAACGGAGGTGAGTCTCTGACAATATAGGCTCCGCTCAAGGCAAAAGCAACGGAACTTGTGGCTTGGCAGGAGCTTGCATTTCCGGCCTGCTTATCGTATACTACTTGTTTGTGAAGATGTCCCGTCGCCGGTTTGTATCATCAATAATTATCGGAGTTTACGCCGTCATCGGCGGCGCACATGTGTTTGCTTTGCCTTCAGGTGCAGAACCTCAGCGGGTGCTGGACTCCCTTCGTCGCGAACTGCACCGCATTGACCGCGAACTGGAGAGCGGCGCCGCCCGCGAGCGCGGGGTGCTGAAAGACCTCGATGCCGGGGAACAGCGCGTCGCGATTTCCGAGGAGCTGGTTCGCGACCAGAGACGTCAAATGACCGCCCTGCGCGACAGCATCGCCCGAATCAGGGTCGAGATCGGTCCGCGAGAGACGGAGCTGGCCAGTTTAGGCTCGCGCATCATCACCATCGAGGACGATCAGCAGCGGATGTCCGGTGCCTTGGCGCGCGCCCTGCTCGCGGAGCGCCGGCTGTCAGGCGTCGCCGTTTTGGATTTTCTGTTAGGGGCGGAGTCGTGGCGCGAGTTGCTGGCGCGGCGCACCGCCCTGAAGCGACTGCAGCATACGGTCGCCCAGTCCATGCAAACGCTGGCCGCATCGGTGGACACGCTGCAGGAAACGGAGGACCTTGTGTTCGCCTCCACGCAAACGCTGCGCGAACGAAAATGGGAACTCGAGGCCAAGCGGAGGCGGACGACAGACATCGCGCGCGATTTGGAGGGCGATATTGACGGGCTCGAACGCGGCAAGCGCGAACTGCAATCCCGGCTCCACAAACTGCGGCAGAACCGCAAGCTGCTCGAAGAGCGCCGGCACGACGTGGCCTCGTCGCAGGCTCAGATCGAAGAGATGATCGGCAAGATGGCGCGCGGCGAGCCCCTGTCGGGTGTTGCCTTGTCCGCGCTCAGAGGATCGCTTCCGTGGCCGGTCATCGGGCGGGTGGTCTCGAGGTTCGGAATCGTCAGGAACCGGAAGCTGGCGACGGTCACGGAGAATCCGGGCATTGAGATCGCCGCCCCAGCCGATGCGGCCGTTTCCGCGGTAGCCGACGGGCGCGTATCGTCGGTCACGTGGCTGCGCGGCTACGGCAACGTCTGCATCGTCGAGCATCCGGGCTCTTTCTACACGGTGTATGCCAAGCTCGGCCAGGTGGTGGTGAAGGCTCGCGACGAGTTGCGGGCGGGAGAGGTCATCGGCTACCCCGGCTTTGACGCGGGATCGGAAGACTATCGAGTGCATTTCGAGTTATGGTCAGGCAAAGAGAAAAAGAATCCGATCGAGTGGCTGCAAGCACGGTGAGCACGAGCTTTCACAGCCGCGTGGTGGGGCAGCGCGAGGCGCGGGCGCGCTTGAGCGACGCCGTGCGCAGCGGGCGGGTGGCTCATGCCTACCTGTTTTCCGGGCCGCGCGGAGTCGGAAAGACGGCGCTGGCCCTCGAATTCGCCGCTCTTTTGCTCTGTGAACGCGAGGGCGCGGAGCCCTGCGGAGAATGCGTGAATTGCCCGGCCTCGCTGGCGCTCCGCCATCCCGATCTGCACTTGATCTATCCGCTGCCCTCGAAAAAGGCAGGCTCCACCGAGGATGACGAGCGCGAGTTTGCCGCGGTCATCGCGACACAAAACGCGGCTCTGGCCAAGGACCCTTACACTTTCTTGCGTCCGGCCAAGGCGAAGGACGTTCGCATCAGTCTGGTGCGCGGCCTCATTCATCACGCTTCCATGAAACCGTATCAGGCGCGCCGCAAGGTCTTGATTGTTCTTCAGGCCGACGCCATGAATACGCAGGCGCAGAACGCGCTGCTCAAGGCTCTGGAAGAGCCGCCGTCCAACGCCTACTTTCTTCTCACGACCGAAAACGAGGGCGGCCTGTTGCAGACCATCCGTTCGCGTTGTCAGCGCGTGCGACTGGCGCCGTTGTCTTCCGAGGAGGTCGCCGATGCGCTGGTGAAGTCGGGCGTGGCCGGCCCGCAGGCGGAATTGGCGGCGGCCATGTCGGGAGGCAGTCTGTCTCATGCGCGGGAACTCTCGCGGGACAATCTCGAGGATCTGCAACGGCGCGTGATCGCCTTCCTGCGTGCGGCGGCGGTGTGCGACCCCGTCGAATTGCGCAAGGTCACCGCCACTCTGCTGGATAGCGACCAAATGCCGGAGCAGACGGCTCTCGAGTTCATCGGCCTTTTGCTGCGGGACGTGGCCCTGAGCCGCATCGCCCGGAATGCGGCCCGCCATCCCGTCACCTTCCGCGGTTTTGAAGATCGCATTGACGCGATTCTACTCGCCTATCCCGAGGCCGACTTCGATGCAGCCGCGCGCGCCGTGGACGTTTCAGCCGACTATCTCGCGCGCGGCTACACTCGCGACTTTGTTATGTTCGCGCTGGCCATCCGCCTCCACGAAGCGCTGGGGCCGCGCACCAAATCTTCGACGAAGCAGACGCGACTTGACCATGCTTGACATACTCGAAATGGAATTCAAGGGCCGGAGAAAGGAATACTTCTCCAACCCCCTGCGATTCCCCTTTGACGTCGGCGACCCGGCCGTCGTGGAAGCCGAGCGCGGCTTCGATCTGGGCCGCGTGAGTCATCTCGGATGGCATCCGGGCATGGAGGCTGCCGATCCTCCTCCCCATGCAGTCGTCCGCCGCGCGACGGCCGCCGACCTTCGTGCGCAACAGCAGAATACGGAGAAAGAGGACAGCACGCGCCGCATCGCCCGGGAGAAAATCCTCGCTCATCAACTCGAGATGAAGCTGGTGGACGTGGAGTTCCAGTGGGACGGCCGCAAGATGACCTTCTATTTCACCGCCGAAGGCCGGGTGGATTTCCGCGAGCTGGTCAAGGATTTGGCCTCCACTTTTCGCACGCGGATTGACTTGCGGCAGATCGGAGCACGCGACGAAACGAAGCGCACCGGCGGCTACGGCGTGTGCGGACGGCCGCTGTGCTGCGCCACCTTCCTCACGGAATTCAAGCCGATCACCACGCAGATGCCGCGCGACCAGTTCCTGCCGCTCAATCCGTCCAAGCTTTCCGGTGTCTGCGGCCGGCTGAAGTGCTGCCTGCGCTACGAGCTGGATGTGTATCGCGAGTTCCAGCGGCAATGTCCCAAGACCGGTCATCCCGTCAAAGATGAAGCCAAGGGCGAGGGCGCCATCGAAAAACTGGATGTCATTCGCCGGCAGGTGAACGTCAGGTATCAGACCGGAGCTCTGGAGAAACTCTCGCATCAGGAGTTCTTGGAGATCAGCAACTGGCGGCCCGAGATGCCGAGGACCGAGTGCATCTGCACCTGCGGACCCAGGACCGCCGCTGCCCCGCCGCCCGAACCGCCCGAACGCGACGAGGAAGAACTGCCTGCCCAGAGCCGCACCGGCGAGAAGGTCACCCTGCTGGCGGGCGGCGGGTTGGGCATGCAAAGCGGCGGCGCAGAAATTCAGGTCGGCGCGGATCTGAGCGTTCCGGCCCCGACCGCCAAAAAGAAGCGAAAGCGTCACCGCAGCCACAAGAAAAAGCCGCCGGCGGGAGCATCCGGCCCCGACGGAGCGTCACCGGATAAGAAGTAGCTCCGCCATCGCCGCGATTTTAACCCAACGTTTGACACGATTCGCCATGAGCACCTACTACGTCACCACTCCCATCTACTATGTGAACGCCGATCCGCACATCGGCACGGCTTACACCACCGTGTTAGCGGACACGCTCTGGCGTTACCATCGCCTGCTCGGCGACGACACGCTGTTCGTCACCGGAACCGACGAGCACGGCGACAAGATCGCTCGCGCGGCGGCCGCCCGAGGCACCACGCCGCAGGCTCTGGTGGACGAAGTCAGCGGCCGCTTCCGCCGCCTGTGGCCGCGGCTGCACGTGGCCCCCGATCGCTTCATCCGCACCACCGATCCCGAGCACGTGACGCTCGTGCAGCACATTCTGCAACGCGTCTACGACCGCGGCGACATCTACTTCGGCGAGTACGGCGGGCACTACTGCACCGGCTGCGAGCGTTTTCTCACCGAAAAGGAACTGGTGGACGGCAAGTGTCCCGATCATCAGACCATTCCCGAATTCGTGCAGGAGAAGAACTACTTCTTCCGCATGAGCAAATATCAAAACTGGCTGCTTGACCACATCGCCGCGCATCCCGGCTTCATCCGGCCCGAGCGTTATCGCAACGAAGTGTTGGGCTTCCTGCGCGAGCCGCTCGAAGACTTGTGCATTTCCCGGCCGCGCAGCCGGCTGGAATGGGGCATTGAGATTCCCTTCGACCGCAACTTCGTCACCTACGTCTGGTTCGATGCGCTGCTGAACTATCTCACGGCTATCGGCTACGATCATGATCCGCATTGGAGCGATTACTGGAGCGGCGTGGAACACTTGATCGGCAAGGACATTCTCAAGCCCCACGCCATTTACTGGCCGACCATGCTGAAGGCGGCGGGCATCGAGCCCTTCCGCCACCTGACCGTGCACGGCTACTGGAATTTCAAGGAAAGCAAAATCTCCAAATCCGCCGGCAAGCCGGTGGACGTGGAGCCGCTGATTCATGCTTTCGGCGCCGACGCCCTGCGTTATTTTCTTATGCGCGACATGGTCATCGGCCTCGACGCCAAGTTCACGCCCGAAGGTCTCGTGCAGCGCATCAACAGCGATCTGGCCAATGACCTTGGCAATCTGCTCTCGCGCATTACGAAGCTCGTGGCCGACCACTTCGACGGGAAGATACCCGAGCCGCCGGCCGCGCCCTGTGAACTTGCCGAGCTGGCGCGCAATTTGGTTTCGCAAGTTCCCGCGTTCGTGGTCGAACTCAAACTGCACGCGCTGATCGAGGAAACGCTGCAATTGGTGCGCGCGACCAACCGTTACTTCGAAAGCTCCGCCCCTTGGTCGCTGGCCAAAACCGACCGCAAGATATGCGGGGAAGTGCTCTACGAATGCGCGGAGGCGCTGCGCATCGCCGCGATGATCCTCCAGCCGGTGATGCCGGCGAAGATGAATGAGTTGTTGGCGCGCATGGGCGAACCCGTCGAACGGTTCCTTTTGTCCACCGGTGCCGTCTGGGGCGCACTCCGCAGCGGCGTCGCCCTCCAATCCGGTCCCGCACTCTTTCCGCGCATAGATGAGAAAACACTGGGCTCGGTTCTGCCGGAGCTCTTCCCCACCGCAGCGGCCGCGCCCGCATCGGATGCGCCGCCAACCGATCTGATCGAGATGCAGGACTTTTCAAGAGTGCAGCTTCGTGTGGCCAAGATTCTCTCGGCGGAACGTCTGGCCAACACTGACAAACTCCTGCGACTACAGATTGAACTGGGAAGCGAGCGGCGGCAAATTGTGGCCGGCATCGCCCAGCACTACGCTCCGGAACAACTCCTTGGGCGTCTTATCATCGTGGTGGCCAATCTCAAACCCGTCAAGCTGCGCGGAGAAACATCGGAGGGAATGCTGCTGGCCGCCAAAGCGGACGGCAAACTCGTTCTGCTCACGGTGGATGCCGACATCGCGCCCGGAGCTTCGGTGAGCTGAGATGGAACCGCTCGACCCGCTCGCGACCATCCTCGCCCGCTACGGCGGACACCGCGCTCTCATCGTGGACGACGGCGCGGGCACCTACCGGGGAAGCATCGCCCGTCGCTTCGAGCAGGTGGACGTGGTCTCCTTCGATCACGACCTTTCGAGTTCACGCCGCCGACGCGAGTCACTCCTTAATCTTCAGGAGACGACTTGGCAGGACGGGCCCTTGCCTTATGCGGATGCCACGTTCGACGCCGCTTTTGTGTTCCATGCTCTGCCGCTGTGTCCGGACTGGCGCCGCTTCCTGCGTGAGCTGCTGCGAACCGTGAGGCAGCGAGGGCCGGTGGTGATCGTGGAGTACGGAACATCCGCCCGTACTGAACAGCAGGCCGCGCAGATTGAGCTCGAGCGGCTGCTCTATGACCGGGACGCCGCTCTTCGCGGACAAACCTTTGAGTGGATCACGCCCGACGACCTGCGCAAGGAACTCCGCTTGCTTGACGTTCACCATTTGCGTGTCGTCGAGATTGCGCCCGAGGATCGTCTGGACGCGGTGGATCGCGCCGCGCTTAAGCGGGAGGCGTTGGATCGAATCAAGCTCGATCTGCTGCCGGCTCTCGGTCGGCTGGGAGAACGTCGCGACGAGTTTGAGCGCCGGCTGGTCGAACTGAAGCGGCGCATCGAGATCAGCGGCGTCATGCCCGCCCCTCTGATGGTGTTGCACGGCATCAAGAAAACAGTGTACAGTGCGGTCGGCACCCCGCTCTTTGCCGGAGAGGTGTTCGCTCCCGGAGCCGCTGCCGATCCCGCATCGGGCGAGGCTCTGACCGCGCCCACAACTCCCCAAGCGGAGAGCATCGAGTCTCTGCCTCTGGCGCAGTTGCTCTCCTTAGTCATGTCGGACGGCGAGTCCGCCACTCGCTTCGAGCGTCTTGCCCAGCGCATTCTGCGCGACTACGGCTCGCGCGCGGTCGCACAGGAGGGCAACGCCCGCACCTTGGCCGACAGTTTGGGCATCAGCCCGGCCCGCGCCAGCCAGATCGTCGCCGCCTTCGAACTCGGCCGCCGCTTCTTCACACCGCCCGGCGACGATGCGCCCGTGCTGCGCGGTCCGGAGGACGCCGTGCAGCACGCGGCGGACATGAGAGCTCTGCGACGCGAGCAGTTCCGCGGTCTCTACCTGAACAATCGTCAGAAGCTGGTAGCCGACGAGGTTATATCCATCGGCACCCTCACCAACGCCATTCTTCACCCGCGCGAGGTCTTCCGCCCGGCTCTCACCCACCATGCCGTGTCCCTCATTCTCATTCACAATCATCCCAGCGGTGATCCCGAGCCTTCGCCCGAGGACATCGAGATGACGCGCCAGCTTCACCGCGCCGGTCAGATTCTGGGCATCGAGCTTCTGGACCACGTGATCATTGCCGCCGATTCCTGGTTCAGCATGAAGAACGCAAACTTGATTTGATCTCCAGCCTTGCTTATCACGAAAAAAGGCGCGCCCGACGGCGCGCCCTTTTCATGTCTCCCAACGTGGGTCATTCGCGCGGGAACGTGATCGTGAAGATCGTTCCTCTGCCCTTTTCGGACTGCACGCTGATTCGCCCTTGATGAGCTTCCACAATATTCCTGCTCAAATAGAGTCCCAGACCTGTGCCGGTGCCCGCGGCCCGGAAGGTGAAAAACGGCTCGAAGATCTGCGACAGGTGCTCCGCCGCGATGCCCACTCCGGTGTCGCGCACCTGCACTTCAACGGTCTTGGCGGTAGCCTGCGCACGGATGGTCAGATCTCCACCCTGTGGCATGGCCTCGACGGCGTTGAGCACCAAATTCAGCAGCACCTGCTGCAACTCTTGGGGCGAGCCGGTGATGGCCGGAAGATCGGACTGCAGATCGAGCGTTAGACCGATTCCGTGCTCCTTCAACTGCTGACTCACCAAGGCAGCCACCTTCTCCGCGATCTCCTGAAGATGGACGGCTCCCGGTGTCGCCGTCGCGGCGCGATGGAGATCCAACATGCTGCGCACAATCTGACGAATGCGATCAATTCCCTCGCGAATGAGCTCGAGGTTCTCCGAGGGATTCTTCTGCTCGCGCAGTTTGCCCTCGACCGCGGAAAGCTGCGAGGCCACGGCTTGGAGGGGATTATTGATCTCGTGGGCGATGCCCGTTGCCAGCCGTCCCGTCGCCGCCAAACGTTCCGCGGCCACCAACTGCTTCAGGAGCACCCGGTGTTCGGTGATGTCTCGAATGATTCCCTGCGAACCGCGAGCCGTACCGGCTTGCAGGACCAACGTGCGATTGATCTCGAGGGTCCGCTTGTCGCCCTGCCGGGTCACCACCTCGACGTGATGAATGGAATGCTCGGCACTCTGGTCGGCCAGCTCTTGAAGGGCCCGGCGGTTCATGGGATTGTCGGTGGCGATGTCTTCGATCATGCGACGGAACGCTCGGCCGATGTAGTTCTCGCGGAGATACCCAAGCGTCCGCGTGAACGCTTCATTCAAGAAAACCAGTTTGTCGGTTTCGTCCGTCACATAAACAATGTCGGTCGTGGAATTCACTAAACGACTGAAACGCTCCTCGGAAAGCCGCAGTTCCTTGGTGCGCTCATGTACCCGCAGTTCCAGCTCTTCGGCGCGCTTCTTGAGCTCGTCGCGCAGCTTGTGGGCCTCCAGATAAAGCGCGGCGTTGGTCAGCAGTATCTCGAGCAGGCGAATGACCTCGGCGGACGGCGGCTCGCCATTCGCCGGCCCGTCCAGCGAAAGAAAGCCGAACACGGAATTGTCCTGCCGCAAGAGCGGCACGAACAGCCGGTCTTCCGCGCCCCAACCCGCTTCCGCCGATGGGCTCGGCGCGATGCGTGCGCGCGCGTGAATGGCCGTTCCGATCTGCCGTTCCTCTCTCTGAAACTCAAACGGTCGCAGCGGCTGTCCGCGCAAACCGCGCAGCAGATCTTTCAGGGACTCGGCCACACCGCCTTCTTCCCACACTCCGATGCCACTCACCAAGTAGCGCTCGTCGGCCAGCAGAACCACCGCCCGGCGAAAGGCGCCGGCTTCCACCACCGCCTGACAGATGAGATCGAGCAGCCGGTCCGACTGTTCAATGCGGCCAAGCTGCGAGCTGACCAGATAGAGATGCGAGAGAATCCGCTGATAGCGGCTGGTCTCCGCCGTGGTTTCCGTCACCCGCTCCGCCAGCGCGCGATTGGCTTCATACAGTTGCTCCGCGTACCGCCGGTTCTCAACCTCCAGTCGTTTGGATTCCGCCGCGCGCGCGATCAAGACGGCGATCTCTTTCAGGGATGAGAACGGTTTCTTGGCAAAGGAGAAGGCTTGATCCGAGAAGGCGGCAATGGCGTCGTCGAGATCCGCCTGCCCCGACATGAGAATCTTGGCCATGTCGGGAAAGCGCCGGTTGAGTTCCTGCTGGAGCGCGTGGCCGTCTATGCGTCCCGGCAGGCGGATGTCCAGCAGCGCCACGTCCACCCGATCAAGATCATTTCGCGCCAGCGCATCCTCGGCGGAATCCGCCAACAGCACGGTCATGCCGAGCTCTTCGAGAAAGCTCCGCAGCACGTCGCGGATGTTCTCTTCATCATCCACGACCAGAACGGTGATCGGATCTGACGTGATCAAACTCACGGTGTCAAGTTCTTCCGAATGATGTCAGCCGCGGGTGCAATCGCCGCGGCGGGAACGTCCAGATGCGTGACCAAGCGCAGTCGGCGTTCGCCTTCCGGGAAAAACAGCACGCCGTCCCGCGCGCAGCGCCTTGCGAGTTCGGGCGCACTCACGGTTGTTTCGCCCAGCGTGGCCATCAGGATGTTGGTTTGCACGGGCTGATCAACAGTGACGCGGCCGTCTTCGAGCAGCAACTTCGTCAACTGGGCGGCTTTGGCGTGATCTTCGGCAAGGCGCTCCCGGTGATTTTCCAGTGCGTACAACGCCGCCGCCGCCAGAATGCCGACCTGACGCATTCCTCCGCCGAACAGTTTGCGATAGCGGTGCGCCCGGCCGACGAACTCTCGAGATCCCGCCACCGCGCTTCCCACCGGCGCTCCTAATCCTTTGGAGAAGCAGACCGAGACGGAGTCGGCATACTGAGCAATGTCCGATTCGCGGCATCCGGTTGCCACCGCAGCATTCCAGATGCGCGCACCGTCGAGATGCACGATCAGGCTTTTGGCATGCGCCGCATCTCGAATCCGTGTTAGTTCGTCCAGCTCGTATACGCTGCCGCCGGCGCGATTGTGCGTGTTCTCCAGCGCGACCATGACCGTGGGCGGCAGATGCGAGGCGCCTCCGCGCACCGTGGACGTGACTTGCGCCGCGTTCAGCCGGCCGCGGCTACCCGGCAAGGGTCTGAGTTGCACACCGGAGAGCAAGGCCGGCGCGCCGCCTTCAAAGTTGAAGATGTGTGCGTTTTCATCCAACAGCACTTCATCGCCCGGCTTCGTCTGCGCGGCGATGCAAATCTGGTTTCCCATGGTGCCGCTGGGAACGAAAAGAGCGGCTTCCTTGCCCAGAATCTCGGCCACGCGTTCGTGCAGGCGATTGGCCGTGGGATCTTCACCGAACACGTCATCGCCCACTATGGCATCGGCCATAGCCTTGCGCATGCCGGGTGTCGGCTTGGTCACGGTGTCGCTGCGCAGGTCAACGGGGAACAGGTCGCTCATGGTTCCTCTGGGAGTGATGATTGCTGCAAAACTCAAGCCCGACGGGCGCGGGAGTCTCTCCCCGCTGCCCACAAGCACAACAGGGACCGGGAGATGATTCCCCGGTCCCTGCGGACTTCATTCGGCCGGTTGCGGAACATCAACGCGCCGCACGGCACCGGCGGCTTACGCGTTCATCAGGGCAAGGATTTCCTTGACGAGTTTTTCGATTCCCTGCGCCGCATCGGCAATACGCGTGTCATACATGTAGGCGGGCGTGGTGACGATCTTGCGCTCACGATCCACCACCACGTCCGTCACCGGGCAGACCACGTGCTTGCTGCCGAAGACTTCCACGCTGCGAGCCGCGCCCGACTCGGCTCCCACCGTGAGCCGCGGATGCACGTTCATTCCCTTCAGCGCCCGGGCCAGAACCAAAGGCGCGATGCAAATCAAGCCGATGGGCTTGCGCGCTTCCACCAACTTGCGCATGAACGACTCGATCAGCGGATGGATGGAGCAATCGTCACCCTTCAGCGCGTAGTCGCAGTAGTTCTTGGCCGCGCCGAATCCGCCCGGGAAGATCACCGCATCAAGCTTTGAGACCCACGCGTCGCTGAGCGGTTCGATCTTGCTGCGCGCAATTCGCGCCGCTTCGATCAGCACACGCCGCGTCTCTCCCGTTTCCTTGGCGGTAACATGATTGACCACGTGCATCTGCGGCACGTCCGGCGCGAGGCACTGATAAGGAGCGTTGGCGCGGTCAAGAAACAGAAGCGTGAGAACGGATTCATAGATCTCCGCGCCGTCAAGGTAGCCGCATCCGGCCAGAACCACTCCCACGGTCTTCATCGGTTCCTCCTCGCGATCGGCTTTCCGCCAGAGTCCACCAGCGATCTCAGAGCTTGGTCTCCGCCGCGGTGGCGCGAACCTTGTCGGCGGACGCCTTGAACATTGCCTTCTCTTCGTCGCTCAGCGGAATCTCGATGATTTTTTCGACTCCGCCGCGCCCGATCACAACCGGCACTCCCATGTACACGTCGCGCAGGCCGTATTCGCCTTGCAGCCAGCCGGCGCACGGCAGCACGCGCTTCTGGTCCAGCACGTAGCTTTCCACCATCTGCACGGCCGCCGCCGCGGGCGCGTACCACGCGGAGGTGCCCAACAGCTTGACGATTTCCGCGCCGCCGTTGCGCGTGCGCTCCACCATCGCGTCAATGCGCTCCTTGGAGACCAGACTGGTGAGCGGCACGCCGCCGATGGACGCGAGGCGCGGGCAGGGCACCATGGTGTCACCGTGACCGCCCAGCACAATCGCGCTCATGTCCTTCATCGAGACACCCAGCTCCATGGCGATGAACGCCTTGAAGCGGGCCGTGTCGAGAATGCCCGCCATGCCGCAGACGCGATTTGGCTTGAAACCGGAAATCTTGAGCGCGCCGTAGCACATGGCATCGAGCGGATTCGAGACCACGATCATGAAGGCATTGGGCGACATCTTAGCCGCCTGACCCACGGCGTCCTTCACGATTTCGATGTTCACCGCCAACAGGTCCTCGCGCGACATGCCCGGCTTGCGCGGCTTGCCGGCGGTCATCACGATCACATCGGAGTTCTTGGTGTCGGCATAGCTGTTGGTGCCGATGATGCGCGTGTCGTAGCCTTCCACCGCGCCGGACTGACACATGTCCAGCGCCTTGCCCTGCGGGACACCCGCGAGAATGTCCGTGAGCACGATCTCAGTGGCGATGCCTCTTTGCGCCAGAACGTAAGCGGTCGAGGCGCCGACGTTGCCTGCACCGATGACGGTAACCTTCATGGAGACTCCTTGGACGTGGTGGTGGGGAACGGGGGGAAGAAAACAACGCGCGGCCATTTGAGCGGACCGCGCGGAGGAAACCGGAATGACTGCGCCGGATCCCGGCGGTTCAGATATGGGGAATTAGCCTTCGAGCGGCTCAATGTGTACCGATTTGCGCGTGCCCTTCTCCGAGGAGACGAACTTGACCGTGCCTGAGGCGAGGGCAAACAGCGTGTAATCGCGTCCCATGCCCACGTTGAGTCCCGGGCGGATGCGGGTGCCGCGCTCGGGCTGTCGCGGCCGTTGCGGGAAGAGCCTTGTCCTTTTTTGTGGGCCATGGCTGATTATCCCTCGATGGAGTCTATGCGCACGGTGGTGAAGCGCTGGCGGTGGCCTTGCTTCTTGTGATAGTCCACCCGCCGCTTTTTCTTATAGACGATGACTTTGTCACCGCGCTCATGAGCGACCACAGTGGCGTGCACGGACGCTTGGAGAAAGGGCGAGCCGATGCGAACGTTCTGGCCGTCGGAGAGCAGCATGACCTTGTCGAAGACGACCTTGTCGCCTTCCTTCTGCGCGGCCATGAAGTCCACGCGCAGGGTCTGTCCGGGTTCGATGCGAACCTGCCGGCCGGGGATGGATAGGACTGCGTACATGGTGAAAAGTATTGGGGGTTTGAAAGCTTATAAATTTAAGCAAATCCCGCCAAAGTGTCAAGGCCGTTACCCGCAGGTATCAGGCCCCTTGGTGTCTATTTCAACTGAGTTTAGCTCAGACGCTGGTTCTGCGCAAAGAGAGAGGCATTGCGCGACCCGAGCGTCTCCCACCCGAGGGTATTAGGTGCGTATCGTATGTGCAACACCCCGTGTGGCCATTTGGTCGGCGCTCAGAGACGTACGTGGGGAACGTCAGCCCGCCAGCGGACGAGGGGTTTCCTCCGGTCATCCGGGTGTTGAGTCACCTGGTGATGCTGCCGACACATGGTAGTTGTCTGGGGACAAACAAGAACCCCTGCGGCAGTCCCGCAGGGGTTCACTTCAAGTGCTATGCAAGTGCTGATTCAGACACCGAGACCCAACGGAACTTGCCGCTATTTGAGGAGCATCATCCGGCCGGTGAACGTCTCGTTTCCGGCGGTCAAGCGGTAGAAATAGACGCCGGAGGTGAATGCGCTGCCGTCGCACGTTACCGCATAGGTGGCGGCCGTTTGAATCCCGTTGACCAGGACCGCGACTTCGCGACCCTGCAGATCATAGACCGTCAGGTTCACGTGGCCGGACACCGGAATGGAATAGCGGATCGTCGTGGTCGGGTTGAACGGATTCGGGTAGTTGCGCGCCATCAAATGGCTGAGCGGCGCACCGACCGTCACCGGTTCCTCGACCGACTCGGGCAGAGCTCCCAGACCCACAGTATCGCCCGGTTCGCGCCAGAAAAGGCCGTTGATCTCGTACACGATCACCGTCGGTACGGGAGCATTCGGACAGTAAATCTGTCCTCCCACAATGGCAATCTCGTCGCCATTCTGCGGGCGAAGAGCCCCGTTGCCCGGATCATAATCAGGCCGTCCAAAATCGAGATTGGCGCTGATGTTGCCGGGGCCGGCGGCGATCGCGTAGAGCGTGCGCTCGCCGTGGCAGCCTTCGCCGCTGAAGACCACCGCCGTGCCCTCAAGTTCGACCCGGGTCACACTGTCCGAATTGCAGCCTTCGCGTCCGTGATCACCACCGCCCTGGCCGCCGTGACCGTGAAACGGCTCGCGCCAGAACAGGCCGTTGATCTCATAGACGACCACCATGGGCGGCGTCGAGAAGGTCAGCAGGCCGCCGTAAACGGAAATCGAGTCGCCATTGGCGGGACGGTGAGCACCGCTTTGCGGTTCATACCACGGGGGCCCGAAGGAAAGACGATAGTCAGCCGCTCCATCGTAGTTCACGTCAATGTAGTAGCTGATCCAGTGCGGATGATTGGCGCTGTCGGGATACACCACCAAGGCAATTCCCGTCAGCTCCACCGTGGCGAGTGTGTCACCGTGATGGTGACCGCCGTTCGTCGAATCGTTGAGAACCAGCGTCACCTGAGTGACCTGGCTGTCGGCCACCACGATTTCAGCCGTGGCAAAGCCGTGCATGAACGCCATCGCGGTAATCGTGTAGGCGCCCGCCTGCACATGCTCCATCGAGAAGTGTCCGGTGGAGTCGGTTTGGGTGTGATAGTCCCGCGGTTCACCGTGCCGGAACACGCGGACCAGGGCATCGTTCACCGGTGTCTGGTCGCTGAGTGTAACGAAGCCTTCGACCGTGCCGCCGACCGACCGCAGAACCAGCACGATATGGGCAGTCCCGCCGTCCGGAACACGCACCTCGCCGTAAACGGTCAGATAGCCCGTCAGGCTGGCGTGGATGTCGTGCTCTCCGACCCGCGCCGAATCAAAGGCAAAGTGACCGGAATCATCGGACACGGTGACCAGACTATCGCCGCGCGCCCGAAACAGAACCACCGTTGCACCTGCCGCCGGGCCGCCTTCATTCGGGAGCAGCACAATCCCCTCGACTCGGCCGACGCCGGTCGGAATGGGACGCAAAATCAGAGTCACATGGGCAGTCCCGCCATCCGGAACACGCACCTCGCCATAAACGGTCAGATAGCCCGTCAGACTGGCGTGGATGTCGTGCTCTCCGACCCGCGCCGAATCAAAGG
>JAPKYT010000127.1 GCA_026394155.1 bacterium | reverse complement strand
ATCCCTCATCCCTCCGCCCTCATCCCTCTTCTTTCATCCTTCCGCCCTCATCCCTTCTCCGAGCCACGCGAGGCTCTCGTCGTAGCGGTAGTGCACGTTCATGTGGCCGCCGTCGAATTCGCGGTGCTCCACGGTGATGCGCGCCGCGCGAAGTTTCTTTGCCAGAATGCGCGCGCCCCACTGCAAATTGAATTCGTCGGAAGTGCCGCACTCGATGTAAATGCCCTTCAGCTTGCGCAGATTGGCCACAACGTCCGCCCGCTCGACCATGCGAACGGGGTCGTGCGTGAGCCATCTTGCCCACACATCGCCGCGTACCTCGCCCGTTTCCCAATCGAAAGGCAAATCGAACCCCCACGGACTTTCGGGATTGGGCGAATAGCAGGCGGCCA
Source organism: bacterium (assembly GCA_026394155.1). Taxonomy (GTDB): domain Bacteria; phylum Electryoneota; class RPQS01; order RPQS01; family RPQS01; genus RPQS01. The sequence goes on along the minus strand of JAPKYT010000127.1, from coordinate 10,783 downwards.
TAGCCACCGTGTTCACCGCCGCAAAGTGCGATTTGCTCTGCAAACCCGGTTGACCGATTTTGGCGATGAACTCGCGCGGCCCGCCCGCCTTGCGAATTTCGCCCGCCGCCGCAGGAAAATCGGGCAAATAACAATAATCGAAATAGCAGTCCCCCGAATGCATAATCATCCAGCCGAACAAATCGGGATGCCGCGCGGCCAGCACAAACGCGCCGAAACCGCCCGACGATTTTCCCGCCATCACGGCTTGCGCCGGTTTGCGTCCCGCGTTAAACTGCTCGCGCGCCCACGGAATGAGTTCGCCGGTGAGATGGTCTTCGTAATCTCCTACCGCCGAGCTGTTGAGATATTGACAGCCGCCGAGCCGCGTGAAGGGATCGGGAAAAATCGCCACGCAGGGCGGAATTTTGCGCGAAGAGATCAGCCGCTCGATTCTCTCGGGCATGGTCTCGCCCCACGGCATCCAGTTCAGATGCGAACGGCTGGAACCGGTGAACCCGGCAAGGATCACGAACAGCGGATACTCGCGCGCCGCCGCATAGCCCTCGGGCAGATAGACGGGAATCTCGCGCACCGCCGGATCGCCCAGAGGATTTCCCTCAAGGCAGCGGCTGTGAAAATTCTCGATGAGGAGTTTGCCACGGAGAGTCATTACTATCCTGACTGTGTGTGAAAGAGACCCCCCTTTTGTCCCCCCGTGAACGGGGGGAAAGCCGATCTATTTCACCAGCAGCACCTTTTGCGTCACGCCCAGCGTTCCCGCCACGTCGAGCCGCACGAAGTAGATTCCGGTGGCCAGAGCGCTTGCATCCCACGTGCGCGAAAACTCCCCCGGCGCAAAGCTGGCTTGCGCGAGCGTTTCCACCATCCGCCCCGAAAGATCGAACACGCGCAAGCTGGCCACCGCCGCCCGCGACAGCTCGAAGCGAACATCAAAAGTGGCGTTGCCCGGATTCGGCCAAACCGAAAGATGCGCGTTAGCCGGAAGCAGTAAACGGCCCGGTGGCTCCATCTCCACCGGCACGCGCCCGCGGCAGAAAATTTCCACCGTTCCGCTGTGCATCGTCTGAACTCGAAGCGAAGCGGTAAACACACCCAAGATGTCGGAGTGGAAGACCACCGGCAAATCCGTGCCCTCTCCCGGATCGAGCGCCACCGGTTCGAAAGACCACAGAGGGAAAAAGTGCGTCGCGCCGCCGCTGATCGCGGTGACGGTGTCGGGCAGCACGCCGTCGTTTCTCAGCTCGATGATGAGGGTGTCGCCGATCCCGGCCGGAAGATCGCCGAAGTCCAGCGTATCGGGATCGGCGACAATCAGCGCTCCGCTCGTATCCGGCGCCCAAACGCGCTTGCGCCACACGCCGCCGCGAAAGTCGGGGAAGGCACCGGCCGCGAAAACGTCCACGTAGGCCGCATTCACCCGGCGCGTTTCGAGCAGGCGAATCTCCGCGCTCACCGACAGATCGCGCGACCACCGCTGCCCGCCGTCGGTGGTCATCCAGATCTCACCGGTGGCGGTGTTAAAATAGCCGCCCGCCGCGAAGGCCGTCTGGCGCGAGACCATTTTCACCGCGCGCATCGGCAAGGTCACATCTATCAAGCGGTCCGACCACGTGCGGCCGCCGTCCGTGCTGCGATGCACCCATCCGCGCAGGTCCGGGCTGATGGTTCCGCCGGCCGTCATGCCGTACAGCGTATCCACAAAACTGACGGCGTTGTCGAACACCGAGTCGGCGGCGGGCCGGACTTGCCATTTGGCTCCGCGGTTGCGGCTGATCCAGTGATGCGACCCCACGGCCACAATCAAGGGATTGGTGCTGGTCACGGCGGACACCCACGTGTCCTCAAGATCGGTGCTGTCCCCGCGCCCGGCGCGCATCAGCACTTTGTCCGGGTTCAGGCGTTCCCACGGTGCAGAAACCGACAGCGAAGCGGTGCGGTAGATCTGTCCGTCAAGCCCGGCCAAGGCGCAGGCCGTCGCCGAGTCCACCACCGTGACCAGCGTCAGCCAGTAGGGAGCGACGAAGCTCAACAACGGATTGAGGAAGTAAACGGACCGATAGTAGATGAGCCGGATCGTGCCCGTGTTCTCGTCGCTGTTGATGGTGGAAAGAAAGACGCTGTCGTAGAGGGCGGAATCGCGCAGCACCGGGCGGATGGAAAGCGAGTTGATGAACGTCGGTTCGCGCAGAGCGATATAGTCCGAGCCGCCCGTCCGTGGCGGCGGCGCGGGATCGAGATTGCGCCAACTGCTGCCGCGGTCGGTGGTGACAAACACGGTGTGCAGGGTGGCCAAGAAACCGCTATCGCTGCGTGCGAATCCCATCCCCACCGGCACCGCGTTCAGATATTGCAGATAGGTGGCATAGGTGGTGTCTACATCGTAAAGGTATTGCACGAAAGACCAGCTCTCGTCCAGCGCCTCGCCGCTACGCGGAACGGAGAAGGCCGGCAACGGATCAGGTTTCCGCGGCGGAAATTCCTGCGACACGTACGGCCCTCTGCCGATGGTGCGCGCCTGCGAGACGGGCATCAGCAAGAACAGGAGCAAGACCGCTGGCAGGAGCCGGGGCATGTCAAGAAAGCATTTCATCCTTTAAGATCGCACGGCCGTGCGCGGCTACGAGATCGGAGACACAGCAAGCTGTGTCACTACATCGTGCACCGTCCGCCAAGTTTCAGGTTTCAAGTTTTCGGGTTTCATCCCTCATCCCTCCGCCCTCATCCCTTCTTAATCTCCGCCGTGACCGGAATGGGATGCGTGAGGCAGTAGGCTCCGGGGCAGGTTTCCAGCGCTTCCTTGACGACCGCGTTCATTTGTTCTTCGGATGCTGCGCCGCGGTAGGTCATGCCGATCCACACGCCCTCCACCACCGGCGCATCGCCGAGGCCCAAAGGCCGCAGCAAGTTGACGCGATTCTTCACGGTGATATTCAGCGCGTCCACGCTCAGTTTGCGCTGGGCGATGATGACCATCATCGTTCCCGCAAAGCACGAGGCCGTTCCGAAAAGACAATAGAGCAGCGGATCGGGCGCGCTTCCCCCGCCCCCGAAGAACAAAGGTTGATCGGAGGCCAGAGTGAGCTTGCCCTGCGGAAATTCGAGCGTGGCCGTGATGTGCGGCTGCCCGTCGGCAAAGTTGCACTCGCCGGAAACGCTCTTCTCCTTGATCGCGAGGCGCGGGTCTTTCTGCACCTCGCCCGCGAATTTCATCACCGCCGAAAGATTGACTTGCATGGATTGCTCGGTTCTTTAACAGTCGCACGGCCGTGCGCGGCTACCGGATCGGACACACAGCAAGCTGTGCCGCTACAAGATCATCCCTCGCTGCGAGCGGGTGCCCTCACCCCTCGCGCTGTCTCCCGATTCCGGGCACGCGGGGACGCATGCCTCGGCGGAGTCTTTCCAGTCTCAAGTTTCAGGTTTCAAGTTTTCGGGCTTCATCCCTCATCCCTCCGCCCTCATCCCTTCTTCGCTCTCTTCCACACGAACACGCACGCAGCCAGCCAGAGCGTGTTTTCCAGTATTTTTTCGAGACCGACCTTTTGACCCAGAGTGCGCGAGACCGCACCGGTGCCGAAGCAGCCGCAGTCAATGTTCAGGCCGCGCAACACCGCCTGTCCGATAAGCAGGATGAAGAACACCAAGAGCGCGCCGCAAACGAGGCTTCCTACTCGCCGCCAGTGATTGAAAAGCAAGGCCAACGCACCCACCGCTTCCAGCGCGGGCATGAAAATCGCCGCCGGATAAACGTAGCTCTGCCCAATCAAAGGCAGGATCAGCCGGTAGTTGACAATCGCTTTGGCGAAGGACAGCGGGTCAAGCAGCTTGGGAACGGCCGCCAGCAGAAATGTGCCCGCCACCAGCAGACGGCAGATCCACTCCAGGACAAGAAAAAGGCGGCGCTTGAGGTCGGAATCCATTCGTGACAATTTAGCGTTTGTTTTTCACAAAGTCAAGAGGAAGTCCACAGAAAATTAGTAAGTTACGGCCCACGAAGAGCATAGCAACGGGCGGCTCAAAGTGGCTCTTCCCGGACGCTGCTGCTTGCTTCCTTATGCCACAAAAAAACAACGGCAGGACGCGGGTGCGCGCCCTGCCGCCAAGACCATCCCTGCCCAATGTTCAGGGTTTGCCTTCCACAAAATCGGTCTCCTTCGACCATTCCTCCCACCCCCCGGTATAGACCGCCACCCGCTGCCATCCGTTGGCCAGAAGATACTCGGCCAGATCGTGCGACTGATGACAATCCCCGCCATCACAGTACAGCAAAAGGAGGTCGGTCTTGGGAATGGTCTTCAGGGTGTCCCCATACTTCGCCACCTGTTCAAACGGGACATTGCGGGCGCCGGGGATGTGGCCCTCCAGATAGAGATCCGGCTCGCGCGCGTCGAGGAAGTGCACGCTGCTCTTCTTGCGCTTCATGTAGAGGCCCATGACCATAGAGAGATTCACCTCGTACGGCCGGTCGGAGGGCGCAAACGCGCTGTCCACGGACACAGACTCGGCCCCCGCGTAAGCCATCTTGGGCTGAATCAACTCCACGGGTTTGGGAAATCCCCAGAGCGGCACGGAGTGCTTTTGCACAACCCGCGCCCCAAGCCCCAGAAGGACGGTCAGGGCCGCCATCACTAACAGTTGTCGGGATAGTCTCATCGGTCGGTCCTATGCCTCCAATTCATCGTGAATACTGCTTCTTCTACTCGCCATAGGACGAACCGGGTTCCATCCCGGGCGCACCGTCAATTTCGCGTTTCAGATACTCGAAAGCCTCTTCGGGCGTGTCACAAATCTTGAACAACTTCGTGTCTTCCGGAGAGATAACCCCCCAGTCCACCATCGTCTGGAAGCGGATAACCTCCTCCCAATAGGCCGAGCCATAGAGGACGATCGGCAGCCGCTTGCGAACCTTTTGCGTCTGCACCAGCGTCATCATCTCGAAGAGTTCGTCCATGGTGCCGAAGCCTCCGGGAAAGACCACCAGCGCCCGCGCCAAATACATGAACCAGTACTTGCGCATGAAAAAGTAGTGGAACTCGAAGGTCAGGCGCGGGTCAAGGTAGCGGTTGTTGAGCTGTTCGTGAGGCAGGCTGATGGAGAGTCCGACGGTCTTGCCACCAGCCTCTCTGGCTCCGCGATTGGCCGCTTCCATGAGCCCCGGTCCGCCGCCCGAACAGACCACGCGCTGATTGCGGGGATCGGTCACGTTCCGGTAGTGCTGAGTGAGCAGATAGGTGAGGCGGCTGCAGTCCACGTAGTACTTGGCTAACCGTTCAGCGGCCGACATGCGCTGCCGGATGCGCACCGCCTGCTCCGCGCCAGCCGTCTTGAGCTGTTCCTGCCACTGCTGCATGTCCAGTGCGAAGACTTCGGGCGAACGCGCGCGGGCCGAGCCGAAGAACACGATGGTGCCGCGAATCTTGTGGGCCCGAAGCCGCGCCTGCGGTTCGAGGTATTCGGCCAGAATGCGCAGTGTTCTGGCCTGCGCGCTGTGCAAAAACTCGCGGTTATCGTAAGCCTTAGGCAAGAATCTGCGGTCTTTGTCGGACAAAAGATATCTCCAGTCTAATCTTCCGTGCGCTTTCGGTACGCATCAAGCTCTTCAGCGCTAAGTTGTCCGCGAGGTACGAGGCGATAGTGTTTCTCCCGTGCGATCTTGGCACCTTCCTCGCTATCCTCAAACTCGAAGAGGGCGATAAGATCGTCTTCTATGAATTGGGCAGCAACCGGGCGACAAAGCAAGGTCGGGAACTTCTCTGCGCAAAGGGCAAGGTCTTGTTCGATCTGGACGATGCTAAGTTTGTCCGTTCCGCCCTTCGCCTGAACGGGAAAAACATGATGAACGCCTCTTCGGTCAACGCCGACGTAGATTTCGTCCGTTTCAACTTGTCCAATGTTGTGAATCGCCGTCCGCAAGTGATTCTGCAATGAGTAGCAGACAACACCACTGAACAGATCTATCAATCGATTGTACCGGACTCTGGCGAGCAGGCCTTGCTCATCGTTCAGAGCATACATCCCGACCAGCCCCGGTGTGGCGTCCGGCACCTTGGTCTCAGCAAGACCGTGGGTCGGCACTATCGTGGTCAGAGTGCGCAACACAAACTTGTACTTCGCGGGGCCCGCCGGTTGGATAATCCATGCCTTTCCCTCTGGAGCGCGCTTTCTTATCGTTTCTGGCAAAGTTGCGCGATAGCGGAAACTATAGACAAGGTCTCCGATATTCTTGACCAACTCGATCCCCAACTTCTGGCAGGCTGCACGCACGTCATCTCGGTCGAACTCTACGCGGTCTGCGCCTCGTTGATAGTGGGCAAGGAAGATGTGTTCGATGATCTGAGTATAGCGACTCAGCCTCTTGTCGCTCTTGCCCGAATCTTTGTCGGTTATTTTCTTGGCCATCGAAGAACAACGACCTCCTCTCGCAATTCCTGTTTGGTTGCCGTGGCCCACCTACGCCTGAACAAGTCTATGGACTCCAATTCATATCCCAGCGACTGGGCAAGCTTGGCAAGCAGTTGGCCTGTGCGAATCATGATCTGAAGATAGGACGCTTGATCGCCAACCACCAAGGCAACGCGGGCGCCCGGCTTAAGGACTGTTCGCAGTTGCGCCAAATGGCGGTACATACCCCCGAAGTACAGCAGTGTCACTCTCGCATATAGCCGCTCAAAGCCGCTGGTCTTGCCCAACTCCGTCCGTCTGGCCTCGATGGCATCAGCTATGTCTCTAAGTTCTCCGTCCTCGCTCACCCATTTGTCGTCGTCATCATGTTTGTAGACGTTGCGTGTGTTCGATCGCAAAAGGGTCTGCTTGATGCGACGAAGGCTCTCCTTGTCTTCGACAAGACCAAGAATCACAGACTCGAGGCGGGTCGTCCGCGTATAGTCCTTTTCGTTTGGATAGGGAGGCGACGTGAATACCGCATCAATGGAGTTTGGCTCAATGACTTGATCTAACTCGCGCGAATCCCCTAGGTGCACTGTACTTCGAACGTGCGCTCTGCATTGAAGCTCCGGCAGGTCGGCGGCAACAGCGCCCACTTCTTCCAGCCATGCCCGCACGACATCAGCGTCCGATTTGATCGCTCCGATTCCTACTTCCGGTCCAAAGCGAAGGTTGCTGATCGACGTGACAAGAGCCTTGGCGAGCGCCAAGCGTTCATGTTCGTAGAACCTGTCATCCTTGTGCATCTCTATTGATGCCAACAGCTCCAACACCTTGTGCAACGGCAACGGACTAATGGAATCCTTCAGGAGGAGATCGACTTTGTGTGGTGGCAGCGTTTTTAAGTGGCCCGGCGTGTTCGCAGGCGTCACGCTTGCCGCCTCTATGAGACCCTGTCGCTCCAGCATCTCATCAACTTCTGCCGCAATACGCGAGGCGTGGTCTAAGAGAGCCTGCGATTCGACCGCCCAGTCCACTTTGACCCGACTGGCAAACTGTGCCATCGGGAGCGCTTCGATCCCGATGCTGTTGATGCCCAGCTTCTTGCACTCCACCAGCGTCGTTCCGGTACCGCAAAACGGATCCAGCACCGTGTGATGCTCCGTAAGCCCAAACCGCTCAATATAGGTTCGCACAAGGTGCGGCGGGAAGGACAAGACAAACCGGTACCAGTCATGCGCAGCCCGGTCTTCAGGCATCACCTTGTTAGAATCTGCCCTTGCGCCTGCCGGCGCAATTCCGAGTTTCAGGCTGACTTGTGGTGCTCGCATAAGTGTGGTGTTCTTGGGCATTCCAACTGTTCTATCTGCTTTGCTTCCTGCGCTCTACGCACGATTCGTCCTCTATCCTTTCAGAGTTCGATCTCCATCTTTCCCAGCTGTTCTTTCATGCAGCCGGAAGGGTTGATCGAAATCACTATCGCAGAACCTCGATCAGCCCGAACACCAGCGCGCCCACCGCGGCGGAGGCCGGGATGGTCAGGATCCAGGCAATGACGATGTTTCCGGCCACGCCCCAGCGCACGGCCGAGGCCCGCCGGGTCGCACCCACGCCTATGATCGCGCCGCTGATGGTGTGCGTCGTGCTGACGGCGATTCCGCTGAAAGCCGTTACGAGCAGGGTGATCGCACCCGCCGTTTCCGCGGCGAAACCGCCGGAGGGTTTGAGTTTGGTGATCTTCTGCCCGACCGTTCGGACGATCCGCCAGCCGCCGAACATCGTGCCCATGGCAATCGCAAAATGCGAGGAAAGGATGACCCAAAACGGCACGTGAAACGTCTTCAAAACCCCCGCCGCGACCAGCAGGCCGGTAATGATCCCCATCGTCTTCTGGGCGTCGTTGGTGCCGTGTCCCAGACTGTAGGCGGCGGCGGAAAGAAGCTGCAAACGTCGGAACAGATGATTGACGTCGGCCGAGGCGCGCAGATGCGTCGCCCACATCACCACCGCCATTATCACGAATCCTAACACCATGCCTATCAGCGGGGCCAGCGCGATAAAGAGCAGGGTTTTCGCCCAACCGGCCCCCAAAAGGCAGCCGAAGCCGCTGTGGGCCACCGCGGCTCCCGCATAGCCGCCGATCAAGGCGTGAGATGAACTCGACGGGATCCCGAAATACCAAGTCAGAATGTTCCAGAAGATCGCGCCGACCAGACCGGAAAGGATCACCCACTCGTTGACCGCCAGCAGATCAATCAGCCCCTGGCCGATGGTCTTGGCGATGTGCACGTCGAACAGAAAAGCGGCCACCAGATTGAAAAAGGCCGCCCAAATCACCGCCTTGCGCGGCGACAGAACCCGCGTGGACACAACCGTGGCCACCGAATTCGCCGAATCGTGAAATCCGTTCAGGAAATCAAAAATTAGCGCGACGAAGATGATCCCGATGATAAGCGGCGTCATCTCGATTACGCGTGTTTGATCAGAATGGCCTCGAGCACGTCGGCCGCATCATCGCAGACGTCCGTGGCCGTTTCCAGTGCGACGTAAACCTCCTTCAATTTGATGATCTCGACCGGATCCGCCTTGCGTTCAAAAAGGTTTGCCACCGCCCGCGCAAAAATCTCATCCGCCTCATCTTCGAGTATGCTGATGCGCTGAATGATGCGCCGCATTTCTTCGGGCTTGCTCAACTTGCGGAGCAGCTTCACGCCGTTCTGCACCTCTTCAACCGAGGTCCGCAGGGTCTGCATCAGCCTGACCATTTCCGGGGGACAGGCGTCAATCTTGTACAACAACAAGCGACGCGCGCTGCCGTCAATGTTGTCCAGAATGTCGTCGAGGGCCGTCGCCAGCACGTGAATGTCCTCGGGATCGAAGGGCGTCACGAAGGTCCCGCTGACCTCGGTAAAAATCTTGTGCGCGATCGCGTCCCCTTCGTGTTCGATGTCCTTGATCCGCTCCACCACCTGCTGCCATTGTTCGCGCGGGGTCGCCGCCAACACCAGCAGCTCATCGGCCGCGCGTATGATGTTCCGCGCCGCCTCTTCGAACATGTCGAAAAAGTGATCGTGATGCGGCAGCAACGCTTGGAGAATTCTGTCAAGACGCATAACCCTCACCGCCTGTGTGCTGTTTGTGTGGCTGATGAAAAAGGACTTCGCGGCAGCCGGGTCGCCCGCGCCCGCGAAAGAAAAAGATCAGAGGTCTATCCCGAACTTCCCGAGCTGCTCCTTCATCCAGCCGGAAGAGATGACGGTTTCCTGCGGATGCGCGCCGGGAGGAACGTTGCCCACCAAAATCGCCAGCGCGATGGCCGCGGCGGGAAAGGCCGTCATCTGTCCCATGGCCGACAGTCCGCGATTCTCGTCCTGCCGCGCGGCCAACTCGATTTTTTCCTCGCGGCCGCCGTCACCGGTGGCTCGCACCTGCACCAGCACGATATCCGGAACGTTTTTGGGCAGCGTCCCTTCGAGAACCCGTGCCAGAAAATCGCGCGGCGCGATTTCCGCCCCCTCCACGCGGATCGCCTTTACGGACGCAAGGCCCAAGTCCACTAACAGCCTCAGCGCGGCGTAGTGACCCGGATAGCGGATGGTCTTGTAATCCAGCCGCGAGACTTTGCCCAAGAGAGTCTTGGGCAGCGTGGACGTTCCGCCCGAAGTCACGAACGCTTCGTAGATGCCCAGTTCATCAAACACGAGTTCTTCCACATCCGAAGGTGAGGGCACGTCCACCGCTTTACCGCCCCGGATTTCGCGCGCCTTTTCAAGATACTCGTTGAGCAGGCCGTGGATGGAAAAGACCTGTGAATATTTCAGCGGCCCTTCCGGTTTTTGCGGCAGGCCGCCCACGCGAATGTGCACCTCGTCGCATTTCTGAAAACGGTGCACGAGGTCCCAGGCCAGAACATTCACCAGCCCCGGCGCAAGTCCGGTGTCGGGCACAAAGACGATACCCTTGCGCCGCGCGTCGTCGTCCAAGCTGAGAATCACGTCCGTGACCTGCGGATTCCCGCCCAAGTCCACCATCGAAACCCGCGAACGCAGCGCGGCCCGCGCGACTTTGGGATTGAGGAAATAGGGAACGCACGAGAGGCAGACTTTCATGCCCGCCAGCGCGCGGCCCACTTCGATTTCGCTGCCCGCGTCGGCGGTCATGGATTCCACCTGATCGCTGCGCAGCCAGTCGGCGGCCTGACGGAGCACGGTTTCATCCTTGTCCGCCAGCCGCACGGGAAACGGGCCGTCCGGATGATTGGCGAAAAAATACGCCGCCACCCGACCCATCAACCCCGCACCAAGTATGACGATTTCAGGTTTGGTCATGGATTATGAAAAGCCAATCTCCAAATGTCGCTACGAGATTCGCTTCTCCCTCCGCTCGCGGGGGGACA
>JAPKYT010000107.1 GCA_026394155.1 bacterium | reverse complement strand
GAGCGTCCCGGACCTCACGCCAGCCCGCAAGCTGACATGGTCTCGGGCCGCGGCTGCTGGGAAACGCCCGGCACCTATGAGCGCGAGAATCCACATGCCGGCATGTTGGAAAACATGTGCGTGGATTGCCACATGTACTCGATCCCTCACGGTGAGACCGGCGGCCCGCTCTATGGTCACAGCTTCGCCCCCGATATCCGCAAGTGTCAGACTTGCCATACGGGAGCAACGAACTTCGACATCAACGACGTTCAAACGCGCATTGAGGTCAAGCTCGAAGAACTGGCTGCACTGCTGCCGCACAATGCAAGCGGCGCGGTGCGGGACACCATGGATCTGGTGAACTGGACGCGTGAGCAGCGCGAAGCCGGCTACGTCTATCTCTTCGTGGGTGCCGACAAGAGCAAGGGCGTTCACAACGTCGCCTATGCGGATTCGCTGCTGACCAACGCCATCCGCTACCTGACCCCCGGCGCGCTCACTCAAAGACCGTCGGGCGTGCGCGGATAATCCCGCGACAAAGCAGATCAATCTAACACACAGGCGAGGCCGCAAGGCCTCGCCTGTGTACTTGTGCGCGATTGTGCGAAAGGACGAGACAGAAGACTTGAAACGTGAAACTTGAAATAGACTCGTTCGCGGCCGGAATTTGACTCGGCCGTAGCGCCCAGCTTGCTGGGCCTCCGTAGCCGCGCACGGCCGTGCGATCTTGCGTGCTGTGAAGAGACCCCCCTTTCATCCCCCCTACTGAAGTAGGGGGGAGACCCGCATGTCATTCCGTTCGTCTTCGAACGGAATCCCTCGCCGATAGTGGGAGGGACTCTGTTTTCCGAAGACGGAAAACAGAATGACACGTTTTCACCATAGAGAGATTCTGGACGCCCGCGAAGAAAAAGCTGAAAAAAGAGAGCGCGCTGGAAGCGGGGCAGGCGAAGACCGAAGATGCCTGCCGCCGCGAGAAGAATGACAGTGTTTCCGACTTCATCATTCATCATTCATCGTTCATCGTTTCGAAGAACCCCCCTTTCATCCCCCCGTGAACGGGGGGAAAGCCGAAAATGCAAAGCCCCGCGCGGAAATCCGGCGGGGCTTTGCGGCCGTTCTGCGATCCTTGGGAGGAGTTACGGCTCAATCGCTTCGAAAGTCTTCTGCCCGTTGCGCACCAAACGGAAAAGCACGGCCTTCTTGCCGTCCTTCAACTCGGCGGCGATGCGCTTGAAGTCGGCCACGTTGTCCACCGACTTGCGGTCAATCTCGATAATCACATCGCGCTCTTGCAGCTTGCGCGCGGCCGGGCCGTCGGGATCCACTTCGGTAATAATCACTCCGTAGGCGCCATCCAATTGCAGAGCACGGGCCACGTCATCGGTCACCGCTTCCACCTGAATGCCCATCCACGATTCCTTGGCGGGTTCCTCTTTCTCCTGCCCGAAGAGCGAAGAAAGCTGGCTGCGATCTCCGAGTGTGAACGAGAGCTCATGCGGCTGGCCGTCGCGCAGGATGTGCATGGCGATCCGGCTGCCGGGCTTGTGATCGGCCACCAACATGCGGAACTGCGCCACGTCGGTGATTGGCGCGCCGTCCAGTCCAGTCACCACGTCCCCCGCCTTCAGACCGCCGTCGTCCGCCGGTGTCCGGGCATCCACTCTCTCTACGAACACTCCGGTGGTAGCGTCGGGAATGCCCAGCGCCGAGCGCAAGTCGGTCGTGAGTTCCCGCGGCAGCATCCCCAGATAGCCGCGCGAAACCGTTCCCTTGTCACGAAGCTGATCTACCACCTTCATGGCCATGTTGATGGGAATGGCAAAGCCGATCCCCTGACCGGAAGGATTGATGGCCGTGTTCACGCCGATGACCTGACCGTGGATGTCACACAGCGGGCCGCCCGAGTTGCCGAAATTGATGGAGGCGTCGGTCTGAATGAAGTCCTGATAGCTGGGGCCGCCGCCGGCGATGGACAAATTGGTGCGCCCCTTGGCCGAGATCACGCCCACGGTCAGCGTCCAGTCGAGGCCGAAGGGGTTGCCCACCGCAATCGCCCAGTCGCCGACCCGGATGGAATCGGAGTTCCCCGGCAGCGCCACCTCGCGCGGTTCGAAATAGTGATCCACTTTGATGACCGCCACGTCGGTCTCGGGGTCAGCGCCCACCAGAGTGGCTTTGTACTCGCGGCCGCTTTGGGTTTTTACGGTCATCTTTTCGGCATCGGCCACCACGTGATTGTTGGTCAGAATGAAGCCGTCCGGACTGATGATGATGCCGGACCCGGAAGCCGGCACGCGCATTTCGCGGCGGCGAGGCAGGTTCTGATTGCGATGGAAAAACTCCTGGAAGGGCGAGTCGCGGAAGAAGTCCTCCATGGGATCGCTGGCGCTGACCTTGCGGTCGGTCTCGATGTTGACCACGGTGGGAGCGACGCGCTCGGCCACGGCCACGAACGGACTCTGGCCGCTTTCGGTGAGATAAGGAAGCGTAGATGCGAGCCGGTAATTGACCGGCGGGGCGGCATCGTGGGCCTTACTGACCGCCGTCCAGTTCCAGTCGGCGGTGAAGAGCACGCCGGCGGCAATGCCGACAACGATCAGCGTGACACCGGCCAGAAGATTGCGCGTGATGAATCCGTTGGGTTTGAACATAATCCTTTTCACTCGGTTGACGCGTGACCGTGCGGCCACATCAGATAAACGGGAGTTTTGAGGAGAGGTTCCCGCCGCCGTGGGGGTCTTCCGTATGTCTCGCCCCTCTGCAAACTTAACAGACCCGCCGCACGGCCCGCCGGTTGCTTTCGCCGAGGCAGGTGTCTCGCACAAAGTCTCCGCCGAGGCACCCGTCCCCGGGTGACCGGAATCTGATGCTTGGTTGGGTGCCCATGCCGCAATCACACGCCTCTGCGATTTCGATAAATATCAATATATTGCACGTGGTCAGCGACTGCTTCCAAAATAGGAGAAACAAAGTCAAGATTTGCGTCGTTTACTAAAGTGGACAAAGAAGACGTCAGTATCCAAAAAGGACATCAATCATGGCGCTGCCCGCAATTCCGCTCCTTGGCGCGTATCCCGCTTCGCCGCGAGTTCGCATCATCGCCGAGGCCAAACTTCCCAGCCGCTTTGGTGACTTCAGCATCGTGGCCTTTGCCAACAACATAGATCCCAAAGAGCATGTGGCCGTGGTCAGAGGCAACGTTCGCGGCCGGGCCGACGTTCCCGTGCGGCTGCATTCCGAGTGCCTCACCGGCGACGTGCTGGGTTCTTGCCGCTGCGACTGCCGCGATCAATTAGAGGCGGCCCTGACCTACATCGGCCGGCAGGAGCGCGGCATCGTTCTCTATCTCAGGCAGGAAGGCCGGGGCATCGGCCTCGTCAACAAGATTCGCGCCTACGCCCTGCAAGACGGTGGTCTGGACACGGTGGAAGCCAACCATGCGCTGGGTTTTCCCGATGATGCGCGCGACTACACCGTGGCCGCCGAAATGCTCAAGGCCTTGGGTGTGAAATCCATTCAACTCTTGTCCAACAATCCGCGCAAGGTTCAGGGCCTGCGCGACAACGGTATCACGATTACGCGGCGCGTGCCCCACGTGCAGAGGGTCAACGAACACAACCGCCGCTATCTCGAAACGAAAGCCCGCAAGTCGGGACATCTGATCGAACCGGATGCACTTCTGCTGGCTGCGACTGGATGACGAGCGCCCGGCTTGCGGCTCTATGTGGAACAGGGACACCCGACGGTGTCCCTGTTCTGTCTGCGCGCGGCGCGGCTATTTCCGAAGCGTCCACCGGTAAATGGCCAGCCTCGGGCTGATCACTTCCACCGACTCGTCCGTGCCGATGGATCGCAGGCTCTCCAAGACCCTGTTGCGCGGATCTATCATGTCTTTGAGGGTGGCGTCCCAAAGAAAATACACCTCGGCATATCCGGCAAGATGCTCCTGAAGATAAGCGGCGTATTCCTCCGTTCCCCGAAAATGCCGGGGTATGGAAATGGGCCGCCACGACGATTGCCTGTGACGGGCGTAATAGTTGAGGTAGGGATAGTCAATCGGCTTCGCCGGCGTGGAGGCGAAGATCAGCAACGGTTTGTCGGGCGTCACATGTTGTTCGATGAAACGGGCCGCCTGATGCCAGTCCGCCCGCCTGCCGAAATGCTGCGGGTCGAAACACAAACGGAAGACCGATAACCCGATCACCAGCGCATAGAGCGCGACCGCGACCCGTTGCCAAAGCCTTCGAGAGCCGAGTCCCTGAAACCCCTTGACAAAGAAGAGCAGGACCACCGGCAGCGAGGACACGTGATAATGGGCGTGAGTGAAGTCATGCCGAAAGATCACAACGCCCAAGTAGGCGGCCGCGAAGGGAAAGACCGCCAGCGCGAGAATGACGTGCCGCGCCAGTTGTTCTTCCGGCCGCCGCAGTTGACGGATGGCTCCGAACAGAATGAGCAGGAACGTGACCGCCGCCAGCAGCACCAACGGTGCGTTGGCAAGAACTTCGCGAAGTCCGAATTTTGCCCCCAGCCCCAGATCATGCACCTCAAAAAACGTGAACCCCGTCGAGTAGGCGGCAATCAGCTTGAAAAGCGCACTGGAAGCGTGCGTCGTGGAGAACTGCGAATGCTGCTGGGCGCGCGCGGCGTACCGGAAAACCAGCACGACGTAGGGAGCGTAGAGCACCGCCACTCCCACCAGCGAGGCGAAATACCGCCGGAACGACAGGTGCGCACGGTCGAGAATGGAAAGTACGAACAGTCCCACGAGAAAGAGGCCGTATACCGGCTGGGTGTACATCGCCAGTCCGCCCACCAGACTGTGGGCGACCAGAAAGCGCGTCTGGCGGGTCTCCCGGTACTTCAAGTAACAGAGAACCTGCAGCAATCCTAATAAGCCCAGCAGGGAATACATCCGCACTTCGGGCGCCATATCGAGGTGAAGCGGGGAGGTCGCCAAGAGCAGACTCAGCGCGGCGGCCACGGTCCGGCCTCCAAAATACCTGCCGAGGAACCAGGCCAGCGGAATCGCCATTACCGAAAAAAGGACGGGCAAGAGCTGAATCCACCACTCCGTTTCCGGTCCCAGCGAACGCCAGAAGTGCAGCAGGGTGCAGAACAAGGGGCGGAAGTTGTGAATGGACTGCGGAAGCACATAGAAACTGTCGCGCAGCGAGAACCAATCGTCCATGCAGAAGCTCGATCCCACATAACGCAGCCGAAGTCCCGCGCCGATCAGGGTAATGGCGATGGGAAGCGCGCGGGATTGCCACAGCGTTTCGAGTCGTCTCACATCTTTCTCCGCATTTTCTTCGTCAGGGTGCGACCGGCGGCGGGAGCGGAACTCATGGCACGCGCGCCCAAAGCAGCGTGAAGTCATCTTCCAAAGCGGCGTGGCGCACGCGCACGCGGCCAATTGAGCACGTCAAGCTCGTACTTCTCTCTGGCGGCGAACTTGAACACCGTAATGATTATGCTCCTCGCAATGTTCGTATGTACCGCCGGCCTTCCTGTGATTCGACGGGACCTCCCCTCAGAAACTGGCACGGCAGACGGAGTCCGGTGTTTGCGTGACCAGCCCGCGCAGTTTGACCAGTCCGGCGATTTGCCCATGTTAAATAGAGATACTCACGCGAGCGAGTCATGGCCACATATAGCAGACGTCGCTCCTCAGCAGGATCTTGCTCTAACCGTGGGATGAGGTCGTTTTCGACACCTACGATGATGGTTGCAGTGACTGTAAGCCCTTTTGAACTACCCATTGTCATGAAACGCACACCGTTGCTCTTTGCGCGCATCAAATCCTTTCCAAGAGGCTGAATCTGCGAAAGGAATCGGGAAAGGTCGAACCCCGGCTCGATTACATCGTCCAGTTCTCTTAACAGGGACCCGAATTCTGCCGAACACGGTGGAATTGAACCCGCGTCTACTTTTTCACATATCCACGTCCCCCAAGCTATGTCCTCCACATCGCGCGGAATGGTTAGGTTGTCCAAGATTAGCCTTGTATCTTGCCAGAGACGATCCATCCTCGTCCTTGCTATCGCAGAGACTTCTTCGAAACCAACCCCCGCCTCGCTCTCCAACTGCTGCGCAAACGTCCTGCAGTTGGCCCTGCTCCGGTCGTAGATACCATTGACAGAGGCAGCCCCTAAGCCATGTTGCAGGTGGATCAACGTGAGCCACGCGAGCGAATCGGTCGGATTGGTGGCAAGTCTCAAAGTCGCCAGCAGTCTTCGGTTCTCTTCGTCCGAATTCATGAGGTCAACTGCCGACGAATCGGCCACCGGTATTGCGCGCTCAGTGAACTTGGCCTTTAGTCCACATGTGAAACGTCCCTGATAGTCTGTGCGCGAGAGGATGAGTATCTCAGACGGCGGCATATTCCTACTGTTGATAAGCCACTCAACCAGATCAGCAACTCCTTCCGCCTCATGCGTGTTGTTCCCGAAACGAAGCATCGCCATTTCCCCTTGAGGAGCAGTTGGGGGAAACTGTGGCTCCGGCCTATCCTCTGGTCGGTCAGGGTCTCCAGCAATGACAAAGTGTGCCCACTGCATAATGCGCTGCGGTGATCTCTGACAGATCGTCAGATTGTAATCCTCGCACGGGTTGTAGTCCGCAGGAAATCTTCGAATTCCTTCAGGGTGTGCTTTTCGTTTAGAGTAGATAGACTGGTCATCGTCTCCTATCGCGATGAGGGAGCATGCCCGGTCAGCCAACCGACGTAAGACCTCCAAGTCGCAAGCGTTCAAGTCTTGATATTCATCAACAATCAGCAGGTCAAAGTCCACTCCCCGCAAATCAGGATTATCCCTAAGAGCCTGCCGGAAGAGATCGGGCAACTCCTCCAGTAGCGTATAGCCGAAAACTTGACGATGCTCGCTCCATGCACCCATGAATCGCGTCCGCTCCGTTGCTGTAACTTGCTGGTGTTCATGGGGGTTCAGCGATTCCCAGTTCGCTGCCATTTCGTCCTTGAGTTTCTTTAACTTCTTCAACCCGACACGTGTACGGGCGGCAAGATGTCCACGTATCAGGTTGTCCCATTCCCAGGCATCTGGTATTCGCAATGGCTGAGGAAATATTGCGCTACCCGGATTCTGAAGAAGAGCCGAAATCGAAAAAGAGTGTATTGTGCTCGGGCGCTCAGCCGAACCTGTTGCTGTAGCAGCAAGTTTCTTACCAAGCTCGGCGGTCGCAGCCCTCGTGAAAGTCAAGAATTTGATCTTTGGCGCGGGATTTTGTGCGAGAATTCTCTCGGCAAGTGCAACAGCCGTTGTGCTCTTGCCTGTTCCCGGTCCAGCCAAAACACGCCCGTGTCCTGGCAATTGGTGGTTTACAACAGCCTGTTGCTCACCCGTGAGAGTGATGCCTGTTCCAGGCGGGACAGGAGGTGGAGGAGGAGTTGTTGGTAATCTTTGCACGATGCGAATCACAGTTTTCAGTTATGTCGTGTTGAGCGTACACCGCTCCGCTGGGTCTTGCTCTGCCGGGCACGCGAAGACGGGTGCCGCGGCGGGCGCATCATCAGATGACACGGGCCGCCAGCAGGGTGAAATCGTCTTCAAGAGCCGCATTTCCGTGGAAGGCAAGCACTTCCCGCTCCAGCAGAGTCAGTGCCTCGGCGGGGGGTTGACCGTTGTGCTGCTCCATGAAGGCGCGGAGGCGCGTCTCGCCGAACTCCTCTTCAGCCGCGTTCATGGCCTCGCTCACGCCGTCGGTGTAGAGCAGCAGCAGATCGCCCGGCGCGAGTGCGACCGTGGCCTGATCGTACTGCGCCTCGCCCATCACGCCCAAGAGGAGGCCGCCTACGTCGAGGGCTTCGATGAGTCCGCCGGCGCGGCGCAGGAGCGGCGGGTTGTGCCCGGCATTCACGTAGGTGAGTGTCCGCTGCCGGGGATCGAAAATCGCCGCGAAAAAGGTGATGTAATCTTCAGGCGGCGTATTGCCGAGGATGAGTTTGTTAATACGCCCCACCACTTCGGGCAGCGGCACGCCCACACCCACCGCGGTGCGCAGTGAGGCCTGCAGATTGGCCATGAGCAGCGCGGCTCCCGCGCCCTTGCCGGACACGTCGCCGACGGCTAACACCGTTTCTCCGCCGGGCAGCGGAATAATGTCGTAGTAATCGCCGGCCACCTCGAGGCAGTAGCGGGAGGAGGCGGCCACCTCCAGTCCGGCGGTGGGCGGGATCTGCCGCGGCAGAAAACCGCGCTGGATGCGGCGGGCCATCTGAAGCTGCTCTTCGAGACGGAGCTTGTCCACGTTCTCTTCGAGCAGCCGGATGTTCGAGGCGGCCACGGCCACTTGCGCGGTCAACGAATCGAGAATGCGCAACTCTTCAGGCGCGTAGTCTTCCTGCTCGGTCTTCATACCCAGCCCGAGGAGGCCGATCAGACGGCCGTGGGCGACCAGAGGCAGAACGAGGGCCACCCGGTGCCGGGCGATCCACTCCGCTTCCTCGGCGGACAGGCGCACCATGCGGCTGGCCACGACTTCGTCCAGCATGAGGGGACGCGGATCGCGCTCGAGCCTTGCCACCAGCTCGCTTTGGGCGCAGAACGGTGTGGCCTGATGATCCCGGAGGCGGAAGCGTCCGTCGCCGGGCGGGCGCAACAGGGGATAGACACCTTCCACCCCGAGGCCGTCGCGCAGCCGCTCTTCAAGCTGCATCCAGAAGGCGTGTTTGTCGGCCAGCGAGGCGGCCGTGGAGAGGAAATCGTGAATCAGTTGCCGCAGGCGCAGCCGCTCGGGATAGAAGATTCGCTCGAGAATGCGCCGGCCCTGCCGGAGCAGCGGCACGACACCGAAGGCCGCCAGCACCGAAACGAAGAGCGCCAAATTGCCGCCGGATTCACCAAGGTAACGCCGCAGGATCACCCCGACGAGGAAACCGAAGCTGGCGATCACTCCCAGCAGCACTACAAAGGCCGCCATATAGCGCGTGCCGCGGCGCAGCTTGCCCTCGACCTCGAGCAGCCGGTAACGGTTGAAGGAGTAGGCAAAGGACGCGGGCGACAGAAGTAAGACGAGGAAAGCAATGTTTACGGCCACCAATCCCCGGGCAGAAGCCGCCGCGAACCATGACCGGAAAGCCCCAAAGGCCACGATCAAAGCCACCAGCGCCACCAGCGCCGACCCGGTGCCCCACAGAACCAGCCGGATCTGCCGCTTTTCCACGCGGTCGGTGTTGCGGGCGTAGCGCGTGGCCAGAAGGAGAAGACCGCCGAGAATCTGAAGGGTTATCACCGCCAGCACCAAGCGCCCGAACTCCGGTCGGGGAGTATGACCGATTAGTTGCAGGAGGGTGTAGACGGCCAGCAGCAGCACGATCGGAAGATAGCAGATGAGATAGGCTGTCGGCGGACGCTTCTGCAGAAAGCGGTGCGGGCGCGGAAAGAGCAGGGCAAGATTCAGCCAGAACGCGCCGAAGAAGGTCGAGAAATCCTCGAGGATCTCGCGGATCACCGCAACTACCGGAATGCGGAAGGTGGCGAACTGGTCGCCCAAGACCTGCACCGATGCCATCAGAAAGGCGGCCATGGCGAAGGAGAATAGGGCCAGCGTGCGCACCCCGGCGGAATCAGGCCGCTTGAAAAACGCCCATAGAGCCACCGAAACGAAAAGCAGCGTGGTCAGGAAGCGTACACCCTGCAAGATCCAGGTGAGCAGCACTTCGTGCGTGTCGAGGGGAGTGAGTCGAATGTGGCCGTGCAGCTCCTGTCCGTCCTGACGGAAGGAGTAAGGCACTTCCGTGCCCGTCGGCAGCGGTGAATTCAGGTGGCGTGTGACGACATCCCGCGTGGCGGCCGAATCGGCAACGGTCACCAAGGTGTCGCCCGAACGCGGCACCGGAGGCTCGGGAAAATCGCGCAGATCCACGTGCTCGAACACGAAGGTGCTGTCGTTCAGGCGCCGCAGGCCACTCTGGAAGGCGCCCGAGCGCTGCGCGTTCCAGACCTTGGTGGCTTCGGCCGCGTAGAACACGAAGAGGTAGCCGAAAAGCGCCAGTCCGATCAGGCCGGTGAAGCTCTTGACCAGCGGTTTCACCGCTCCGCCGTCCACAGAAACGTCACGTTTTGCCCCGTCAGGTGATGGAGAAAGTGTGTCAATTTACCATGCGGCACCTGGAAAAGCAAACGAGCGCGCCGGTCACGCCGGTGGGTCGAAGGGGGGCGGGGAGTGTGTGCCATTATCCAGAAAAGCGCAGATTTGTCCTCATTAACTACCGACAGATCGCATTTGCACTGCCGGGCCGGCACGCGGTTTTGGTATGGTTCGTGCATGTTGCCGATTTGCGGCCAGAAGCCGAAAGAGCAGACAGGAAGCGGGGCGGACAAAGGACAAGGGCCAACGGCACTTAGTTGACTCACTCCTCTCTTTGAGGACGAGCACGTCCGATTGAGGTGCATGCGAAAGTCCATTAAAGTCGGTGCGGCTGCGCGGTCGCTCTGCGGGGTGTTCGGGGGACGGCAAAGCAAGGCGGCTTTCGCGATCTATCGTATTTTCTTCATTATATTATAAATAGATAACCTGCTCCTGACCCACAGACGGGCGATACGGAAGAACCGGCGAGAGATCTCAATGGCAAAAACTCCTGCCGCGGCATTCGCGAATGCTTGTGCATAGAGTTTGCCTCGGCGAAGAATCCCTGACCAATTCGATAATATTTCACTTGACAAAGAGATGGAGGCAGCATATTTTATGTCTACGCTGGGTTTCCACTGCTCGGCGCCCCGCACTACTCCTTCCGTTCGTGCTCCGCGCCGCGGCTTGACTCAGCGTCCCATCGGGTGGGTCGAGGGCAGCGGAGCATTGTTGTCTCCCGCCTCTCCCCTCCCGCACCTCAGAATTTTCGCAAGCTTCCCAACAAGGCCTTACCGAACAACCAAAAATCGGGAGGAAGATCATGTTCTCGAAGAGCAGATTTCGCGTGGCCGGTGTGGTGATTATTGCGGCGGCGCTGTTGTTGACCGGCACCGTCATGGCGCTGGACTGGAGCAAGAACGGTGATTTGGTGCGCAAGCAGCCGTATCGCGCTCCGTCAGGCCGCCACACACTGGACCAAGACTACACCCAGCTCCGCTACGTCAAGACCACCGACTTTGGCGCGACGTGGTCGGCGTTGACCGTCGCGGGCGACTTGTCCACTTTCGCCCCGAACGAAGGCGGGATGGGAGACTTCAGTGCGATCGTCACCAGTGGCAACGAGTTGTGCTACGTGGTGTTCCTTCCCGATGCGGCGACACCGGGTGTCTATTCGATGACGGGTCCCACCTTCACCCCGGTGTCGGTGATGGCGGAAGGGAGCAACGCCTTTGCGGCGGGCGGCCGCAATAACGTCGGCTGGACCAACGTGGGCAAGGCTCCCAACGGAGATCTGTACGCCATCATCTGGGGCGATGACGCGGCGGGCAACAATACGCTCTGGGGTGTCAAGTCCACCAACAGCGGCACGTCGTGGGGCACGCCGGCGGTGTTGCTCACGTCGCCCGCCATTGGCGCTGATGATGAGCTGAACGCTCACATCGCCGACCTGAACGGTTCGGACTTCTTCTTCGTGGTGTTCGAAACCCAGGAGACCGGCGGACGTCTGCAGAACGTGCTGCGCATTCCGGCGGGCGGTGGCGCGGCCACGGTGGTGAGCACCGGGAACTATGCTCCGGCCTCGGCGAACCAGCCCAGCTACTACACGGGCAACTGCAAGCCCATCGCCTACGATCCCGTGGCGGACGCGCTCTATATAGTGTACCGCAACGTAGGCGCCACCGGCGTGGGCATCAACTATGGGAGCAATCACGGCCAGAGTTTCACCTACGCCGACCTCACCGCGGCCCAGCGCTATCCCGCCGTGGCGTTGCGGGCGGCCGACGCCATTCCGTTCGTGATTTCGAACTATGGTGCGCCCGCGGCCGGCGCCGAGCACTACGCTTGGTTCAGCTACGACGAATTTGGGTACAACGGCGGTTCGTGGGGTGCGCCGACGAACTTCGCGCACCTGACCTATGGCGGCACGCGCTGGCTGCTGTACATGAATGAGGGCTATTGGTGGGACGCCAATCGCGGCGTGGCCTCGCACAACGCTTGGGGCGCTCACACGCCGGAGCAGCTCTGGACCTCGACCACGGCCGACGGCGGGGCCACGTGGACCAACTTCACCCGCCACTTCGATTACGTGATTGATCAGTTGATCGCCAGCACGCTCAACAACTGCGAGCTGGTGGGCGGCGCGACGGGCGTGGCCTATGTGATCACCTGCGGGGCGGAGGGCATCACCGATGAGACCAGCCCGAGCTATACGCAGATGACTCTCCTGACCCCGCCGACCGAGCTGGGGCCGTACGTGGTGAAGACGTACATCACCGACAACGTGGCGGTGGATCCCAACGACAACTGGATCAACTGGCGCAAGGGAGACGCCGGCGCGGAGGATCTTCAGGTTTCCGACAGCGCGCAGGTTGACAATCCGGATATCAACAGCGGCTGGTACTACTTCACCATTCCGGACACGGCCCCCGACGGGAATCCGTGGGCGCAGGGCGACAGCATCTTTTTCTACTGTGATGGTCGCGACCTCAGCGGCAACTACGGCTCGACCGACGACCAGATCATTGTGGCCGGCGTGGAGTGGCTGGGCGTGAATGAGCCGGCGGGCGTGGTGGCCGATGAGTTCCGCCTGGTCGGCAACTATCCGAATCCGTTCAACCCCACCACGCGCATCGAGTTCAATCTGCCGGCCGATCTACGGGTAACCCTGAAACTGTACAACACGCTGGGTCAGCAAGTGGCGGCGCTGGCGGACGGGCGAATGATGCCGCGCGGTCTGAACATGCTGACCTTTGACGGCAGCGCTTTCTCCAGCGGCGTTTACTTCTACACGCTGGAGGCCGGGCCGTATTCGGCCGTGAGCAAAATGGTGCTCATGAAATAGACAGCACGCGAGACGCCACGGGACGGTCAAGGCCGTCCCGTGGCTCTCTCTATAGGGTTCTGGACGACCACTTCGACAAGTCGTGGATCGGCGGACGGGATAAGTGGATCCGTATGCGGGATCCGGAGGTGAAACGTGAAGCGTCTATGGCTACGCCGGCTCGCGGCGCTGGTGGTGCTGTGTACGGCGCCGGTGTTGTGGGCGGCGGAAACGGGTAAAATCGCCGGACGGGTAGTGGACGCGGCCAGCGGTGAGGCCGTTCCCAGCGTGAACATTGCGCTGGTCGGAACGACCATGGGCGCCACCACCAACGCCGACGGCGAGTATTTCATTCTCAACATTCCGGTCGGTGTCTACAACGTGCGCGTCACGTCTCTGGGGTATGAAACCCAGAATATCACCGGCGCGCAGGTGTTGCTGGACCAGACCTATGAGCTGAACCTCCGGCTCAAGGAAACCGTGCTGCAGGGGCAGGAGGTCACGGTGGTAGCCGAGCGCGACGTGGTGAAACGCGACGTGTCGGCCACCATACGCTCCATGTCTTCGACCGAGATCACCGAGTTGCCGGTGACCACCTATCAGGATGCTCTGGGACGGACGGCGGGCGTCGTTGAGTCGGGGCCGGGCGTGCTGCACATCCGCGGCGGGCGTACGGATGAGATCCTCTTCTTGATTGACGGCCTTCAGGTCAAGGATCCGCAGTTCGCGGCCCGCTCGCTGGCAGTGCCGCAGGGCTCCATCGGCGAGATGCAGGTGCTCACGGCCGGCTTCAACGCCGAGTATGGCGAAGCGCAGTCGGCGGTCGTGAATCTGGTCATCAAGGAGGGGGATCCGGAATACCACGGCCGTGTCCAACACGTGATGGATTTCGACGGCGTGGCGAATTATCAGGATTACGATCAGACCGAAGCCAGCTTGTCGGGTCCGGAGCCGATCACCATGAAGCTCCTTCCGCGGTTGGGCTGGCGCATTCCCGGAAGCATGACGTTCTTCGGTTCGGGAACCGCTTTGGGGCGGAACACCACCTACAACGGCGTGTGGATTGACACCGACCGCTGGTACCGTCACCAGATGACGGACTTGTTCGGTCTCGACGTGCGCAAGAATGTCAACAACGTGGCGTCCAACCTGAAACTCACCTATGCGCCTGACCCGAAGTACAAGTTCAGCTTCGGATGGAATCAGGCGGAGACGTGGGGCAATCCGTACGCGTTCCGGTCGTCGCGGCGCTTCCCGTGGGACTATACGCAGGACGAAATCTCACAGGGCGTGCACGCCTTGACCGACATTCAGGGCTTGAACAGCAACGCCAAGGATTATCCCAATCTGTTCTGGGACGACGTGAACGGCAACGGCCGCTGGGATGCGGGGGAGCCGGCGGTGGACGACGACGGCGACGGCCGCTACAACGAAGAGGCGCTGAACTGGCAGGACGATGACGGCGACGGCCTCATTGACGAAGACCTGCAACTCTACGAGTACAACGGCAACAATCACGCGCGCATCGACTTCGTGCGCGATCAGCAGTACCTGTTGTCGTTGAACCACAATGTCAGCCAACGGACGTTCTACACGGTTCGGCTGAGTGTGTATGACGCCTATCGCACCCGGCGCGGCAACAACAAGCCGGCCAACGAGTACGGCGAAGCGTCCGAGCCTCATACCGACCTGCCCGACGCAGAGGGGCGCTACAACCGCCGCTACGATCTGGGAGAGCCGTTTACCGACGTGGACGGCGACGGGATGTACGACTACAACAATCCCGGCAACCAGTATCCGGGGATCAACGGGTTTGCGATTGCGGGCGACGGTCTGGCCGGGGCGACCGGTCAGTTGGTGCCGAGCTGGAACGTTTTCGAGTCGCGAACCTACACCCTCAAGACCGACGTCAGCAGCCAGCTCACGACCCGCCACTTGCTCAAGGGCGGCGTGGAGTTCAGCTACTACAACACGGCCGCCGAAGACCGCCCGTATCCCACCATCCTGAATTCCGGCGAGGGTATCTACACCGACATCTACGAGTATCATCCCACGTCCGGCGCCCTCTACCTGCAGGACAAGATGGAGTACAAAGACGTCATCGTCAATGCCGGACTGCGCGCCGACTACTGGGACGTGGGCAAGGGACTGGAGAATCCCAAAGCGCGGGAACCGGGGGGCGCCACGAACTACGTGGACTACGAGCCGCCGGAGGCGAAAACGTATCTCTCGCCGCGGCTGGGCATCGCCTACAGCGTCACCGAGAAGGACGTGTTCCACTTCAACTACGGCTACTTCTACCAGCGCGGCCGGCAGGACTACTACTACACGGCCGTGAACCAGTTGCAGACCGGCGGGACGCCCATCATCGGCAACCCCGATCTCGATCCCATGAAGACCATCGCCTACGAGTTGGGAGTCCGCCACCAGTTCGGCGCGGACTTCCTTCTCGACGTGTCCACGTACTACAAGGACATCAAGAACTGGATCAACACCGCCTCGCAGAACCAGCTCTACTACGATCTCTACGGGCGCACCATCGTAGGCTCTAACGCGGCCATCTATTACAACGCCGACTACGCCTCGGTGCGCGGCTTCGAGTTCAATCTCTCGAAAGACTACGGATCGAAGGTCTCGGGGCGGGCCACCTACACCTTGGCCTGGGCGACCGGCAAGAATTCGTACGACAGCTGGTCGGACGTCACCCGTGGGAACTACATTGACCCCAAGCGCGAGACTCCGCTGGCGTGGGATCGCCGTCATCAGATCGTGCTCAATCTGGCCTACCACGATCCGTTGCGCGGCCAGCCGTTCACCACGAAGTGGCTGCTCAGCGGGTGGTCGGCCAATGTCATCAGCCAGTCCCTTTCCGGCCTGCCCTACACACCGACCTACGGCAATGGCACCGACGTGTTCGGACAGGAGTTCTCGCGCCGCAGTCCGTGGCAATACACCATCGACCTCAACGTTTCGCGCGCATTCCAAGTTGGCAAGCTGAACATGCGGCTGTTGGTGGAGATTCGCAATCTCAGAGATGCGCTCAACGTGCAGGGCTGGGATGCGGCGCCGAGCACCATTGACACCTACGTGGGTGCCGACGGCCGTCCGGGTTATGTCAACGACAATGCCTCGCCGAACTACTGGGGTCCGAACGTATCACCGAGGGGACCGGCCAATCCTGATGCGTGGGATGCGCGTCGCCTCATCCGGGCCGGCCTGTCTGTGGAATTCTGAACCGCGAGGGGTCCATGAAACACACCTCCTTCTATTTCCGGGGTCTGTGGGCTGTGCTGGCGGCCATCGGCCTGCTGACGCTGACGGCTTCGGCGCGGACGGTGACGCCGCGGCATGACCGCGCCGGGCACCGGCTCGATAACGCAGATCCCCTGGCCGTGAAAAGCCTGATTGCACACGACATCGGCAACGTCCGCATGACCCTTTCCAATTGGGGCGAAGGCGGCAACCCTGATGGTGTGGTGGGCTACAAAGGCTTCGAGTTTCCCATCAACAGCGGCAATGACTTTCTGTTCTCGTCGGGCATGTGGGTGGGGGCCATCGTCAACGGGGTGATGCAAGTCAGCACCACCACCGACGGCGACAACGGCACCAACGAATTCTATCCCGTTCACATCGGGGCCGTGCCGTCCAGCCGGGTGGCGAGCAGCGCCGACTGGTTCGTCACCTCCAAGAACTTCGCGACCTTCGCCGACTTCGACTACGTTCAGGGGGCGAAGGGCGCGGATGATGACGGCGACTGGACGGCCGCCGATCATCGCGTGAATCCCAATTACGACGACGGCCGCCCCACCGGCCGCCCCTCGGACAACTATGACGGCGGCAAGGGGCTGATCGGCTATGACGACGACGGGGACGGGCTGATTGACGAAGAGATCACCAACGGCCTTGACGACGACCTCGACGGCAAGATAGACGAAGACACCGACGCCAGCGGCGACACCAACGGGGACGGCAATTGCAGCTACGATCCGGAGCGGCACATTGACGAGGATCCGGCCGGCGACATCTCCCACGACTATGTGGACAACGACTTCGACGGTCTGGTGGACATGGACGACCCGGATTACGACGGCGACCTGGTGGTCGGCTCGGACGATGACGACGGCGACGGGCTGATTGACGAGGACGGTGTGGCGCGCGGGGTGCAGGAGTACTACTGTGTCTATCAGGATGACATCGAGGCGCGGTATGTGGGCAGCCCCAACGATCCGCACACTCCGCTCAAGTTGGAGATTCTCCAACGCTCGTATGCCTTCCCCGAGGCCTATGCCGCGGACTTCATTCTGATTGACTACCGCATTCGCAGCCGGAATCCTCTGCCGCTGGAGAACGTTTTCGTCGCGTTGTTCGCCGATCCGGACGTGGCGGCGGCGGGTGAAGGCGGAGACGCGGCTTCGGCGGATGACTACAACTTCTACGATGCCGCCAACGTGATGATGATTCAGGGCGACGATTCGACCGACGCCGACGGCTTCGGCCCGGGATACTTCGCCATGCGGGTGGTCAAGACGCCGGCGCCGCTCTCGGAACTGCGCGTGAATTTCCACAATTTCGGGCGCATAAGCGGCGGCGATCCGGAATTCGATCCCGCCAAGTACGTCATGATTGAGTCGAACGCGATCAACCCTCCCTCAGAGGCCCTGGACGACGTGCGCATGCTGCTCGGTTTCGGCCCCGACGCCACCAGCGGCTTCCGGCTGAATCCGGGCCAGGAGCTGCCGATCACGGTCGCCTACATCGCCGGAGGCGATCTGGCCACCACTCGTCGCAATGCCGAGTGGGCGCTGCGCATGTTCCTCAACGATTTTCAGGGGCCGTCGGCGCCCAGCACTCCCGAGTTTGCCCTCGACGTGTATGCGGACATGGTGCGCATCCGCTGGCTGCCCAACTCCGAGTCGTCGGTGGACGTGATCAGCCAGCGCGCCGATTTCGAGGGCTACATCATCGAGCGCTCCACCGATCAAATCCGCTGGCAGACCATCGCGTCCTATGACCGCATAGACCGGCTCGACACGCTCCACACCTACCCGTACCCGGATTTCCCGGATTCCTTAGTGGTGGTGGTGGATCCGAGTCGGCGCGAGTTCGAATGGCAGAACTACAATCTGGGCATGCCGCAGGATTGCACGTGGGTGGGAGAGGGTGCGGACCGTCATTTCGAGTATTACCGGGAAGATCGTGATCTGATTCCGGGCCACACCTACTACTATGCGGTGCGGGCCTTCGACAAAGGCGAGGTGGGGGCGGGCATCCTCTATTCGGGTCGCACGGGCAACGTGCAGACCGCGCTCATCGCCCGTCGCGCGGACACGGGCGCGCCCAACGATCTGTCGGGAGTGTATGTCTTCCCCAATCCCTACAAGGGCAGCCACGCGGGGGAGGAGGGCGGGCAAGTGAATCCCACCAAGGGACTCTTGGAATACCCGCGCAAGCTTTACTTCATGGGTCTGCCACCCGCGACGCGAGCGGGCGAGTGCGTCATCCGCATTTTCAGTCTGGGCGGCGACCATCTGGCGAGCCTGCAGCACACCAACGGAACCGAGTACGACCAGTGGGACATGATCACTCAGAACCGGCAGGAGATCGTCAGCGGGATTTACTACTACACCGTGGAGTACGGTTCAAAGCAGTTCATTGACAAATTTGTGGTGATCAAATGAACGAGACTGGACACAACTCCGGGCACTTCTGCCCGCGCCGGGGCGAACGTGCCGGCGTCCCGTGGGGCGCCGTGGCCGCCGTTCTCATCGCCGCAAGCCTATGGGCCTTCATGGGAGGTTGCGCCGATCCTCGCAGCAAGCCGCTGGCACCGGCCTCTCCCGGATACACGGAGACCATCACGCTCTGGAACGGTGCGGTGTCGGACAGCGAGAAGATTTCGGCGCCGTTCACGGTGGGTCAGCCTCTCGCTCCCATCCGGCAATTGGGCGTGGATCACCCGGCGCGCCTCACTCTGGTGGCCTTCATTACGCCCGATGCCGACATCCTGCGGCGCGAGACCGTCACCGGCGACTCGCTGCCCAAGCTCACCGACAGCCTGACCCTCTATCAGGCTACGGTCTTCGCGCGTGAGTTCTCCTTGGACAGCGCGCTCTTGGTGGACAGCCTGTGCCGGATGCATCCAGACAGCTGTTCCCCCGAGGACACCCTCGGCCTGGCGGCGCTGATCGAGCACTTGCAGGCGGATCTCATTGTCTGGACCGACAAATGGACGGCCGCTATGGCCGACACCATCCGGCTGGGCCTCGAACGCGATTCGCTGGGACATCTGTTAGATGATCGCTACCGGCTGGCCATCTGGATGGACGACGACACCACGGCCCGCTACCCGCAGGCGGCCTTCGACTCGACGGGCTTCCTCGGCGGGCAGGCCATCTATGCCGCGGCCACCGGCGACTCCACCACCGCTTTGCCGGGCATGAAGGGACGCGGCTTTGCGCTGAATCTCGACAAGTTCTCGGCGGCCGATCCGGTTAATCCGACGCGCAGCCTCGAGGTGAACTGGACGCAGTGTTTCACGGGTCTGTCGCTGCCCTGCCTGTCCGTGGGACCGCATACCCTGCATGTGCTGGTGACCGGGCCGGGTTCCCGCGTCACCGGGACATTGGTGTTGGTCTACGAGGAGGTGACACCATGAGGCGAACACATCGCTGGTTGGGCCGCGCCCTGGCCGTGGCGCTGACGGTTTGCCTGTTGGCCGTACCGGCGCGGGCACTGGAAAAGATCGGCACCACCAGCTTGCAGGTGCTGAAAATTGCGCAGGGAGTCCGCGGCATCGCCATGGGCAACGCCATGACCGCCACGGCGCGGGACGTGGAAGCGGTTTGGAGCAATCCCGGCGCGCTCACCGAGATCAAGGGCCAGCAAGCGCTCTTCTCCCAGATCAACATGCCGGCCGACGTCCATCTTAATTCGGTGGCCTTCGCGCGGCAGTGGGGGGATTACGGAGCCGTGTCGCTGCACGCCATTAATCTCTTCACCAACGACATGAAGGTGCGGACCTGGGAGCGCCCCGAGGGCACGGGCGAGTTTTTCAATGCCTGGGATCTGGTGGTGGGCGCGGGCTATGCGCGCAAGCTGACGGATCGCTTCAGTCTCGGCGCCAACGTCCACTACCTTCACAGCCGGCTCGAAGATGAAACCTATGACGGCGTGGCGGTGGACTTGGGCACGCTCTACAAGACCGACTTACGCTCCATGCGGCTGGGCATGGCCATTCAGAATCTCGGTCCCGACGTGAAGTATTCGGGGGCGTTTCTGGATTACCGCAACCGCATTCAGAACGACAACGTGCTGGTCGAGCAGAAGTATGAAGGAGCGAGTCTGCCGACCGTGTTCCGGCTGGGCGTGGCGTTCGATGTGTACGAGCTGCTCGGAATCGCGAAGCATCCCGACTACGCGGCGCAGTTTTCGGTGGAGATGAATCATCCCAACGACAACCGCGAGCGGCTCAACATCGGCGCGGAAGGCGGCTATCGCAATCAATTGTTCCTGCGGTTGGGCGGCAAGTTCGCCTACGACGAGGAGAGCTTCGCCGCCGGATTCGGCCTGCTGATTCCGGTGTTCGACGGCTACAAGGTCAAGTTCGACTACGCCTACTCGTACTGGGGCCGTCTGACCGAGGCGGTGAGCAAGATGGACGGCGCGGATCAGCTCAAGGGGCAACCGCACCGCTTCGCCATCGGACTGGAATGGTGATCAAGTTAGAGGAGTTCGACAAATGAAACACGTGAATGTGTTGCTCATCATGGCGGTCGGACTGGCCCTCTGGCTTGTGGGCTGTGAGACCAAAAATCCGGGAAGTCCCAAGCCCAACCAGCGTCCGGCCGTCGAACTTTCGGTTGCTCCGCAGGATGGCGACACCGTGGAGCACAACAAGCATCTGGGCTGGTGGGGAAACGACGCCGACGGTCAGGTGGTCGGTTACTACCTGTTGGTGGACGGCGTCCGTATTTCCTTCACCACGGCCACCGACACCACCATCGCATTCGCCGCGCCGGTGACGGAGCAGATATATGCGCACACCTTTGCGGTGCTGGCAGTGGATAATGAGGGTCTGTTGTCGGACACGGCGCAGCGCGAGTTCTATGTGATCAACTGGGCGCCCACGGCCTCCTTTGATGCAGCCGGGTCCATCGGCGAAGGGGCCACCGTCGGTCACGCCTTCCGGGTGACGGTGCAGGCCAAGGACACCAATGCGTCCTTCTCCTACTACGACCTGAGTCTGGACGACAGTCTCAGCGGGTGGATGGGCTGGCGCCGGGACTCGATGTACCTGTTTGCCGGGCCGGAAATCATCGCGGACTCTGCGAATTTCCCCGAAGGGGTGCATGGCATTCCCAACACGGCGCTGACAGCCGGGCCGCACACCCTTTTTGCGCGAGTGAAAGACGCGGGTGGCGCTGAAAGCCCCATCATTTCGCTGCACTTCACAGTGGCCGACGGGTTCCGGCCGGGCATGGACACGACCGTGACGGCGACCTACGGCGCTGACCGGTTCTACGCCGACGGGTCGGTGTATCTCTCCACCCGAACCGGGGTGGAGACGCGCGTGGAATTCTCCGCCTCGGCCGCGGCCTACAACGGCGAGATCAACGCCTACCGCTGGCGGCTGGGCGACGGCGAATGGAGCAATTGGAGCGCGGATCCGGTGGTGAGCATGACCGACGCCGAACCGAAGGACTACGACTTCAGCTTCATGGCGCGCGACGCGGCGGGCGCGTACAGCGACACCCTGCTCTATTTCATCCGCATCGTGACGCAGAGCTTGACCGACGACGTGATCGTGGTGGATGAAACGGCCGACGGCAACGGCAACCCCGGCTCGCCCAACGATGCGCAGGCCGATCAGTTCTACGCGAATGTTATGCAGGGCTGGAAGACCTTCCAGATTGACTATGCCACGCACAAGGTCGGTCAGACTTCCTACGTCTCTCCCTATGACGTGCGCAACGCGGGTGTGATCCTGTGGCACGGCGACGATAAGGCCAACCTTCAGCTCGGCAACAACACGCGGATTCTGGGCGAGTTTCTGGATCGCGGCGGGCGGTTGATTATCTCCGGCTGGGACGTTCTGGGCGGCTGGTCGGGCACGGCGGACTCCGTCGAGTTCAGCAGCTCGTCATTCGGCCGGAAGTACCTGCGTCTCTATGAAGGCCGTCGCGACACGGCGCGCACGACTCTGGGATTCGACGGCAGCGGAGAGTTCCCGGGTTGCCGCTTTGATGCCAGCAAACTGCCGGTTTCCTACCACGGGCAATTGCTCAAGTGCTGGACATTCCAGCCCAGCGGCGAGTGTCTGATTCTGGGGCGCATGGTCGTTTCCGACTCCCTCACCAGTCCCTTCCAAGGGCGCCCCACGGCCTATCTGTATTATCAGAGCTTCCGGGTGGCGGTGTTCGGAGTGCCCCTCTACTTCTGCGTCGAGAGCGAAGTGCACGCCCTCATGGAGGCGGTCATGCCGTGGATGCTGCAGGGACTGCAGTAGCGCCTCGGTGGTGTTTGGTGTGTGAGGAACCCGCGCCGTTGGTCGCGGGTTCTTCTTTTACGGGGTGAGGCGAACCGAGGGGAGGACGCGCCTCGCACCGCCCACGTAAGATCAGATAAGGGAGCACGCATGGATGCGCTGGACGCCATATTCACCCGGCGAAGTATCCGCCGGTATGCACCCCAGCCCGTGCCCGAGGAGGTGTTAAACACTCTGCTGGCGGCGGCCATGAACGCGCCGTCGGCGGGCAACGAGCAACCGTGGCAATTCGTGATCATCACCGAGCGCGCCCTCATGGATGGGATTGCCGCGTATCATCCGCACGCGAAGATGCTGGCCGAGGCGCCGATGGCAGTGTTGGTGTGCGCCGACTTGCGCCGCCAGAAGCATGAGGGCAGTTGGGTGCTCGACTGCGCGGCCGCCACCGAGAATCTGCTGCTGGCCGCTCACGCCTGCGGTTTGGGCGCGGTCTGGGTGGGGATTCATCCGCGGCCGGAACGGGAAGCCAAGATGCGCGAACTTTGCGCGCTGCCGGAGTACGTGGTGCCTGTGTCTCTCGTTCCGCTCGGCTATCCGGGTGAGACCTTGTCACCCGTGCGGCGCTTCGACCCGGAAAAAATTCGACACAACCGTTGGTAACGTCGCATCTTTCCTCGGACTGAACCATGAAGACTGTTCTGCCTCCCTTTGTACATGGCTTTCCCGCGCCTGCCGTGCTCATCGGCTGCGGCTCATTGGAAAAGCCCAATCTCATCACCTGTTCGTGGTTCGGGACCGTTTGTTCGGAACCACCCATGGTGGGGCTGGCGGTGCGGGAATCCCGCTACAGTTATCATCTCATACAGCAGCACCGCGCCTTCTCGGTGAACATTCCGTGTGTTTCCGATCTCAAGGCGGTGGTGCACTGCGGAACGGTGTCCGGCCGCCGGCACGACAAGTTTCGCGAATTAGGGCTGACCGCGGTGCCCTGCCCGCCGCTGAAGGACACGCCCATGATCGCGGAATTCCATCTGTCCCTTGCCTGCCGCGTGCGGCATGAGCTGGAACTCGGCTCGCATCATCTGTTCGTGGCCGAAGTCCTGGCCGTTCACGGCGAGGAGATTCCCGCTCACGCGGCCAACCGTCCGCACCTTCATGCCGACGAACAGATCACTTATCTGGACGGAAAGTACTGGGCGCTTCATGAGGTGGCGCTCGCCCATGACCGCTGATGGGCGTTTCTTTCAGACGGCGTACGATGCGCGCGCCGCTCTGGATTATCTCGCCTCGCTGCACGCGCCGCCGGCCGCTCTTGCCTTCTCCGCAGAAGAGCTGACGGGAGAGCGGGTTCAGCCGACGGTGGGCCCGCACGTGGCGGCGCTGCTGGACGTGCTGGTGCGGGCACTCCGCCCGCGGCGGATTCTCGAAATCGGCACCTCCTTCGGCTATTCCGCGTGCATTCTGGGCCGCGCGGCCGCAACCTACGGTGGACAGGTGTGGACCATCGAGTGCCGGGAGCCTCTGGTGCAGGCCGCCCGCGACAATCTCGCCGCCTGCGGACTGGAGAAGACGGTGAATGTGGTGACGGGTGACGCAAGGCAGATTCTTGCCGGACTCGATAACTCATTCGAAATGGTTCTTCAGGACGGCGGCAAAGAAGATTACCTGCCCCTGCTCGATGCTTTGGTGGACCGGCTCGAGCCTTGCGGGCTGCTCGTTTCGGACGATGTCCTGTTTCCGGTGATGACTTTGCCCGCGTCGGCTGCGCATTGGGCACAGGCGATGAGCGACTACAACCGCGCGCTGGCCGTTCATCCCCGGCTTCGCTCTGTTTGGCTTCCCATCGGTGACGGAGTTGCCATCAGCGTCAAGCTCGATTCGCAGTGACTGCCACATTGAGTGTCTTCGTGAGGTGAATCTGGAGATTCACTTCCGCGAACAAAACTGTGCGTTGCCGGTCGAGAGACCGATAAC
The DNA here is from genome assembly GCA_026394155.1 of bacterium. Classification (GTDB taxonomy): domain Bacteria; phylum Electryoneota; class RPQS01; order RPQS01; family RPQS01; genus RPQS01. The sequence continues at coordinate 1,736 of JAPKYT010000107.1, read as the reverse complement.
AGCGAGGTTCTCGTATCCACAGCGCGACATGTGGATATGTGAATAACCACTTCTTAACCGTACCGGTCAAGCGACTGCAAATACGGATATTGAAAGTTTCTCTTCAACTATTCCTGACCCCGGCAACCTCGAGCACACAGGGGTCTAATTAATTCCCCTTTCTCAGAATTCCCGCCCGGCTCTTTCCTCTCTCAATCACCTGCATCCTCATTTCTTCTGAGTCTCTCCCTTCTTCCTTGTGCATTGTGCGCGTTTTTGTGCGCGGCGACGTTGCGCCGTCGCAACAACCTGTATTTTCTGAGTGAGCGAACCTTACGCGAGGGTCATCTGGAAAGATTATTGCTCCGGGTCTCTATAGGTGCGATAGTGGTACAGTGTTGCCAAATGGCCACCGCGCTGAAACGGTCCCAGCAGAGCGCAAGTCCGTGCACGCTTGAGTTTCCCACGCTTCTCCGGAAAAGAACAAGGTTGAAGCCATGCGAGAGTGGATAGCTCGTCTCACCCATCCCGGCCGTTTTCGCCCCGGCTTAGTGTTAGCTGCGGCCGTCGGTGCGACCGCACTCTTTTCTGCGGTCATTGCCGTCAACGTGCAACTGGCTCACCACCGGCTGCATGAAGCCACGCGCTCGGCGGCCCGGCTTGGTGGGCTGGTGGAGGAGGTGTCCGATCTGCATGAACAACTCACCGGCGTCATGTTCAAGGCGGTTTCGCTCGGCGACCCTTCGGCGGAGGCCGACCACCGCCGGATCAGTGGCAGCATTGACGATATCCTTCAGTCCTTCGACAGCACTCCGGGCCGCGAGCCGGTTCCGGGAACTTTGTCGGCGATCCGTCGCGCGCATGACCGTCTCAAAGCATCAGAGCTGCAGGTGTTTCGCTGGGTGGACGCCGGATATCCCGATTCGGCTCTGGCCGCGCTGCACGCTCCTCAGTACACGCGGGCGGATCATGATTTTCACGGAGCCGTCCATCAAACCACCCGCCAACTGACGGTTTTCCGGGCCGAGCTCGCGGACCGCTTCACCCACTACCTGCTGATTATTGCGCTGGTGACCGCCGTTTTTGTGCTGATGCTCAGCGCGGTGTGGATCGTGATCGTGCTGATGACGCGACGCTTCTATCAGGCGCAGACTCGGACCGAGACCGCGCTGCGGGAAAGCGAGTTGCGCTACCGGACTCTGTTCGACCATGTCGGCGATCACATACTCGTGCTCGAGCCCGATGAGCAAGGGTTGCCGATCATCGTAGACGTCAACGAGGCTGTCGTTCGTGCCTGTGGGTATTCCCGCGCCGAAATGGTGGGCAAGCCCGTCACGCTTATTGATCCCGACCTCTCGCCTCGAGTTATTCTGGAGAGAAAACGACTTATAGGCTCTGACCCCGCGGCGACTTTTCAGGCCCGGCACCGGCGCAAGGACGGTTCCGAGTTCCTTGTCGAGAGCAGGGGGACCATGGTCAGGATAGGCCAGAAGGACCTGCTCCTGACGGTGGAACGGGATATCACGGAACGGGTGAGGATACAGGAGGCGCTACGCGAAAGCGAGGAGCGCTTCAGACAGGTCGCCGAAAGCGCGGGCGAGTGGATATGGGAAGTGGATGCGCAGGGCTTGTACACCTACTCCAATGCGGTCGTGGAGAAGATTCTGGGCTACACGCCTCAGGAGATCGTGGGGAAAGTGCATTTCTACGAGCTGTTCACGCCGGAGGTGCGTGACGAATTCAAAGCGGCCGCCTTG
>JAPKYT010000065.1 GCA_026394155.1 bacterium | reverse complement strand
CAGGGTACCTGCATCGCTGGCACCAAGTCCACGTCATCGGAAACGCTCACGATTCCGTGCAGAGCCTATAGTCCGGGCACGTACTACGCCATGGTTGACAACTGGCCCGCGCCGGACATCATGGACTACTCGCTGACTATCACGACCTGCACGCCGTAAGGCCTGCGGGTGCGTCAGCGGCCTAACCGCGGCGGCCGGTGCGAAGGCACCGGCCGCCGCTATTTCGTGCTCTCGCGCGCGGGCGGACGATCTGCAGAGTGCCTCAGCGGGGAGCCATTGACTTTAATAGTGTTACAGCCGTTGCCGTGCCAGGGGCCGAACGAGAAGCGGACTCCTGCCGCTTGATTCAGAAACTGACCGAAAACATCCCGCCACAGTCCCAATTTGCCTAAGTCTCTGTAACGCAGAACAAACCGGAGCGGTGCGCGGACGCCCGGCGAAGGAGCGATTCCATATTGACTCCTTGCCAAAAAGAGCGTAGATTAAAAGTTTGAGGACACGGACCCGCCCGAGGAAAACCCATGAAGTTCTGGACTTATTTTCGCGCCGGTTTGACGGCGATCACTCTCTTTTTCGCGTTCGCCGCAGCGACGTTCGCCGGCACAGCCGCCATCGAAACGTCGCAAGATGCCCAACATGAACGAGGCCGCCAGTCTCTGGATGTATGGACGGCGGCGACCTACACGTATTCTTGGGTGGACATCTCCACAACCGGCCAGCCAACCGGGATCAGCGGCAACGACTCAACCAGCGGCCCGATCCCGCTGGGCATTTCCTTCCGTTGGTTCGGCACGACCCAGACCGCCATTCGGATATGCACCAACGGCTTCTTGTCGTTCAACAGCACAGCCAACACGGGAGCCAATACGGCCATTCCCAGCGCCGCCGAACCGAACGGCGCGTTCTACGTGTTTTGGGATGATCTCATGGTTGACGAGGCCCAAGGTGACTGGATCAAGTACCTTACCGACACCACCACGACCCCCGACCGCTTCATCGTCACTTGGCGTTGCCGCCGCTTCGGCACCAGCGATACGATCAGTTTTCAGGCTATCCTGACCCCGGACGGCCGTGTCATCTACCAGTACAAGGCCCTCGCTGTCCGCACTTCCTGCACGGTCGGCATGGAAGACTCCGCTGGTTCCTACGGCCTGCAAATGTGCTATAACGGCACGGGAACCGTGCCCGCGGCCCCTTCCGCCTACCGTTTGGGCGAAGCGGCGGGCACGCCCAATCCGGTGACCAACCTTATCGCCGGCACCTTGGGCACGAATGTCATTCTGACGTGGACAAATGCAACAACCGACATTTACGGCGCGCCAATCGGGGTGGATAGCTGCGACATTTATCAGGGAGCCACGTTTCTCAAACGTGTTGGCGCCGCCGTCGCCACTTATGCCCACGCCAATACACAGTTAGGCTCGGTGGGCTATACGGTCTATGCCTGGAATACGAACTACCGCAGTCTGCCGACGTCCGTGACCGCTAACGTCACCGCTCCCGTGTACAATTATCAGGAGGATTTTGAACTCGGCGACGGCGCTTGGACGGCAACACCCTCCACCGGCGGCTGGGAATGGGGTGTTCCCACGGCCGCCAACGGTCCCGCCGCTCACAGCGGCAGCAAGCTATGGGGCACGGTGCTGGCCGGCAATTATGCCAACAATGCGTGCTATCAACTCGAACTGGCCGCCGGGCTGCCCGTGGCCGGCACAGATGCCGCGCTTGCTTTCTGGGGATGGTACAAGAGCGAAAGCACAACAGGCACAACACCGAGAACCTACGACGGCTGCAATTTTCAGATCAGCACCAACGGCGGCGCGACTTGGCAAATTCTCACACCGCTCATTGGTGCTTACGATGACACGTTCATGACGGTGCAGAACACGTGCATCGGTGAACGTAAGCCAACTTGGAATGGCAGCGCGGTCGGGGACAGCTTGGTGGCGGGCCGCTGGCGTTACTTCGTTCTGCCCCTGAGTAATTTCGTGGGCCTAACGCCGGTCTTCAAGTTCACTTTCGGCTCTGATCCTACGGCGAATAACTATCCCGGTTTCTACCTTGACGATCTGTCCGTTTGGGGACTTCAGGCCGGCGGCGGGGCAACCGTCAGCGGCACGATTGCGCTCGACGGCGGCGCTGGTGTTGTGACACAAGCCGTCATCCGTGCCAACGGATTCGGCGGGCAGCCGGCCAGTCCCAACGCCTTGGGCAACTACACACTTCAGAATGTGCAACTCGGCCAGAGAATCCTTTTCGCAACGCTGACCGGCTATCAACAGACGACCCTGAACGTTCTGGTGTCGGGAGATGTCTCGAACGCGGACATGATCGTGCGGCGAGCAGCTCCTTCCGCTCCGACCGGCCTGACGGCCAGCCTTGATGGGGTTACAGGGGTGGTGACTTTGGATTGGGCCGACTCGCCGGATCCCGACGTGGATCTGTACCGGGTGTATCGAAAGCTCGCGTCAGACTCATCGTATGTGCTCAGGCGGGTGATCTACGGTCCGAGCCAGTCGTTCGGCGCGGATACGCTCACCGGACTCTCGACCTACCATTACGTCATCACGGCGGTGGATACCAACGTCATCGCTCCGGCCATCGAGTCCGCCCATTCCAATCGGGTTGAAGTCACCTACGGTTCGCTGCCGCCCCAATCGCTGCACGCGCGTGCCGACTTCGATGACCATGTGCGATTGACCTGGGTTGGTCCGACCGATCCGCCCATGGAGGAGTTGAGCTACGACAACGGCACCAGTTCACCGGAAGTCAGCGGCATCGGCTTCTCTTCCCAGCCGCTGTTCGGCTGGATTGCCGCGCGATTTCAGACGACGGGCGCGGTCACGGTGCATCGCATCCGCATCTACTTCACCGGCGCGGCGCTTTCCGGCGACGCATTTCAGGTTGGACTGTTCGCGGACAACGGATCGGGCCGACCTACATTTACGCCGTTGGACATGATGAATGCTACCATCGAATTACCGTTGAACAGCTTCCGCGATTTCTATCTGACGACGCCGCGCACGTTTGCCAACGGCATTTTCTACGTGGGTGCGAGACAGATCGGCGACTGGTCGCTTAGTATTGGCGGCGATTTACAATCGCCATTTGTGAACAACACCTTCTTCTTCGCGGCCGATCCCTGGCTGTGGACCACCTTTGAGCCGGCGGTCATGGCGATTCCGTTGATGCACGCCGTCGTTCAAGGCACGGCAACGCAAAGCGTGGAATTAAGCCCGTCTGGTTGGGAAAACTCTGCCGCGACAGCGGAAACTCGGTTGGAAGCCCAGCGCGCGCCGTCGGCGGAACTGACATACCTTGACGAATTGTCCGCCGAAGATGTTGCCCAGCTGACGGCAAGCCGCCTGAGTTATGCGACGGGCCCGCGGATGCCTCACGCGGAAGCCGTATCCTTGGATCATCGTGGCCGTTCGAGTCTGGATGATCCCGATTACTACGTTGTTTACCGCAACGGTGTTGACGTCGCACACGCTGGGGGACTTTCCTACAACGACTATGTTAGCGAAGGCGCGACCTATACCTATTGGCTGACTTCTCACTACGCCAGCGGGCCGGAGTCGCCTCATTCCGATACAGTCACAGCAATGCCGGCGATGGCGCCGGGCGCGCCGGTCGTCACCGGCGAGTCGCTGCTGCCCGACAGCACCATATGGATTACCTGGGTTGACCCGGCGCTGAATGCTGACGGCTCTCCGTGCGTGGACCTGGATTCCCTGCGGGTCTATCGCGGCAGTACCCTGCTGAGGACGGTGGCCAGCAACGTCAATCAGTATGTGGACTCGCCCCAATTCCTCACCAGCTTGTACACGTGGTCTGTGCGCGGCGTGGACGAAGCCTCGAATGCCGGCCCGGCCGGAGTCTTCATCGGCTCCGTACTCCCCCCCTGGGAAAATTCCTTGTTCGACTGGGTTGATATTTCGGCAACAGGTACGAGCGCGGTAACGGGAAATGATGCGACCAGCGGCGCCATTGCTTTGGGTTTCTTGTTCCCCTTCTACGGCAGTAATTATTCGCAGGTTCGCGTCTGTACGAACGGCTGGCTCTCGTTTCTGAGCACGACATCGGTCACCGGCGTGAATGCTTCGCTTCCCGCTCCGGCTGAACCCAACGCCGCCATTTATCCGTTCTGGGATGACTTGAATGTGCTTGCAGGCTCCGGTCAGTGGGTGAAATACCTAACTGAGCCGGGACGGTTCACGGTCTCATGGCGCTGTCAACTTTACAGCGGCGGTGCGGAGACATTCGAGTTCCAAGTGATCCTCGAACAAAACGGCACAATCACCATCCAATACTCGTCATTGCCGCCCGTGCAGAGCTCCTTCACTCTGGGCGTTGAAAGCGCCGCGGGCACGAGCGCACTGATGCTTCTCTACAACGGGTCAGGCGTCTGGTCTCCCATGATGGGTTCGGCGATACAGATTTTTGCGCCTCAGCCGGTTTTAGCTCCGGTGTCCGGGAACGTCGTATTCGACGGCGGCAACGGGACCATGACCAATGTTACGGTTGCTGCCTCGGGACCAAACCAACCGTCGGTGCATCCCTTGACCGATGGTTCATGGCGAATGGATTCCGTAGCCGTCGGCTATCGGCGGTTCGTCGCCCGTCTGACGGGTTTCGTCTCCGACACCGTTTTCGCCGTCGTACCCGATACCGGCGTGACGAATCTGTCCTTCAGTTTGCGGCGCAATAATCCGTCGGCTCCCACGGGTTTTGTCGCGACGATCAACACAGCCACTCAGATCGTCACCATGAATTGGGCTGATTCGCCAGACCAACTGGTTGACGCTTATCGCGTTTACCGTAAACCGTCTTCGTTAAGCACGTGGACGCTGCTCAAGACGGTCATCGGACGAACCAACTCCGCCGCCAGCGACACGCTCATTGACTTGTTGGGCGGCTATCACTTTTCGGTGGCGGCGATTGATACGAATGTCTCCGGATCACCGGTGGAGTCCGACCGCTCCGGGACGGCGCTGGTCATCGCAGGACATCCGGCCCCGCGCAATCTGACCGCCGACGGCCGTTTCGACGAACGCATCCGCTTGGCCTGGGCCGTGCCGGGAACCATGGCCGCTCTCGATGCATTCGGCGGCAATGGATCGGATGCTCCCGGTTCTGCCGGCGCGGTTCTGTCTTCCAAAGCTGCTTCGTCTGCCAAAGAAGACCAGGGTGCAGAAATGAGGGCCTCGGCGCCGCGCGGCCGCGACCGCACGCTCGACGAGGTCATCAACTATCGTATCTACCGGGACAGCGTGCTGCTGGCGACCGTGGCCGGCACGGTTTTGCAGTTTGATAACACCAATGTGCCGGAAAACCAGACGCACTCTTACTACGTCAAGGCGCTGTATGATGACAGTCAGGAATCCGCCGCATCGAACGTCGTCAACAATGCGCGCTGCAATCTGGCTCCGGGCGCACCCACCAACTTTTCGTTGACGCCTTGGGGCACGACGATGCGGCTCAGTTGGACGGATCCGACGGTGAACGCCCAGAATGCGGATGGTGCGACGACAACGTGCACGGACTTGGTGAAGATCTACATCTACCGCAACAGCGTTCTGCTCGACAGCGTTGCACCGAGTGTGGGTCAATATACCGACACTCCTCCGGTTCCGACGCAGGTGTACACCTGGTCGCTCCGGGCGTTGGATGAAGTGCCGAACATCGGCGCAGCCGTCAGCGCCGTCGGCATCGTGCAGTCGCCGTGGCAGCCCGTAGCCTATGAGTGGGTTGACATCTCAACGACGGGCACGACCATCCCCTTCCCATCCCCCTACGACGACATCAATCTCGGGCCATTTCCTATCGGTTTCGGCTTCACTTACTACGGCACCACGTACAACAGCATCCGCGTCTGCACCAACGGCTGGCTCACCTTCAGCGCCAGCACTTCAACCAACCGGTTCAACGTCCAGATTCCCAACACCGCCGATCCCAATGCTGCCCTGTACCTTTTCTGGGACGATCTGGTTATCACGTCGGGTTGGGTGAAGTACTTGTCCGATCCGACGAACGGACGCTTCATCATCACCTGGAACGCCATACGATACAACACGTCCGACCCCTACTCTCAAATGCAGATCATTCTGGGCAACAACGGTTCGGTGAGATACCAATACCAATCCCTGCCGACATTGCAGACTTCCTGCACCATCGGTTTGGAAAACGCGGCTGGCACCGAGGGCGTCCAGCTCATGGCGGAGGGAACCACTGCGGTTTGGACGCCGACGGCGCAAAGCGCTGTGGAATTCTGGGGCGGCCCGGCGGGCAGCGTGGAAGGAACTGTCGCCACCTTCACCAGCGGCATTCCCGTCCAGGATTGCGCGGTCTGGGCTACCAGTGCCGCCGAAACCTCGGTCACGACGGTCACCGACGCAGGCGGTCACTATATGCTTCGTCTGGAACCGGGAACCTACACGCTGCATTTCGAACATGCCAATTTCTGCCCCGTGACCGTGGATGTGGTGATTGAGGCGAACATTCCACTGACCGAGGACATGCGGCTGCGAACACCCAACGCGCGGTTCAGCGTATCATCCCTGACCTTCGAAATACCCACCGGACGAACCGACTCCGCGACCTTTACTATCCGGAATCTTGCCACCGGCCAATGTCCATTGGATTACTCGATCAGCGATACCTCACAGTGGCTGACTGTGGCTCCCACGTCCGGAATCCTGAATCTGAATCAGACGGTCACCATCCGGGTTTATGCCGACGCTCATGGCTACCCGGCCAACACCGATTTGAATTCCACGTTGGTGATCTCCTATCACGGTACAGACTCACCGCGTTCAATCCGGGTGGACGTTGCAGTGGTACGGGACGAGTCCGCGGACGATCCCGCATCTTCGCTGCCGACGGAGTTCGCTCTCCGGCAAAGCTATCCGAATCCGTTCAATCCGAGCACCCAATTGCGGTTCGACGTTCCGAAGGAAAGCCTGGTGGATATCATGATTTACAACGTCATGGGTCAAGCAGTCGCGCATCCGGTTTCGAGCGTCTATCCGGCAGGCCGCTACGGTGTTATCTTCGACGCAAGCGATTTGCCCTCGGGTATGTACCTCGTGCGCATGCAATCCGGCGAATATGTGGGCGTGAGCAAGCTGATGCTGCTGAGATGATCTCCGATTCGCACGAACGCATCACGCAGGGGCTGTCCCATAAGTACGGGTCGGCCCCTTTCTTTTTTGTTGGCGGTGAGTTATCTTTGGGCAGCGTGGTGTTTGCCAAAGGAGAGTGGCTATGCCCAAGGGTGTATCGTCGCAGCCGGTA
>JAPKYT010000084.1 GCA_026394155.1 bacterium | reverse complement strand
TCCCGGACTCCGAACGGAGCACACTGAAGACGAGAAGTTCGGAATAGGCACCGACGTACTGATCATCCTCCTCGCTTCTCAGTCGATCGTGAACGTCTTTTGACGCATCTGGAAATCGTGAGTAGTGCTCAATGTACCATTCTTCGATGTCAGCACGAAATGAGATGACCGTTGGATCCTTGCTGTGACAGACTGTCACAACACGCTGATTGTTGCGGCCAATCTGGTATGCTGGCAGCGTCCTTATGAACTCGTCGTCATATAGCACGTGTTCCGCCAATATTCTACATCTTCCCGATCAGCCCCTTCATGATGGCTGTCATTTTGGGCTCGGCCTCGGCAGCGCGGAGAATCTCAGAGCTCGATCAGTTTCCCTTCCCGCACCGCGCTGCGCACCGTGGACGAATTCTCTCTCTTGTCAGCGAACTCTTGCGGAGTATAGGGCAGCACGTCCAATCCTTCCGGCAGATTCCAGAGATTGAGGATACGGACCATCCGGTCATGCCAGTGGATTCCGGCAAAGCGCGACGAGACGATGATGAAATCGTAGTCGCTTGGTTTCCAGTGATCACCGCGGGCGCGACTCCCGAAAAGGATGATCTGCTCCGGCGAGAACTGACGTCTCAGTTCACGGATGAACGCCGCTATTTCTTTTCCAGCTCTGATCGTATCCATTGGAAGAACGTTTCTGTTTGTTCAAACAGACGGCGCGCGCGATCCCCACCGTAGATCACCTCCGGTGAGTCAATTGCTGCATCCGGGTAGCGCGTGTCAATATAGGCGGGAGTCAGTTCCCGTAGAAAATGCCCAAAGCGGTTCAGTGTCCCGGTCTCATTTCCGAGAAACACCAAGGAGTGACTGCGCGGGGCGTCCTCCTCGCGCTGAAGCATGAACAGCGCTTTCAACGCCTTCTCCACGGCCTGCTGGCAGTGAAATGCGGTGGCGGCATGGCGCTCAGCTTTCAGCGTGGCGCGCGCGTCGAGCAGGTCATTTTCGGCCTGTTCGATCCAGCGCAGTATTTCCGGTCGCATCGGCATGGTTTCACATCCTCCCGATCAGCCCCTTCATGATCGCGGTCATTTTTGGCTCGGCGTCGGCGGCGGTTTTCAGGATGTGCGGAATGTCGGCGGGCTGCAGGCAATCGGCGAAGCCTTCGTCGGTCACGATGGACATGCCGAAGCATTCCATGCCGCCGTGCTTGGCCACGATGCACTCCGGCACCGACGACATCCCCACCACGTCCGCACCCAGAAGCCGCATCATGCGATATTCCGCCCGCGTTTCAAGATTCGGCCCGGCCACGGCGATGAACGTGCCGCGATGCACCTTGATCTTGAGTTCCATCGCCACTTTCTCCGCGATTTCGATGAGACGATGACTATACGGTTCGCTCATGTCGGGAAAACGCGGCCCGAAATCGTTGTCGTTGGGCCCGATAAGCGGATTATCACCGAGGAGATTGATGTGATCCTCCATAATCATCAAATCCCCCGCGCGGTACTGCGGATTCACGCAGCCGCAGGCGTTGGACACCACAAGCACCTTCACCCCCAGCGCCTTCATCACGCGCACCGGGTAGGTGATTTGCTTCATGGTGTAGCCTTCATAATAATGAAAGCGCCCCTGCATGGCCATGACGGACTTTCCCGCCAGCCGTCCGAAATGCAGCTTTCCCGCGTGCGTTTCCACCGTCGAGTGGACAAAGTGCGGAATCTGCTCGTACGGAATGACCACGTCGCTCTCGATCTCCTTGGTCAGACCGCCGAGGCCCGTGCCAAGAATGATCCCCACTTCGGGAGCGCGCTTGATCCGCGGGCCGAGAGCCTTAAGCGTCTCGGCGAGTTGCTGCTTGAGTTCGGTCATCGGGTAGATCCGGAGATTCCTCTTCGATGAGGTCTATTAATTCCGTCTGCGCCTTGAGAAGAAAGCGCAGCCTTTTCACGTAGGCGTCGCGATGCAGCTTGAGCGACCGCAGTTCCTCATGGAGTCCGGCGACCTGCCGCTGTGCGTCGAGTTTCATCTGCTCGACGTCCAGCTGGGCTTCGCGCAGCATCTGTTGCTTCTCGGTATCGAGCTGCGCGCGGGCCAGCTTCTGACTCTCCTGCGTGGCCACCAAGGTGTCGCGCAGGTTTCTTTCCATGTCCTGATATGCGCCCAACTTGGCCGCATAAGCACGGTTCTGCTCGCTGAGCGTGCCGAGCTGCGACTGCAAGGCGGAAACCTCGTCGCTCACCCGCTCCAGAAAGGCCTGCACCTCGGCCGGATCGCAGCCGCGAAAAGCGCGCGAAAATTCATGCTTGGTAATATCCAGCGGCGAAAGACTCATGGCACACTCCGTTCGCCGAACAATACGGTTCCCAATCGGATTTCTGTTGCTCCCTCTTCAATGGCGATCTCGAAATCCCCCGACATCCCCATCGAAAGAACGCTCCACCGCGGAGGGTTCACCTTCTGTTTCACCTGCTCGAAGAGGCTGCGCAGAAGCGCGAAGCTCTCACGAACCGCGCCGGCATCGTCTGTCAGAGGGCCGACCGTCATCAGACCCTTCAACTCGAGGCTGGTCAGTTTGGCAATCGCCTCCGCGCACGGCAAAACGACTTCCGGTGCAAGACCGTACTTCTGCTGCTCGCCGCTGGTGTTCACCTCGAGCAGCGCCCGCACCCGTCGCCCCATCTGTGCCGCCTCGCGATCAACAATTTCCGCCAGTCGCAGGCTGTCCACGCTGTCAATGCTCGACACACATTGCAGGGCTTTGCGCACCTTGTTGGTCTGAAGGTGGCCGACCAGATGGAGTTGCAGGCCCGGGCACTCCCTCAACAGGGCCGCATCCCCAAATTTATCAATAATTTCCTGCACACGATTCTCACCGATGTGCACCAACCCGAGGGCATAGGCTTTGCGTATCATCAAAGATGAGAGGGTCTTCGTGACCGCTACGATCGTCACCGAGGCCCCATCGCGTCCGCTGCGCCGGCAGGCGGCGGCCAACCGTTCTTGAACAAAGTCGAGACGATGCTGAAGGTCTGCATCGGGCGGAGGGACTTCGGCAGGGGACACAAGAAAGCCCTTTTGCGAAACCTTAAATATACGAGCCGTACACCACATCCACAAGCGCTCACCGATGCCTCGCAAAGTCCGCGCGCTTGCGCCATTGCAATTTTTTTAATATGTTAGAATCTTATGTCCCAACGCGAAGCACCGGCTGAAACATGCACCCGGCCGAGGGGCAAGACCCGACGCAGCGGGCGGTTGGCAACTGCTTTGAGTTGATTTCGCCATAAAATTTAAGTACATTCGTACCGATAAGGCAGGGGAAGTCTGCCTTTCCGATTTCGTACGTAAATTATTGAAACCGTGACGGTTGGGAGGCTCTGCGGACCCCAGCCCGAAGACCCACAAGCCTTCGGAGCCTTCGTGCGATCCAGACTGATTGCTCTTGCGGCGCTCGCGCCGATCCTGCTGTTTGTTTGTGGCTGTGCATCGCTCTCCGCCACCGCGCAGAAGCCGGGCGAGAACGGTAAACCTCAGCTGCGTCAAGACACTCCTGATCCCGGCCAGCTCTCCGAGCGCGAGAAATGGAGTCTTGCGCGCGACGCCTACGAGCAGGCCAAGCGCGCTGAACTTCGCAAGGACAGTGAGGCTGCCGCCTATTATTACGAAGTGGCCCTCGAGCTGTTGGGCAGCCTCGACATGGCGGCCATCGAGGTTCCCACCCGGCGAGTGCTCTCTTTTCAACGCAAGGTTCTTCAGAGTTACGACCGTTTCCTGGCCTCGGTAGACAAGCTGCCGTCCACGGCTGGCCCTCTCGCCGTTCTTGAAACGAGCACTCCCCGCGAAGACGCGGAGGAGGGCTTGCCGGAAAAGGCCGTGGAGGAGCAGATCGTCAAGCCGCCCGTGATCAGGCCGAATGCGCCGCCGCTGCCGGAAGTGCCGGTGACGATGAATGCGCAGGTGGCCGGCCAGATCACCTTCTTCATGAATAAGGGCCGCAAGGTGATGTCGGCCTGGATGGAGCGCACCGCCGGCATGTTCCCGCGGCTGCGTCCCATCTTAGCCGAGGAGGGGTTGCCGGAGGACGTCCTTTATCTGGCCATGATCGAGTCCGGCCTCAATCCCCGCGCGCACTCCTACGCCCACGCCGCCGGTATCTGGCAGTTTATCGCCTCCACCGGACGCATCTACGGGCTGCGAGTGGATCGCGTCTATGACGAGCGCTATCACGTCGAGGCCGCCACTCGCGCCGCTTGCCGCTATCTGCGCAACCTGTACGAGCAGTTCGGCGACTGGAATCTGGCTTTCGCCGCCTACAACTGCGGGGAAGGGCGCATCGCGCGCGAGATCGCCCGCTACAAAACTCGCGACTACTGGCGAATGCACCGCCTGCCGCGGCAAACCCGAGGCTATGTCCCGGCCTATCTGGCCACGCGCGCCATTTGCCGGAATCCGGCTCAGTACGGCTTCCCGCCCCTGCCGAAGGAAATCCCCTTCGAATGCGAGCGGGTCCAGATCAACGGCGCCTACAAGCTCGAGCACGTGGCGCAGGCGGCCGGACATGATCCACAGGTGGTGGCCGATCTCAATCCCGAGTTCGTGCGGGGAGTCACTCCCACCGGATTGCCGGTGACGGTGCGGCTGCCGCGCCGGGCCGATGCGGCTTTCGAGACCCGGCTGGCCGTGATGCCCAAGACGGTGGTGAAACCGACCCAAGTTCATCGCGTTCGCTCGGGCGAGACTCTGGCCTCCATCGCCAGAAAGTACGACACCAGCACCAAAGCCATCCTCGCGCAGCCCGAGAATCGGCGAGTCCGCGCCAACCGCCTCAGGGTCGGTCAGGAGATCATCATTCCGGTTCCGGATGTGACCGTGGTCGCGGCTTCCCCGCCGGCGGACGCGGCCCCGGCAACACCCAAGACAACGGCCGAGCCTGCCGTGGCCTCCACCGCGCCGGCCAGTGAGATCGTCTACACGGTGCACAGCGGGGAAACGCTCGGCAAGATCAGCCGCCAGCTTGGTGTCCCGGTCGAGGAAATTCTTCGCCAGAACAAGCTGCGTGATCCGGACGTCATTCACCCCGGGCAGAAGCTCCGTATTCGGGTGAACGGTGCCACGGAGGAAGTGGCGCAGAAACCCGCGCCGAAACAGTCAGTCCCCACGCAGGCCGTCGCGCCGCCGCCGCAGACTCATCGCGTGCGGACTGGCGAAACCATCTGGTCCATCGCTCGTGACTACGGACAGGATCCTCTCCAGATCCTCTCTTGGAACGGGCTCGAGCGCGACAGCACCATTTATCCCGGTCAGCAACTCATCGTCAGTAAAGAATAGATGGTTTATTTCTATGCAAGCCCGGGGGACGGGTGGGATGCCGCAGTGCCGGAGTTCGTGGGTTGAAAGGGTCCCCGCGGTCGAAGGGCTGAGGAGCGAACATGACCAAGCAGGACTTGGTAGATCGTTTGTCCGTAGGAGTCGGGCTCTCCAAGCCCGAAGTTCAGGCGGTGGTGGACGGCATGTTGGTTCTGGTAATGGAGGCCGTCTCCGGTGGCGAGCGCGTGGAACTGCGCCGCTTCGGCGTGTGGAAACCGGTCAACCGCAAGGGAAGGCATCTGCGCACCCCCGACGGTGTGCACGAGATTGACCTGCCCGACCGGCCCACCGCCGTCTTCGTGCCCGCGGCGGAGTTTCGCGCCCGCATGAGCGAACTTCGCCAGCGCCACCCGGTACATTGACCTCGTGGGCGTCCGCTGACCGTCTGCCTGCTGGCAAGGATCGTCCAATCACAATTCTCTTCTGTCTCCATAGCGTCCAGTCTAACCGGCGCGCACTCCTCGTGAGCCGTGCCGCCAAAGAAAGGAGTCTTGCCTTTGCCCTGTGGAAGGAAGCGCAAGCGTCACAAGATGGCCACCCACAAACGCAAGAAACGCCTGCGCAAGAATCGTCATAAGAAGAAACTTCGTTAGTTTCGCGGCACGTTTGGGCATCTCTCAACCGGGGGATGTCGCCGCCTTTGCCGGAGCGGGCCTTGGTTTCGATTAAGGCCCTTCCGTTTTTGTTGACGAACGTTTCGGGTCATGATCGCCAAGCCGCGGGCTTCGGCCCGCGGCGGCTCCCGCCCCCCGATGTCCCAGAACAAAATCTACTCGGTGTCGGAGATCACCCGCGAAATCAAGCGGGTGATCGCCGAGGGTTTCGCCACCATCTGGATCGAGGGTGAGCTGTCCGGTTACAAGCGGCACAGCTCGGGCCATCATTACTTCACGCTGAAGGACGGCGGCGCGCAGATTCCGTGCGCCCTCTGGAAAATGCACGCCGCCCGTTTGCCCTTCGAGCCGCAGGACGGCCTCAAGGTGCAGGCGTGGGGCAATCTCGAGGTCTACGAGCCTGCCGGCCGCTATCAGTTCATCGTACTGCTGCTGCGACCGGCCGGAGTGGGCGATCTGCAAAAGGCCTTCGAGGCCCTCGTGCAGAAGCTCCGCGCCGAAGGTCTCTTCGACCTCGAACGCAAGCGTCCGCTGCCCCGCTTTCCCCGAGTGGTCGGATTGGTGACCTCCGCCGATGGCGCCGCCTTGCAGGACATGCGCACGGTCGCCGCCCGCCGCTGGCCGGCTGCCCAGTTGCGGCTGGCTGCCGTCAAGGTTCAGGGACCCGGCGCCGCCGCCGAGATCGCCGCCGCCATCGAAGCCTTCAGTCGTGAAGGCATCGCCGACGTGTTAGTGGTGGGGCGGGGCGGAGGTTCGCTCGAAGACCTGTGGGCCTTCAACGAAGAAGTGGTGGCGCGCGCCATCT
>JAPKYT010000095.1 GCA_026394155.1 bacterium | reverse complement strand
AATGCCGCGGCCGCGTGGTCGAGCAGATGATCAGCATGCTCGAACATCTCCTCACCATGCGCATCCCCGACTACGCCGACCGCGCCGGCCGCGTGCTTGAAGCCTCGCTCTGGATCGGAGGTCATCTGTGCTTGCCGCCGCATGAGCTGAAGGACCTGTCGCGGGCCGCCCGCCTGCGCGAAATCGGCAAGCTCGGACTCCCCGACCGTCTGCTCTTCGCCCGCCGCCGCGATCGCACCCCCGTGGAGCAGCAGGCTTATGATCACTACCCGGTGATGGGCGCGCGCGTCCTGCGCGAACTCCCGCCCCTCCGCGCCGCCGCCACCATCGTCGAATATCAGCTCGAAAACTTCGACGGCAGCAGTCCGGCCGGTCTCATGGCCCATCAAATTCCACTCGGCTCGCGCGTTCTTCGCGTGGCCGGAGCTTTCACCCGAATGCTCGGCGGCTCTACGACCCGCTGCTCGTCAAATTAGTGGAAAACTTCCTGCACCTGTACAGCCGCGAAGTCAGCGGAAAGGACACCCGCCGCGTCCGCATCAGCGATCTTCTGGAAGGCATGATGCTCGCCGAAGACATCTGGAGCCGTACCGGCATGAAAATCATCCCCGCCAACACGCGCATCACCTACCATCTCCTGCGTCTTCTCGGTCAGTACCCGCTCGACCCCGCCCTCGAAGCCGTGCAAATCTTCGTCTGAACGCAGGGGGGAATCTCGGGTCTCCCTCCGTTCACGGGGGGACAAAAGGGGGGTTCGGCTCGGGTGCCCGGAATCGGGATTCAAGCGGAGCCCCACACCCGGGAGGGTGTGGGCTAGTGCCGTTTCCATTAAGGTCTGCGCGCTTGTAGGGTCGGTCTGCGACCGACTCAGGCTGTTGACAAAGTCCCTCGGCACAAATATAGGTGTTCTTGAAGGTATGTTGGGTCCTCAAACTGAGAACTTCTGAGAACCAACTGAGCCAAATGAGAGAGTTGCGGGCTGCCACCAAGCCCTAATAACCAAACCCCGTCATTTTTGGCGGGGTTTGTCAGCAAGCTGGGTCGGTCTGCGACCGACTCTTTCCAGAGCGGGTCACAGACCCGCCCTACGTCAGAACAAGACAACCTTTATGGAAACGGCACTAGTAATTTGATGTAATCGGGGTCCCTTCTCCGCGAAAAAAAACAGCCCCCGCACCGTCTCGGCGCAGGGGCTTCTCCACAAAGGAGATTGAAGCCAAAGCTTCCTTCCGGCGGCCGCTCATCCGGCGAAAAACACGCCGTGCGCCGCGGCCGTGGTCACGTGATCCACTTCGTCAAACGGCACGCTATGAATCTCCGCCAATTTCAAGGCCACTTCGCGCACATGAACAGGTTCGCAGCGCTTCCCCCGGTAGGGAACGGGCGCCATGAACGGCGCATCCGTTTCCAGCAGAAGGCGATCCAAGGGCAGCGTCCGCGCCACCTCCGGCAGCCGCGAATTCTTGTAGGTGATGTTGCCCGTAAACGAGATGCACAATCCCTGATCCAGCACTCGCTTGGCGTACTCCGCGTCCTCGGAGAAACAGTGGAACACGCCGCGCGTGATCCCGTGCGCCTTCACGATCTCCAGCGTCCGTGTTCCCGCCGCGCGATGATGAATGATGACCGGCAAACCGGCCCGCCGCGCGAGCTCCAGCATGCGCTCGAAAACCGCTTCCTGTTCGACCAGATTGGTCTCGCCGCGGTAAACATCCAGCCCGATTTCGCCCACCGCCACCACCGCCGGATCACCGGCCACCGCCTCGATCCACAGCAAGTCGTCTTCTGACGCGCGCGAAACATCCGACGGATGCACCCCCGCCGCGGCATACACCACTCCCGGATAGCGCGTGGCCAGCGCAAGGCACTGTTCGGCGGTCGCCCGATCCACCGCCGCGGTGATGATCTTCTCCACCCCCGCCGCCTGCGCCCGCGCAATCACCTCATTGAGATCCGCCGCGAACTCGGGATAATAAAGATGCGTGTGCGTGTCTATCATTTCTGTTTTCCCCCCGCGGGCGGGGGGAGAAAAGGGGGGTTCTTCTGTCCGATGGAGCGCACAGAGCGTGAGGCGCAGCGCACAGCAACCGCGCGGCGGCAAAACGCTAAGGACAGTACTAAGACCGGTTTGAAGTGCTGGCACGCCTCTTGACTATGTACGGTGCAGGGTGGATGCAGCCCCACCCCAATCCAACCGCAAGAAAGGAACTAAAAATGAAACTGCACCCCATCATCCGCCTCGTCCTTGCCGCGCTGTTATTGGCGGCAGGTCTGAGCAGCACACTGGCTTCACCGCCCGACTTTGATCGCAAAGTGGTCTTTTCGCGAAGGAATCTGGGCGGCCCGCGTCTGGGTGTCACCTATGTGGCGGGCAACACCGCGCTCGCGCGCTACCTCGATAGCCAGGGCATCGGCCGCCAGCTTAGCCAATTCGGCTGGCACTTCGAGTATCAGGTCATCCCCGACGGCGACGGCCCGCAGTTCGTCGTCCAGCTCACGCCCCTCGTGGCCGGAGTCGAATACGGCAAGGTGATTCCGGGAGCCACCATGGCTATGGGCATCCGCTTTCCCAGCGGCTGGGAGTTCGGTCTCGGCCCGAACGTCATCGCCGGAACGGGAGACACCTCTCCCACCTCGCTCGTGGTCGGCGCGGGAAAGACCTTCAACTACGGCGGCGTGAGCATACCCCTTAATCTGGTCTATGCCACCAATCCGGACGGCACGCGACTCTCGTTCATCATCGGCTATGCCATTGCACGCCACTGATCTCCCCCCGTTCACGCGGGGACACAAGGGGAGTTCTTCTCTTTTCTCCCCCTACTTCAGTAGGGGGACAAAAGGGGGTCTCGGAAACGATGAACGATGAATGATGAACGCTGAACGCGCGCAACCCGGCCGGAATCGGGTCGTTCAAATTGAGAATTTTGAGAGCGTTGAGTCATCTGTTCAACTCTCGGCCCTCAGCCTTCACCTTATTTCGAGACAGGTCCAAAAGGGGGGTCTGCACTGACGCGGGCGCGCACTGCCGTGCGGCACTACCGAAGATTCCGGCCGGGTTGCGAAAGACCTTAACCCGGCTCGGCGGTAGAAGCGGGGCAGGCGAAGACTGAAGACGCCTGCCGCCGCGAATCAACCGCCCCGGCGGTATCTTTCAAGTCTCAAGTTTCACGTTTCAAGTTTTCGGGATTCATCCCTCATCCCTCATCCCTCTCTTTTCGATCTCCCCCAAAATCTTTTCCGCTCGCGTCTTCCACGTGTACTCGCGTTCCGCCTTCGCTCGCGCGGCCGTGGGCATCGCCGTATCGTTCCGCCTGGCCAACGCCTCGCGCAGCGTAGAAACGAGTGCCGCGGTGTTATCCGGCTCGAAGAGAAGCGCGTCCCTGCCGTTTTCCAACACTTCTTTGATAGTCGGGAACGCCGGCCCCACGATCAGCCGCTGCGCCGCCATGTATTCGAACACCTTCATCGGCGAGCAGCCGCGAATCGTCGGCACGCGCCACGTCCACATCATGAGCAGCACGTCCGCCGCCGCCAGCCACAGCGGAATCTGGCGGTGCGGCACGCGGCCCGCAAAGCGCACGTTCGAAACTCGCAGCCGCTGCGCTTCGCTTTTCCAGAAAGCGATCTCCTCGTCCTTGCCGCCCACCAGACAGAGCTCCATTTCCGGCAACGCCCGCGCCGCGTCGAGCATCTGATCCACGCCGCGATCCGCCTTGAGCGCGCCCGTGTACACGACCAGCGGCCGCGCGCTCGGAAGCCCCAACTTCGCCCGCGCCTCGGCCGCGCTCATCTCCGGGTTGAACATCCCGATTTCCACGCCGTCGTGAGCAACCATCAATTTCTCGGACGGCACGCCGAAGTTTTCCCAGATGCGGCGCAGCCCGTCCGAAATCGCCACCACCATCACGCACGACGGCCCGCGCGCGGCCCGCACAATTGCCCGCCGCAAATAACGGTCGAGAAATCGCTCACGCAGATGCACGCGCTCTTCGTGCACTTCGAACACGAACGGCACTCCCGCCCGCGGCAAAGGGAGCATCGTCCAGGGATTGAGGGTGTAAACCAAATCCGGCTTCACGTGTCGAATCGCCGTTAGTGTGGAGGGCACGCTGCCCAACATCTCGAGCCGTCCGAAAACGCGCACCTGCCGCACAAACTCCACGCGAAACGGCCACTCTCCCCAGTACAACTCGCGCCCTGCCGCTCGCGCCGCTTCATCCGAATCAAATCCCTTCGCGCGTGGAATGAACAGCGTCACCTCGTGTCCGCATTGCGCGAACGCGCGGCACATCTGCACCACCTGAACGATGTTGGCGTCCAGCGAGGGAAAGGGCACGCCATGTACGCAGCCAAGTTTCACAGGTCTCCGGCCCGCTCAGGATTCAAAAATGGACAGATCAGAGGCATGGCGGCGGAATTTAGGCAATTTCCGCCACTTCCGCAAGCGAAGTCGAAGGGAACGCATCTGTTCAAGTATATGCAACTCTATATTTTATGTGAAGAAATCCGGCTGCGGCGGCGGAGCGGGCCGCCTGCGCTTCACCGCGGCGAAGGCCGCGCGAGCAGGCTGCTCGCTTACGGGCGCGGTACCGATACCCCCCGCTTTTGTCCCCCCCAGGGAACGGCACTACTGTCTTAATGTATGTCGAGTAATTCGAGAGCCTTCGGGGATCGTGCGTTTACCTCGCTACTTGCGGCGGGCTCTGCCCGCCTCGGAGGAGGGCGGCCGGGAGGCCGCCGGAAGTAAGAAATATGACAGCGGTCAGAGAGATGCTTCGTCCGTGAGACAGTTGTGCATGGAACGGGGGGAAGTGTCTGTAAGAAAAAGTCCCGGCGGTGATTCCGCCGGGGCTTTCGTCTGCGCGTGGCAAAGCGGCTACTTCATGAGGATCATCTTGGCCGATTGCACGAAGCCGCCGCTCTCAAGGCGGTAGAAGTACATGCCCGAGGGCAGATCGGCGGCCTCGAAGCGGACTTCGTAGCGGCCGGCGGACTGCCGCTCATTGACAAGTTCCGCTACCTGTCGGCCGAGCAGGTTGTACACCGTTAGACGGGCTTGACCGTCGCGCGGCAGGTCATAGCGGATGGTCGTGGTCGGGTTGAAGGGATTCGGGTAGTTTTGATGCAGCGCGAAGACCGCGGGAACTCCATTGGGAAGCGGCTGGGGCACACCGGTCGAGATAACCGTCAGTTCCACCGGCAGAATGATCAGCGTGTCGAGCACCTCGCTGCGGATGTGCAGATGGACGCGATAGGTGTCGGGCTGCAGGGTTATGGGGTCGAAATGCAGCAGGACGTCCGTCGAGCTGTTGCCCGGGACGTCGGAGACCGCGGGAGAAACGTCAATCCAGGTGGTGTTGAACTCCATCTCGTGGATTTGCAGCCGGTCGCCGCCAGAGTTCTGAATGATTCCGCCGAAAACCACCAGCATGCTGTTCCAAGCGGGAGTGATGGTGCAGCCGCCGGAGCGGTCTCCGGTGCGGCCGGGCAGGTCAACCACGAACTCCTGCGCCTGCGAGACCGGATGCAGACGGGTCACGCGGGTCAGCGTGCCGACGCCGTTCTGGCTGAAGATATAGAGCTTGAATCCGTTGGTATCGTTGGCGTACCAAGCCAAGCCGGTCACCGAAAGTTCGCCCGTGCCCGAATTGGGGATCTGCTGAACGATGTTGCCCTGCCGGTCAATCTCGTAGAAGTCCTGCGTGTAGTCGGTCACCCAGAAATGGTCGCTGGCCGGGTCGTAAGCCACAGCGCGGGCAGGATTCACGGGAGTGGGAATGGACACCTGCGGGACGCCCTGATGATCCACGCCCACCAGAGTGTGATCCTCGGAGCCGTAGACATACTGGCTGTCGCAGGCGAGATCGAACCAGCCGACTGCGCTGGTCGAAGGCTGCGGGATGGATCCGAGAAACTCGCCGCCGCGGCTGAAGCGGTAAAACAGGTTCTGCCCGCCGGGGCCGCCGCCGCCGGTCACCCACCACTCGTTTCCCACAAACTCGCAGCCCATAATCTGAAGATCGCCGGTCAGCGCGGAAACGGGGATGGCCGAGATCGAATCCCACGGGTTCGGGTTCTCATCACCGGCGTAGTAAATGCTGATGGCATAATCCAGCGGGCCGTTGCCGGCATTGCGGATGCTGAAACTGGTGTCGAGAGGCTGGTCGGTGACGGAGGCGATCACTTGTTCGGTGGAAAGAGCGATTTCCGGGTGATAAAGGGAGAAGTTCACGATCTCCGTGCTGTCCAGCTCGACGAGCACACTCTCCACCTTGGCGGTGTTGAAGCGAGGCTTGGACGCGCTCACCGAGTAGGTTCCGATCAGCACGTTTTCGATGAAGTAATACCCCGCCGAGTCCGTGTCGTCATCGTTGTTGGCCCCGTTCACGCTCACCGTGACTCCGGCCACGGGCCGGCCGTCTTCGGCATCGGTGACGGTGCCCGCAATGTCGCCGAACAGCTGGCGGCTGTTGGTGGTGAAGAGAATGGCGCGGCTGTTCACCACGCTCGCCGCTCCCGGGGCGTAGCTGCTCTGATAAGCGTAGGCCAGTCCCACCAGCCCGCGCGGGGCCTGAATGCCGATGCTGGAGCCCGGCGCGTCCGATCCGCCGTCGCCGGAAGGCAGATTCATGCTCACCGTGTTGTACTGCATCAGAATCAGGCCGTTGCCGTCAAAGGTCGGATAGAAGACGGTATCGTAGAGGATGACCTCGAAATCGAGAGACGTGCCGTACAAGCTGCCGGCCGAAGCCTTCCATTGAAAGACCACCCAATGACTATCGGCGTTGTAGTGCATCCACACCCCTTGGCCCGCATTGGAAGTTCTGAGGTCGTCCCAGTAGGGGGCGATCATGGCCTCGGGAGCGACCATGGCAGGAATGGGGTAGTTGCGGAAGACCGGGTTCCATGACTGATTGCCGAAAGCAATCCAGCCGTTGGCGCAGACGGTGACCGTATCGTACTCCTGTCCGTAGAACTTGAAAGGAAACGGCAGACGGCGGGCGGTGGACCAGACCGGTGAGACCGTGAGCTGCTCGCCGGTGTCGGAAAGGTTCAGATTGGTGCCCACCCCGGAGATGTTGATGTACTGATAGGTGGGACACATCTCGTAGCTGGTATCGGTGTAGCTGACATCGGTGTTGTCGTACGCGCAGTAGCCGTACGAGTCCGGGCCGGTGGGATCGGTAGACAAGGCTGTGCCCACCGGCAGGATGAAGGCCGCGGAATCGAGATGGCCGCCGGTGGCGGTCGTGATGAGCAGCATGGAGGCCTGATGACCGCGAAAGGTCAGTGTGCTGGCGCCGACGGTGAAGCCGTCGGTGGAGTTGCTCACGTCGGCATTCACGGCCATGTTGCCGTAGGTGCCGTTGGCGTCACTCACCTGCACGTACGGGCTGAGGGAGACCAGCCGCCCGGTCACGCCGCTCATCGCCACGCTGCCCTTGTTGCGCAGGGTCACGCGCAGGGTGCGGGTGGTGCCGGGATTGAAGGCGCCCTCCACTAATTGATACGACCGGTACTCAATCGCTCCGGTCACGCAGCTCAACTGCATCGCGCTCTGCGTCTGACCAGCGGTGGTGTTGATGGTGAACAGGAGCAGCGCGGTCTCGCGATTCTGCATGTCGGGAGCGATCTGCACGCGGAAGGGCGCCGAGCCCAGAGCGGAGTCTCCGGGCGCAATATCGGGGTAAGTGGCGTTGGCCTGCAGTACCGTGATGCGCGGACTCCCCGACGCCAACTGCGCCGAAACGACGGTGGCGGAGGTCGAGTTGCCGAAGTTCTTCAGGTAAGTGTTGAGGTCAATGATCTCGCCGGGGTTCACCACGCCGTCGCCGTTGCCGCTGGTGCCGCCGGCGTTGTCGTCGTCCAGCGTGTAGGTGCTCACCGCGCACATCTGGTCCACGGCCGAGCAGGGAATGGTGAAGAGATAGGGCTTGTGATTGCGCTTGGTGACGGTCAGCATCATGTCGCCGGTTTGATTCACGCGCACCGGCAGAGTGATGCGGCCGTCCGCGTCGGTCAAGCCCTTCACCCAGGTGGAATCGGTGCCACGCTTCCACAGAACCACTAAGGCGCCCTCGACGGCCACACTGTCGGAGGCGCGGGTGACCCGCACCGCGACTTGCCGCGCGCCCACGTTGAGGACGGTCGGATGAGAGACCCTCATCACTTTCGGCACGTCCGTCCAGATGGACAACCCGGGGTCGCCCATCAGGTTGCACCAGCGGGAAAAGTTGATGGCGTTGGTCGAGTTGAAGCCGAAGGCGAGGTGCAGCCACAGCTTGGCCCCCACCAGACAGGTGCCGATATGTTCCACCCCCAGATTGGCGATGTTGTAGGCCAGACCGCCGGCCAGCGTGTAGTTCTGCGGCGGGTGAGTTCCGGCGGTGGCGGTGCCGATGCCGCAGATGCCGCCTTTGGGATCCGTGGGGGTACCGGCCGTAAGCCATGATTCCGAGACGTCGCTCGTCTGTTCAAAGTCCCCGGTCCCGCAGGTGATCGTCAAGGTGATGGGCAGCCGGTGATTGGGACTGGTCTGACCGGCCAGAGTGTTCGACATTTCGCTGATATATCCGCCGCGCCAGAGGAAGAAGGCCACGCCGCCGTTGATCTGCGTGATGACCGTGGATGCGTCCACCGCGCCGGTATGGTAGAGCACGGTGTTGTTGGTCACACCGGTGTAGGCCCGAAACATCTGCGAGGCCCACTGCATGAGCGGGTAGCTGGAGGCTACACTATGGGAGACACCCGCGTAGAAGAAGCCCTTGTGATACCAGAGCGTATCCTGCATCCACGGCTCGCGCTCATACTGCATTATCTTGGCGTTGATCGTCGCCATGTGGGTGAGGGTTTCTCCGCACAGGCGGCCGACGGAGATGTCCTCGACGTTGTCGGTGGCGGTGGCGCAGGCAAAGCTGTGATCGTAGTTGCCGACGTCGTACGCCACGCCGTCCCCACTACCGTTACTGCCGCCCCAGTTGGGATCACCCACGAGGCAGACATGCTCGAGGGGTGAGTCGGTGCCGGCGGAAGCGGCGTAGAGGTTGCGGATGGCCGTTATCATCGTGGAAGCGGACGAGCCGGCCGTCGTATTAATCACCACCTTGAACCCCTTGCGGGTTTTCCAGATGAAGAGACTGTCCGCCCACTGCCGCGCATTGCTGGTGCTCTTGGTGAGGATCAGATAGGTGCCCGGAGTGGTGGTCATCTCGTCCAGCGCGGACTCGTCAAGGTTGGCAATCTGCGAGCGGTAGATCTCGGCCCACGCGCCCGACGGACGTCCCGCGTTCAAGAGTTCATTTTCCCCGGGACGGTCATTGGCCACGAGATTGGCGCTCAAACGGCGATAGATGCGGGCCTGATGAGTCACCGGATTGACCTGCACCGGATGCAAAGTGACAGTCACTACCCGGAAATCGCGCATCACCGCCGGTGAGGACACCTCCGCCACCTGAGCGGGATACCAAGCGTCGCGGGTGTAGACTCCGGGGTTGCGCGCGAGCTGGCCGAAGGAACCCATCTCGTCCTGAACGGGCAGGGCATTGATCCCTTCGATCAGATCGTACTCTTCCTCGGTCACGATCAGGTCCACGCTGCCGGTGTTGGGAATGCGGTAGAAGCGGGTGACTTGTGGGACGGCGGGACAGCCTTCGTTCCATTGCCATGGTTCGCCGGGAACGGCAAAGCTGTTGTAGGTGTCGAAATCAATCATCTGCTCGGAGACCACCACCGGCGGTTGGTCAAGGGAGATGGTGGTGAATTCGGGTGAGGTGCTTTGCACCCGAAGGTTGGCTTCCGACCGTCCGAAGTCCGTCAAGCCAAGAGGAACGTCTGGCGCCCCGGTGGCCATTACGGGTTGTACCGTGAGAAGCATGCCCATGCAAAGAAGCAGTCCCAAGAGCCGTGCCATAAGTGTCCTCCGACGAAAGGCTCATTCGCCAACGGAAAGTGACGCAAAATCGCAGGAAATGGTCAACCTTAAAATAAGGAAATGCCGGGGCGCTATGCAACTCGCCGCCGGTAACCCCCTCACAATCGGCAACTCGCTCCACATCGGCCTCGGGTTGCCGCCGTTCGTCCCGGCTGCGGAAGCTAAGAATATGTAATTACAGGGCTGACTCGTCGAATTCCCGTGACTGAAAGTAAACACGCAGGCTCTCATTTTCCGCGCGGCTCCGGCCTGCCGAGCCAAGCTAACAGCCCGGACGGGGACAGTGCCTCTCCGCCATCGGGCCGGCCGGTCGGGTCCATCCGGCCAAAGCGGCCCGGGGTTCGGCGGGCATGCGGCGAGAGCTTGAGATTCTGTGACTTTCGGGGCGAGGCCGGGTTTGGTTTTCGAAGCGGCGTTTCTTGACTTGTTGCCGGAAAGTAACTTAATTATAAAGACGCATACGCGATGGACCAATCCGAGGAGCAGGCTATGAGGATCAAGACGACGTTTTTTGTGCTGGTCTCGGCGGCGGCCGTGCTGCTGAGTTTGACCGGCGCCTATGCCGGCCAAGCGAGCCGCGCCGAGATGCAGGAGATTCTGTCCGCCCCGCTGTCGCAGACGGAGCGAGATCTGAAGCTGTTGGGCTGGTTTGAACAGCAGTACGCGCAGGGGCTGCCCGTGTCGGAGGCGGAGAAAGAACAGTACCTTGAACTCGAAGCGCGTTACGGTGACATGCGCGGACGCGACAATCTGGACAATCATGGCGGGCCCGACGCCTTCAACTACTTCTACATGGACAACGTCGCCCCCGACACCGTCAGCTACAGTTGGATCGAGCTGCGCGGGGATGCGGGCGCCACGTGGCTGCCGGGTTCCGCATTCACGTGGTCAGTCACCGCGGACGACGGTTATTCCCGCCAGAAGCTGCCGATCGGTTTTTCGTTCCCGTTCTACGGAGCGGTCTATGACTGCGTGCGCGTTATGTGCAACGGTCTTCTCAATTTCACCACGACGTCCCAGTCGTACAGCAACGCCTGTCTTCCAGCCTCTTCGGTGAATGCGCCGATGATCGCGGTTTTCTGGGACGACCTGCACATGCTCTACGGCGGTCGTACCGACACGGTGGTGATCGGCTACCGGAACTTCGGGGGCTACTTCGTGGTTGAGTTCGACCAGATCGGTTTCTATGACTGCCCGAATGCTCCGCTGAAGTTCGAGGCGGTTCTCTACCCGAACGGCAACGTCAAGCTGCAATACAACTCGATCCCCATCCCCACGGCTTGCGCCAACTCGCAGAGCATCGGTATTCAGCAAGCGGGGGCGGCGGGTTCGGCGGCGCTGAACTACGTCTGCAACACCACTGGCATCCAACCTGCGAACGGCCGGGCGATTCTCTTTTACCGTTCCGCTGGTGTCCCCAATGCGGTCACCAATCTGACTGGCAACTTTGTCGCCCCGAATGTCGTGCTGACGTGGACCGATCCGGCGCAGGACACGTATGGCAATCCGATCACCATTGACAATGTGCAAGTGTGGCTGGGGCCTCCGGTAACCGGAACGCTTCTGGCCACGGTAAACCCCGGGGTTCAGTCT
>JAPKYT010000125.1 GCA_026394155.1 bacterium | reverse complement strand
TTGAGCGGCTGCTACCATCGGAACCACGCCGCCCAATTGGCCGCCATCTTCCGCTACCTGCTCTACCGCAATCAGCAGAAGGTCAAACCCACAGCCCGACACCGCGACATCCGAGTTAACCTTTGTTGATTCGGCACTAGCGAAATCTCGCAGCACGGTCGCGACACTGGCTGTCACTTGGTGGCACTTGAACGAGACGGAAGTGACTCAGCTTGGCAGCGATCATACCCGGACACTGTCCGTGAAATGGATGAGCTGCGTCTGACTTTGTGACGCCTGCACCCAGAAATTGCTTGTGCTGAGAATGTCCTCACAGCGGATGGTGCCTTGTGACCCCGGTGGAATTTCGGTCCGCTATCGGCCTGGCCCGTTCCGGAAGCTCCCTGCACATCATCGAGTAATTCGGAGCACGCTTCCACCTCTGCAGTGGTGTCGCTCAAAATTAGACTTACCTTGTCTAATTAAGAGAAGTGCGTGCTTCCTGTTGCATTCAAGACAACCTCATTGTAGATTGGGGTGGTGCAAAACTCCCTATCTCAAAACAGCGGCCAGCCGCCGGGCAGTGGAGGCTATTCTCCTGCCGCCGCCGGGCATGAATCGCCTCCCGAGAGAGCGGCGAGGACATCCTGCTGCTCACCCATTATTTTGCGGCCAAGCTGGCGCAGGAATTCGGCAAACCGCGGCCCCGCTTCTCCGAACGGGCGCTGCAGGCCTTCATGAATTACGATTGGCCGGGGAACGTGCGCGAACTCGAGAACATCCTGCACCGCGCGGTGGAGCGTACGCTGGCGGCGGTTGAGGCCGAGCACATTCAGCGCGTGTGGCGGCTACGGGCGGCAACCAGACCGCGGCCGCCCGCATTCTTGGGATTGACCGCAAGACTCTGCGCGAGAAACTGAAGAACTACGCTATCGAGAAGTGAGGAGTTTTTCCTCCCCTGTTCTTCTGCGGTCCGCCTGATCGGGGTGATTTTCCCCACCGATTCTGATATCCCCAATTACACAAGACATACAGGTCGTAATTGAGTGCCCCGCATGTGAAACAGGCACTCTTCTGCTAGCGATTTTCAGTTTGTTAAGTATAAAGATAGATATGACGGAGAGATTGGTAACTGAATACTTTACCGGAAAGGTAAAGTTGTGAATTTTGGCACACAGTTCGCTCTATGAGGAGCCGCAGTGTCATGTCGACGAGCATAACGCGTGGCTCGACAACTTGAAGTTGCAGGTCCGGAGGCACGTTCTCACCCAACCGCGCTCCACGGGAGAGCAGGGAGGTGTCGCCCATGCTGACCGCATCGGAAAACGCCAGCCCGGCGCAGGGGCTTTGTGCCATCTGCGTCCACTACCCCCAGTGCGAGCGTTGCCATGAGGAAGGCATTTTCTACTGCGACAGCTTCCGAGACCTCTCCGCGCCCGCCTTGGCGCCCCTGGACTACGGCAGCCCGCGCGCCGCAGAGACCCGCACCGGCGAGGAGCGCCTCATGGGGCTGTGTGTCAGTTGCGAACGACGCACCTACTGCACCAACGCCCGCAAGCTGGGCGGGGTCTGGGTGTGTGAAGAATACGTGTGAACTCGATCCCCATATCCAAGTCATCTCAGTACGGTGGTAAACCTATGAAGACCGACGAAATCCTGGGCATCGTCGAGCGGCACCGCGACGAGCAGGGCGGCCTGATCGCGATCCTGCAGGATATTCAGACACGGTACAGCTATCTTCCCGCAGACGCTCTGCGCAGGGTGGCCGAAGAAACCGGCCGTTCACTGGTGGACATCTACGGTGTGGCCACTTTCTACCGGTCTTTCAGTCTCAAACCCCGCGGAAAGCACCTGGTCTGCGTCTGCCTCGGCACGGCGTGCCATGTACGCGGCGGACCCGTTATCGCCGAAAAATTCAGCGCTCTTCTTGGCATTCAGCCCGGTGACACCACTGCCGACCGCGAGTTCACGCTCGAAACGCTGAACTGTCTCGGCGCGTGCGCGCTCGGCCCGATCGTGGTGGTGGACGGCCATTATTTCTCGAACGTGAGCACGGTGAAGGTTAAAGAGATCATGGAGCAGACCCGGGCCGGTTTGGAGAAAGTGGGAACGAAGGGAGACAAGCGCGTCTTTCCGGTGGAACTGAGCTGCCCGCGTTGCAGCCACAGTCTGATGGACGCCGCGCACAGAATTGACGGCCATGCCGCGGTCCGCGTCACCGCCGCTTTCAACGGTTCGCACGGCTGGATTCGGCTGTCGGGTTTGTACGGCAGCCCGGTGGTTGAATCCGAGCACGACGTTCCGGCCGACGTGGTCGTGAACTTCTTCTGCCCGCATTGCCATGCCGAACTGACCGGAGCCGGTCCGTGTCCGGTGTGCGAAGCGCCGGTGGTGCCGTTGATGGTTCGCGGCGGCGGGGTGGTGCAGATTTGCTCGCGCCGCGGCTGCCGATACCACATGCTTGATCTGGAATCTGACATCGTCTGAGGAACGACTCCCCGGCGACGCCGGCATCGGCGCACGGAGGAGCAAAGAGACGGGACTTCTATATGGAACGACTACCCTCCATTGACTCATTGCTGGCGATGCCGAAACGGTTCGCACATCAACATGATCCCAACCGCCCGACCCTTGTCATTCCTGCGGGAACGTGCGGACAAGCCAGCGGAGCCAATGACCTCATCCGCATCGCCAAGCGGGAAATCCTCGAACGGGGACTGACGTCGCGGATCAGCCTGCGCATCACCGGCTGCCACGGCTTCTGCGAAATGGAGCCGTCGGTGCTGATCGAACCGCGCGGCACGTTCTACCCGAAACTGGACATGAACCAGATGTCGCGAGTCGTTGAAGCGGTGGCGCGCGGCGACGTGCTTTCCGATCTCTTGTTCAAGGATCCCGAAACGGGAGAGCCTTTGGAAACACAAGCGCAGATCCCGTTCTTCCGGACTCAAGTCCGGACGATTCTTGCCCGCAACGAAAAAGTGGATCCCATCCGCATTCAGAACTCTATCGAAAACGGCGGTTATCAGTCACTGGCCGCCGTCCTCACCAAGGCCGATCCCGCGTGGGTGATCCGCGAAGTGAAATCGTCCGGCCTCCGCGGCCGCGGCGGTGCCGGTTTTCCGACGGGCGCGAAATGGGAGATGCTGGCCAAAGAAACCGACGGCAAAGGAAAGTATCTGGTGTGCAACGCGGACGAAGGCGATCCCGGCGCGTACATGGATCGCAGCGTCCTTGAGGGAAACCCGCACAGCATCCTCGAGGGCATGCTCATCGGAGCCTATGCGACCGGCGCGAACAAAGGCGTGATCTACGTCCGTTCCGAGTACCCGCTGGCTATCAAACATCTGCTGATCGCATTGCGCCAGGCTCGCGAACTCGGGCTCTTGGGCGACCATATTCTCGGCACCGGTTTTTCGTTTGACATTCAGATGGTCAAGGGCGCGGGGGCGTTCGTTTGCGGCGAAGAGACGGCGCTCATGCGTTCCATCGAAGGCAAAATGGGCGAGCCGCGCCAGCGGCCTCCGTATCCCGTGGAGAAGGGGATCAACGGCCGGCCCACCGCCATCAACAACGTGGAGACCTGGGCCAACATTCCTCTCATTATTGAACGCGGCGGCGACGACTTCGCGCGGACGGGCACGCCCGGCAGCACCGGCACGAAGATCTTCAGCCTGGTCGGCAGAATCAAGAACACCGGACTGGCTGAAGTGCCGATGGGGATCACCGTTGAGAAAATCGTCAACGAAATCGGCGGCGGCCCGTCGGGAAAAGCAGCTATCAAGGCGGTGCAGACCGGCGGACCCAGCGGCGGCTGCATCCCTGCGTCGAAATTCGATCTCCCGATAGATTACGATAGTCTGGCCAAAGCCGGCTCCATCATGGGATCGGGCGGGATGATCGTCATGGACGAGAACACGTGCATGGTGGACATCGCCAAGTACTTCATGAACTTTCTGAAGGACGAGTCCTGCGGCAAGTGTTTCACCTGCCGCAAAGGCACGCAGCGGATGTACGAAATCCTCGATGATATCACGAAAGGGAACGGGACGCTCGGCCATATTGACCTCCTTGAGGAGTTGGCCCACGTCGTCAAGGACACGACGATGTGCGGTTTGGGTCAAACGGCGTCGAATCCGGTGTTGAGCACGCTGCGCTACTTCCGCGAGGAATACCGCCGGCACGTGGTGCAGCAGCGCTGTGACGCCTTTGTATGCAAGGAACTGGTCGGCGCGCCCTGTCAGTCGGCGTGTCCCATCGGCACCGAAGCGTGGCGCTACGTGGCGCATCTGGCTCGCGGAGAGTACGAAGCTGCCTATATCGCGATCCGCGAAGCCAATCCGTTCCCATCGGTCTGCGCCCGCGTTTGCAGTCATCCCTGCGAAAGCCGTTGCAAGAGCGGCACCGTGGGCAGTCAGCCCATCGCCATTCGGGCGCTCAAGCGTTTTATCACCGACCGCATTGATCCGTCGGTGTACAAGCCGCAGCCGCTGCGACCGGCGAGTGCGGACGCCGCAAGAATCGCCATTGTCGGATCGGGGCCGGCCGGATTGACCGCCGCCCACTATCTGTCGCTGCTCGGCTACAAGGCAACGGTTTTCGAATCGGATGACCGGCCGGGCGGCATGCTGGTCAGCGGCATCCCGTCCTATCGTTTGCCGCGCGCCACGCTTGAGAAAGAGATCCAAAGCCTCATTGACGGCAACGTCACGGTCAAATGCAAAGTGCGTTTTGGCCGCGACATTACCGTTGACAAACTCTTCGAACAAGGTTACCAGGCTGTCTTTCTGGCGATGGGGGCACACAAAAGCCGCCGGCTCAACGTGGAAGGGGAGGACATTGAAGGCGTGCACCCGGCGATTCAGTTCTTGAAGGCGTTCAATCTTGAAGGCAAGAAGCTGGCGCGGGGCCGGGTCGGTGTTGTCGGCGGCGGAGACTCCGCCGTGGACGCGGCCCGCACGGCTCTCCGTCAACCGGGTGTTGAAAGCGTCACCATTTATTATCGCCGCACGCGAAATGAAATGCCGGCTTTGAGCGAGGAGGTTGACGCAGCGATCAACGAGGGAATCGGACTGGAAACGCTCACCGCGCCGGTGCGCATTCTCTCCAAAGACGGCCGGTTATCCGGAATCGAATGCGTAAAGAACCGGCTCGGTGCGATGGACAAACGAGGCCGGCGCAATCCCGTGCCGATGCCGGGCACGGAGCATCAGATTCCGCTGGATACGCTGGTGGTAACCATCGGGGACGTGCCCGACATTGACTACCTGTCGGAGATGGGTGTCACGATCAGCGATTGGGGAACACTGGTGGCGGATCCCGTGACTCTGGGCACTATCCGTCCCGGCGTGTTCGCCGGCGGCGACGTGGTCACCGGACCGAATACCGTGGTCGAGGCCATTGCCGCCGGGAAGCGCGCCGCCCGCATGATTGACCGCTATCTGCAAGGCCTGCCGCTGGAAGCCATGTCGGAACTCCGGCGTCCTGAACTCTACGTGGAACCTGCCATGTTGAGCGAGGAGGAGATGAGCAAGATCGGCCGTTCCGTGCCGTCGGCTATCGCCTTGGAAGTGCGGCGCCGTTCTTTTGACGAAGTCGAGATGACGCTGTCCGAAGACGATGCCAAACGCGAGGCCCGGCGCTGTCTGCGCTGCGATCTGGAGTTCACCCAGTGCCATGCCCATGAAGAGCAAACCGCGGAAAGGGGGCAACCCGTCCTATGATCACTCTGACGATCAACGGTCTGCAGGTCTCCGTTGAACAGGGGACTACCATACTCGAGGTGGCGCAATTCTTCGGCTTCCCCATCCCCACACTCTGCCACATGGAGGGGCTGTCGCCGTACGGCGCGTGCCGCCTGTGCGTGGTGGAGATCGGCGAAGGGTCGAAGTCGCGGCTGGTCTCGTCGTGCACGTATCCGGTGGAAGAGGGCATGAAGGTGCGCACCGCTTCCGTGCGCGTGGTTCGCGCCCGCAAAATGGTCCTTGAACTTCTGCTCGCGTCGTGCCCCCAGTCCAAGGTCATTCAGGACCTGGCTTCGGCGCACGAGGTCCGGCAGCAGCGCTTCCGGCAGGAACATGAGGATTGCATTCTCTGCGGCTTGTGCGTGCGCATGTGCGAAGAGCAGATGATGGCCCACGCCATCGGCTTCCGCGGCCGCGGCGAGCATCGCGGTCTGGGCACTCCCTTTGACGTGCATTCGGAGGTCTGCCGGTTGTGCGGCGGCTGCATGTACGTGTGCCCCGCCTGCCAGCTTCGCTGCACGTACACCGAACCCGAGAAGGCGATCTGCGGCGGCTGCGCCAACCTCAGCCCGCCCTGTCTGGTCAAAGACCCCTTCGACGACATGATGTGTTACATGTCGCCCTGTGTTGCTTGTGAGATCAAACAGAACTAACTCATAGATTCAGCTCGAAGGAGACGGCAATGGCTATGACGCTTTCGAGGGTCAATTCCTCGGCCGCGACCCTCACCAAAAACCGTACGGAAGGGTCCGTCGTTCCGGCCTCCGGAATGTGCGTGACCTGCGTGGACGGCTGCATCGGCATGTGTGAAATCGGCAAGTCCGCGTATCGCGGCCATGAAGTGATCTACCCGCAGCCCTTCGGTGTCATCACTGCTGCCGCCGAGAAGAACTATCCCGTAGATTACTCTCACTTCAACATCATGGGAACCGCCGTCGGCGCGCACGGTATTGAAGCCGACAGCGACAAGGCCATTTTTCCGGCGGTGAACCTTGAAGTAAAATTCGGTCACGACAGCGGTATCAAGTTTCGCTGTCCGTGGATCATTCCCGGCATCGGCTCCACCAATGTGGCCAAGAACAACTGGGAAGGCCTGGCCATCGGTTCGGCCCTGGCCGGCACCGGTCTGACCATCGGCGAGAACGTGGTGGGCATGGATCCGCAGGCCGTCTTCAAGAACGGCCGCGTGGTGGACACGACGGATCTCAAGCGTCGCGTGAGCCTTTACAAAGATCACATGCGGGACGGCTTCGGCGCGATCATCGTGCAGGCCAACGTGGAAGACACCCGTCTCGGCGTGCAGGAATATGCCATTGAGAAACTCGGTGTCAGCATCGTGGAGTTGAAATGGGGGCAGGGAGCCAAGGACATCGGCGGCGAGGTGAAAATCAACGACCTGAAGAAGGCGCAGATCCTCTACGAACGCGGCTACATTGTGATGCCCAATCCCACCGATCCCAATGTGATCAAAGCCTACGAGCACGGCGCGTTCCGCGAATTCGAGCGGCATTCGCGCGTCGGGATGGTGGAAGAAGAAGGCTTCGCCAAGCGAGTGGAGGAACTTCGCAAGGCGGGTGCCAAGTACATCTTCCTTAAGACCGGCGCCTATCGCCCCGCCGATTTGGCGCGCGCGGTGGCTTGGGCGGTCAAATATGGTATTGATCTGCTGACCGTGGACGGCGCGGGCGGCGGAACCGGCATGAGTCCGTGGCGTATGATGAATGAGTGGGGTGTGCCCCCGGTCGAGCTGCACTCCATGCTTTATTCCTACGCCAAGAAGCTGGCCGACAAAGGCAAGAAGATTCCCGCGTTGTGTGTGGCCGGCGGCTTCACCTTCGAAGATCAGATTTTCAAAGGCCTCGCGCTGGGCGCGCCGTTTGTGAAACTCGTGGGCATGGCTCGCGGCCCCATCGCCGCCGCCATGGTGGGCAAGACGATCGGCCGCACCATTGATGACGGTCAGGTGCCCGTGTACGTCGCCCGCTTCGGAAACAACAAGAACGAGATCTTCGTGACGGCAACCGAACTCCGCCGCGAACTGGGCGACGAAGCGTTTGATCGCGTGCCCACCGGCGCCCTCGGCCTGTATACCTACTATGAGCGTCTGGCACAAGGGCTGCGGCAACTCATGTGCGGCAGCCGCAAGTTCGCGCTGGCCCACATTAGCCGCGACGACTTGGCGGCGCTGACCAAGGAAGCCGCCGAGATCAGCGGCATCCAGCATATGATGGACGCCGACGCCAAAGCAGTGGACAAGATTCTGAACTTCTGAGCGTCGCGACCCGGGACGCCGCGCCGCAGAGCGGCGTCCATCACCAATGAGGGCGAGAGCCTGTTCGTCCACCTTCTGGGCTTTGCCCGCAGAGGTTGTATCGATCATGCTCTCGCCTTGTGTTGACGGAACCAAGGACCTCGGCGCAGGAGGACCACATGGCAATGGACAGCGCGACTGGGCCGCACGAGGAACGGGCGAAGGTAGACTGTCTCTAC
Source organism: bacterium (assembly GCA_026394155.1). Classification (GTDB taxonomy): domain Bacteria; phylum Electryoneota; class RPQS01; order RPQS01; family RPQS01; genus RPQS01. Next base: position 2,000 of record JAPKYT010000125.1, on the reverse strand, counting down.
CGCATCTGGAACGTGCTCGACAAGTCGGATTCGCGGCTGGAGGACGTGTTGCACACTGTCGTCTCGGCGATCCCGGCGAGCGTGCGGTATCCAAATCTCTGCCGGGTGCGGATTACGGGAAGCGGCACGACACGGCAGTCGGCGGCTTTCCGCGAGACCCCGTGGAACTTCCGCGCCGAGATTCGCGTCCGAAAACAAGTGGTCGGTTCGCTCGAGGTCCATTACGAGCGGGCGGTTTCCACAGAAAGCGGCGAACCGTTCGACCCGGAAGAGCGGCATCTGTTTGAAGCGGTGGCCGCGCGCTTGGGCAGCTTCATCGAGATGCAAGAGCTGATGCAGCGCGAAACGTCCGCCGCCCGCAAGGAGACCGCGTTCAAACGCGTGGAAGATTGGCGGGCACTGATGGGGCTGCTCATCGGAACCAACCTCGATCTGGTTTTCCGGCTCTCACACAAGATGTTTGTTCGTCTGCGGCTGCGCGGCGTTTCCGAAGCCGACGCCATCATCGAGCGGCTGGTTCGTTCGCGGCGCGTCACCGAAGAGGACGACGCGGAGTCTCTGGCGCCGATCCAGCGCACCCGCGAAGAAACCGTGGCCTTCTGCGAGGATGTCTTTCATCTGGCGGGCCGCTATCTGTCCGACGAGGAGATCTTCACCTGTCTGCAGCGCTGGATGCACGAGGAGAAGTGCAGTGCCTTTGTGCGTACCATTTCCAACCCCGAGAGCACCCTGCGGGAGACCAGTGACGCCATCCGTTTTCTCGGTCACATTGCCCAGCAGGGAGTGGAACTCTCGGATTCCCTGCTCAAGGCCGTCCACGTGCATCTCATCCAACGGTTTCTCTCCGACCGGCTGGAATTCGTCCAGATCGCCAAGGACCACTTAACCAAGGAGGACTTCCACGAGCTCATCCGGCGCATGGTGTACCAGCAGGGCAGTCACGGCAAATTGGGCGCCAAAGGCGCGCGGCTCTTCTTGGCCTCGCACATCCTGCAAAAAAAGAGCGACCGTCATCCCGAGCTGAAGAGAATCAAGACTCCCAAGACCTGGTTTGTCACCACCGACTGTCTGTTCGCTTTCTTGTGTTTCAACGACTTTGAAGACCTCACGGACCAAAAGTACAAGAAGCTCGATCAGATCCGCGAGGAATATCCGCTCGTCGTGCAGTTCTTCCGCCATGCGCAGTTTCCGCCGGAAATTGTGCGCGGACTGGCGATGGCTCTGGACGATTTCGGCGACGTGCCGCTGGTGGTGCGCTGTTCCAGCCTGTTAGAGGATCAGCTCGGCGCTGAGTTCAGCGGCATGTACGCCAGTCGCTTTGTGGCCAACCGCGGCCGCAAGGCCGAGAGACTCCAATCGCTGCTCGATGCTATCGCCGAAGTGTACGCATCGGTCTACTCCGCCGATCCCATCGGCTTGCGGGCTGAGCGCGGGCTCATTGACTTCGAGGAAGATGTGGGTGTCATGGTGCAGGAAGTGGTGGGCATTCCGGTGGGAAAGTACTACTTCCCGCCGTTTGCCGGCACCGCGCACAGCGGAAGTCTGGCTGCCGACTCTCCGCACGAAGGAAGTGTGCAACTCGTTTTCGGCTTGGGCACGCGTGTCAGGGACGACGAGGCTGAGGCGGCGCCGTTCGGCCTCGATCCGCCCTTTCCGGGCTTGCGCGACCCATCATTACGTCCGCAGCAGCGCATGGACGCGATCAACCTGGAAACGGGCCGCATCGAAACGCTTGAGATCCGCGAATTCATGAAGGCGTACGGCCAGCGGCTGGTGGGTGTCGAGCGCGTCATCTCCGCCCTTCGCGACGGACAGCCCGCCGCCTTCTCTCCGGCCGGATTCGACTACGACGGCCAGCCGTGGATGGTCAGCTTCGAGGGTCTCATCCGGGACACGCCCTTTGCCGCGCAAGCGCGCACCGTCCTCGACATCCTGACCGCCGCCTTCCGCTCGCCCCTTGAGCTTGAGTTTGCCTCCAACGGGCACGATGTTTATCTTCT
>JAPKYT010000035.1 GCA_026394155.1 bacterium | reverse complement strand
GCCGCCGGTCTTGACATGGGATTCGCGCACACGGTAACTCACCCCGTTGTCGGGGATCAACCGTAGCGTCTTCCCCGGCAGTTCGGCAGCGGTGTTGCCTGGCTGAGTTTCCTTGCCGGGGTGCACGGCGCCGTCAAACGGCTCGCCCTGCGGCGGCTTCCGTTGCACCTTCTCCATGGCTACCTTGAGCGCCTGGAGTTCCTGTTCGCGGAAGATTTCCCGGATCGTTTCCCGTTCGAGGAGTCTGATCTCTTTTTCTGTCCCCAGGCGGAGTTCCACCAGCGGCGCGAGCTTATCGACGCCGGCCGCTTGCGAGCCGATGACGGCCACGCGGGTGGACGCACTACTCAACGAGCACGCAAGCAAGACTGCGGCGCACCACCCAACGGCCAACGGTTTCATTGTGCGAAATACCCTTGTCGAGGCGAGATACCCGGCGCGGCAAGTTGTCATCGTCCATCGGTTCATTTGCGTCACCTCTCCACTTTGTTTGCGCTCGATGCTTCCGAACGGAACTCCTCACGGATCCCCGTCACTTTGCCATGTTCCACCGACACCACGATCTTGCGCAGGCCTTGGCGCCACTCGTTTTCGGGCATTGCGTCATAGGTGAGCACGCCGCCGCCGACCGAATCGGGCGTCCCCAGCAGCGCGATCACCCGCTGAAGTTTGTCATCTGTGCGCACGACACGCGGCCAGTCGCGCGATCGCAGGCAGTTGAACTCGCTTTTCAGCCGCCGCTGGCCCTTCTCCTGGATCTGATCAGCGATTTGAGCGGCGTGCGCCTTCAAATGCTGCAACATTTCCAGCGCACCAGCACGCTGATCTTGGACCCGAAATCCGTCGCCTAGTTCGGGCTGCTTGCGTTGATCGTCTTGAATTGCCGCGACGGCGCCATCCAGGTCGATGGCGGCCATCCAGCGGATCTTCTCCTCGGGCACATGGGCAAAGGAACCGATGCTGACGAGGTCCGACGCCAAGGGTGGGAGCGCGTCCTTGGCTGCCCGCCCCATTGCTGCCAACGCTTGACCTACCAGGCGCTGTCGGGTGTCGACATTCTTGTCGCTTAGCAGGGCGACCACACGCGCGGAGTAGTCTGCGGCGTCCGGCCCCATGGTAAACAGCGCGCTGGTCGCCGCGTCAGCGATCCGCCAATCCTTGTTTGTCGCTAAGGCGACCACCCGCGCGGCAGCGGCGGCGGCCGGCTGTCCGCCGATCGCCTCCAGCGATTCCAACGCGCGGACCGTCTGCATTTCGTCACCATCCAGGCAGGAGATCACCTGCGGCACTAAGGCGGCTGCCGACGGACCGAAGTGTTCCACGGTCGAAAGCGCCGCACGCCGGACGTCCGCCTGGGCCTCGCCCCGTGTCTCCAAGAAAGGTCTAATCCGCGGCACGACGATTTCTGGCTGGCTGTGAAGGGCCCCCAAACCGAAGAGGGCGCAGACCTGGCTGTTTTGGTCCGCTTCGCCCAACATGCGTAGCAGTGCCGCGAGGGCCTGCCCCTTCATGGCCGGTTCACAGAGGGAGACTTTCCCCGCTGCCGCCTGGCGAACGCCTGCCACCGGGTCGACCAGGAGCGAAACCACGAGGCGTCGGGTTTCGTGGTCCGAGTCGTCAGGCAGCACCGCGACGGCCGCGGTGCGGACCTCGGCATTCGGATCGGACAGCGCGGTGCGCAGGGCCCTCCTGCCCACGGCATCGCTATCCGCCAGACCGCGTGCCGCGGCGCGGCGCGCAAAGTCGTTCGACTCCTGCCGCAACAATCGCTCCAAGGTAGGGACCGCCGGCGCTCCCACGTGACCCAGTGCTTCGGCGTACCAGGACTTGTCCAGGTCCTCCGCCGTGCGGAGCTTTTCGGCCAGCGTGGGCACGGCCTCAGCCGCAAGGGGGCCAAGCCGTCCGAGGCCGTAGCAGATCGGGTGGACTTCACGAAACTCTCTCGCCGCCTTGAGTCGCGGCAACAGCAGGGGTACGATGTTCTTCGCCCTGCCTTTCAATCGCTCCACTTCGCCGAGCGACTCCCAGGCGACACGCTCGTTGTCGCCGGCCAATCGCGCTGCCAGGTCCTTGAGTTCATCCCGCGGCACGAACGTGAGGGGCCGGACGCGGACCTCCGCCAGATCGCTTAGCGGCACCGGCGTCTTCTTGTTCGTACCGTCGAAGGCGATACGATCGGGATCGGCGCCAGGCTTCGGTTGCGCGGCCACCTTTTCCCGGCAGACGCGTTCCAATATCGCCGCATCCCATTGGATCGCCGCCAACGCGGCCGGCCGGGGCACCAGAACCAGTTCTCGCTGAAAATCCAGCGGAATAATGATTTCTTCGGCATGCGCCGTTGGGTCACTTGTCGCCAAGCGTCCCGCAAGAAAGATCGCAGCACACATTGCGCCGCGAATGATTTGGGTTGCTCTCACATGTGTCACCTTTCAGAGTCGAAACAGACGCAGCGGGGTGGCTGCTTGGGCAAGGGTGCGTCCCGAATTGTGAATTCTTCGCGCGGCTCCAGTTCTGCTATGGACCTGCTCATGGACAACTCCGCAGCGTCTTCGTAGAATGGATTTCAATCCGTGTGAATTGAGATTTACTTGCCCTGCGATTACTCCTCCGATTTGACTTGGGCCGTCGAGGGATTGACGATCTTTGGCAGCAGCCGCTCAGCCAAGAGTGCCCCGGCTTCCTGCAGGGCGTTCTTGGCAGCGATCTGCTCGGTCAGGTCGACTGCCACGGTCGTCTGCCGGTCAACGGCCACGATCTTGCCCGTAGCCTGATCCACTGCCTTGACATCAACACGCGACTTGACCGAGATGAGATTGCCGTGCCGCGCGGCGAACTCGCTGAAGGCCTCGCCCTGAATCAGGATGTTGGCGTCCTTCTTGCGCCCCTCTTTGGGATCAATCGCCTTGAAGCCCGATTCGGTGCAGAAGAGCGTGAACTCGGTTTGCGCAGCCGGGTCGATGGTTGTCCGGCCTACGTGACGTTCTGGAATCTCGACGAGCACGACGGGCCGCTTGCCGTCGCCAAGCTTCTTCTTCAGGGCGGCGATGCGGTCCTCGCGCGAAACGGGCTTGGCCACCAGGTCGTCCGCCCGCTGCGCGACCGTCTTGCTGATCTCCGTGCCCAGGTCATCGACGAGCTTGCCCAGGTCGTCATGCACGTTGCCCTTCACGGAAGTGCCCAGGACGCGACTCGTTTCCGTGCCGATGATCTTCGCCACGAGATAGACGGAGTTATCGACCTGCAACACCGAGCCGGTAATCAGCAGCTTGGCGCCGGTGAGCTGGCCCACCTTGGTCGCCTGCTGCGGGTTGACCAGGCCGGAAAGGTTCAGGTCTTGCTCTTCGAGCAGCTTCTTGATGTCCTCGCGGTCGACAAGCAT
>JAPKYT010000031.1 GCA_026394155.1 bacterium | reverse complement strand
TGCAGTTCTTTTCCTTCGGACTCATCGCCGAAAAGATGGTCAACATGAGCGACCGCGACCGCGAATATTCCGTCAAGTACGACAGCGCCGCGGCCGGCGAGAGCACGGACGCCTCGTCGCAGCCGTCCGCCTGAGGCCTTTCATGTGGATCGGTCGTCGCCTCGCCTATCAGCACGTCGGCACCTTCAAGGGGGTTCTCTTTCTCGTCGCCGTCACCCTGATCGTCTCGGTACTGGCCTATACGCAGGTGCTGGTGGGCCGGCTGAAGGATTCCACGCGCCACACCCTGCAGCAGAAGATCCGGCTCTATTCCCTCTTGGTCAACAGCGAATCGCCCGAGTTGATCGCTCTGGCGTTGGAGCAGATCCAAGCGGTGGATTTTCCCATCATCGTCACCGACGCCGACGGAAATCCGAAGCAATGGAAGAACGTGGCGGTGGCTCCGGGGGACAGCAGCGCGCGGGCGCGGGTCAGATTGCGCGCCTATCTGCGGGCCATGGATGAAAGCGGCAATGAGCCCCTCGCCATCGAACTCAGCGAGACGCAGGTGGACTGGTTCCACTACGGCGACTCGCTGATCATCCGTCAGCTCCGCTGGCTGCCGTGGATCGAAATCGTAGTGGCGGCGCTCTTCGTCATCGTCGGCTACACCGGGTTTCGCAACATCAAAAAGAGCGAGGAACGCATGGTGTGGGTCGGTCTGGCCAAGGAAACCGCGCACCAGTTGGGCACTCCCCTCACCTCGCTCATGGGCTGGATCGAACTGCTGAAGAACGGATCGGCCGGAGAGCACGCCCTCGAAGAAATGGAGCGAGATCTCGGCCGTCTGGAGAAGGTCACGGCGCGTTTCTCGCAAATCGGATCGGAACCCGTTATCGAGGCGCAGCCCGTGCTGCCTATCGTGCACGAGACCGCGGACTATTTCCGGCGCCGCCTTCCGCGCACCGGCAATCCCATCGAAATCAAAGTGGACGTCATTTGCAACCCGGTGATTCGCCTCAATGCGCAGCTCTTCGGCTGGGTGATGGAGAATCTCGTCAAAAACAGCGTGGACGCGCTGCGGAACACCGGCGGAGAAATCCGTCTGACCTGTGAAGAAAAGCCGAAGTGGCTGTATGTGGACGTGGCCGACAACGGACCGGGCATTTCGGTGAAGAACCGTCGCAACGTGTTCCGCCCGGGATTCTCGACCAAGACGCGCGGCTGGGGGTTGGGCCTCTCCCTGTCGCGGCGCATTATCGAAGACTATCACGGCGGACGGCTTTTCATCAAGGAGACGGCTCCCGGCCGCGGAACCGTCATGCGGATCGCGTTGCGCAGGGATGAACATGCCGCGTAGCCCCGCGCCCCTCGTTCGCACCGTGCGCGGTGTGCTCACGGTGGTCTTCGCCTTGGCTCTGCTCATCGCGCTGGAGGTTTTCTCGCGCTTTCTCCTTGAGGGATCGGTGGAGGAAGGGCCGCGGCAGATGGTGCAAGTTTCCATTCCGGAAGGAGCGGATATCACGCAGATCGCCGGGATCCTCAGGAAGCAGGACCTCATCGAGCATCCCCTGTTGTTTCGTTATGCGGTGCGGGTGATGGGAGCCGACACCAAGATTCAGGCCGGCAACATGCTGCTGGCCAGCGGACAATCGTTGTTCGAGCTCATCCGCAATCTGACGCGCGCCAAGGCACTGGGGATTCCGGTGACGCTGCGCGAGGGCATCACCAGCATGGAGGTGGCGGCCATCCTGCACAAGAAACTGGGTCTCGACTCGGCCGCCTTCATGGCGGTGGTGAGCGACACGCAATTTGTCCGCGAACTCGGGCTGGACGGCCCCTCGCTGGAGGGATACTTGTACCCGGACACCTATTTTATCGCCGTGGGTACGGAAGCTCACCGGGTGGCGCGGCGGATGGTGGCCGATTTCCGCAATCATCTTCCCGACAGCGCTCAGGAGCGCGCGGCTGAAGTCGGTCTGTCGCTTCACGAGGTCGTCACTCTGGCCAGCATCATTGAATGGGAGACACTGATGCGTAGTGAAGCGCGCACCATATCGTCCGTCTATCACAATCGTCTCCGCAAGGGGATGATGCTGCAGGCCGATCCGACCGTCTCCTATGCATTGGGAAAAGGCCCCGCCCGGCTTTTCTACAGCGATCTTCGAGTGGACAGCCCCTATAACACGTATCGCAATACCGGCTTGCCCCCGGGGCCGATCAACAATCCCGGTTCGTTCTCCATCCAAGCGGCGCTCAGCCCGGAGCGCACCGGTTTTCTCTACTTTGTGGCGCGGGGCGACGGAACACATGCCTTCTCCACGAATCTGGCCGATCATCTCGACGCCAAGCAGCTTCTGGACCGTTGGCGCCGCGACGCGGCGCGCGCCGATTCGGGAAAAACGGGCTAACGGAATTCGCGGCCTCTGTCGTGCAGCATCGCCTCCAACAGTTTCTTTCGTCGCTCAATCCCGAGCAGAAGGCGGCGGTCGGCGCTCCGGAAGGTCCGGTGCTGGTCCTGGCCGGCGCGGGCTCGGGCAAGACCCGGGTACTGACCGGGCGCGCGTTCTATCTGGTCGCGCATCATCGTGTCAATCCCCACGCCGTTCTGGTAGTGACCTTTACCAACAAGGCGGCGGAGGAGTTGCGCAGCCGTCTGCGCGGGTACATGGGAGAACGAAGCGATCTGCCGTGGGCGGGCACCTTCCACTCGTTCTGCGCGCGCTTGCTGCGCCTGCACGGTGAAGCCATCGGCCTGCCGCGCGAGTTTTCGATCTACGACACGGCGGACACCGAGCAAGTGCTGTCGGAGATCTTAGCCGAGCACCGGATCGGTCGCGATGAATTGTCGCCGGCTGCGTTGCGCTCGTGGATTTCACTCTTGAAAAACGGCGGGTCCCTGTCCGGCCGCAATCCCTTGCATCGCCGGGCCGAGGAGCTGCTGCCGCGCTATGACGAGCGCTTGCGGCGGGCGCAGGCCGTGGATTTCGACGACCTGCTGCGGCTGCCGCTCGAAATGTTCCGCTCGCGACCGGACGTGTTGGAAATTGTGCAGCGGCGCTTCGATCACGTGCTGGTGGACGAGTTTCAGGACACCAACGCGCATCAGTACGAGCTGGCGAAGCAAATCGCCGCGCCGCAGAACAACTTGTTTGTGGTGGGCGACGACGACCAGTCCATTTACGGCTGGCGGGGCGCGCAATACCGGAACGTCTATGACTTTCAGCGTGATCTGCCCGCAGCGCAGGTTTACCGTCTTGAGCAGAACTACCGCTCCACGCAGCCGATCCTCGACGTGGCCAATGACGTGATTGCGGCTAACCGCGACCGTCAGGAAAAAAGACTGTGGACGGAGAGAGTCGCGGGCGAAAAGACGGTGCTGCGTCAAGTCCCGCGCGCCGTGGATGAGGCTCACGAGGTCGTCGGAGAGATCCACCACCTGCGCCGCACCAAGGGCTACGGATGGAAGGATTTCGCCGTACTATACCGCGTGAATGCTCTCTCGCGGCAATTCGAAGAAGTGTTGATCGGGCAGGCGATTCCCTACACGGTGATCGGCGGCACGCGCTTTTATGAGCGCAAGGAGATCAAGGATATCGTCGCCTACCTGCGCGTGCTGGTGAATGCTGATGACGAGCAGGCGTGGCGGAGAGCAATGCGGACTCCGCCCCGCGGCATCGGCGACGTGACTCTCAAACAGCTCGAGCAGGAGGCGCGGCGGACGGGACGGAGCATCGGGAGGGTCATTCTGTCCGAGGCAGACCGCTCGGGCCTGCCCAAGGCCGCGCAGAATAAGTTGGCGCCGGTGGCGGAGCTGGTCACAACGCTGAAGGCAAGAACGGCGAAGATGGGTCTCGTCGAGTCGGTGGAGGCGGTTCTCGAAGCGAGCGGTCTGATGGCGCACTATGAGCAACGGGATCCCGATGAGTCCGAAGAACGCATCGCGAATCTCGCCCAACTTGTGGAGGCCGCGCGGGACCGGGCGCGCGAGCATCCGGAATTCTCCCTTTCGGATTTTCTGGCGGAAGTCGCGCTGGTATCGGATATAGATGAGTATGATGAGACTCCCGACCGTGTGGCTCTGATGACCATGCACGCGTCCAAGGGCTTGGAATTTCCGGTGGTGTTCGCGGTCGGTTTGGAAGAGAAACTGCTTCCCCACCAGCGCAGTCAGGGGACGCTCGCGGAGATCGAAGAGGAGCGCCGCCTCTTCTACGTCGCCGTCACGCGGGCTATGCAGCGGCTGTACTTGACTTATTCACAAATGCGCTACGTGAACGGCACGCTCGAGTTCCAGGAGCCGTCGCGATTTCTGCGCGACATCTCGCCCGAGCACGTGCGCGGTTGGTCGCTTCCGGGGCGTGCGTCCGTGCGCGTGACGGAGGAAGACGACGATCTCGTCGCGTGGCATGAGGAGTCCTCGGCACCGCGCGAAAAGCAGCGGCGACTGATGACCGGTCAGACGCTCATCCCTTACCGGATCGGCGACGTCGTGCAGCATCCTGAATTCGGCGTGGGTGTGGTCACGGCCAAGTCAGGCGGTCTCGACGATCTCAAAATCCGGGTCGCCTTCGAGGGAATCGGGTCCAAGCTGCTGGCGGTGAAGTTCGCCCCGCTCAAGAAGCTCCAGTGAGGGTAAGTTGGATCTCGAGTGGCTGATTCGCAACGCTCTAACTGAGGATCTGCCGAACGGACACGACCTGACATCGGAGTGCTTCGTTCCCGAATCGGCAGCGGGAAGCGGATGGATCGAGGCCCGCCATGAGGCCGTGGTGTCGGGATTGGATGTGGCCGCCCGAGTCTTCCGCATGGTGGACCCGGCAGTGGAAACGAAGATGGCGGTGGCGGACGGCGCGCGCGTCTCGCGTTGGCAGCGCGTCCTGGAGCTTCGCGGACCCTTTCGTTCCATCCTGGCGGCGGAACGAACCGCCTTGAACTTCTTGTGTCATCTTTCGGGCATTGCCACGCGGACCCGTGAGTTCGTGGATGCGGTCAGCCCGTGGGCGATCAAGATTCTGTGCACGCGCAAGACGACTCCGGGGTTGCGCGGCGTCGAGATCGCGGCGGTGCGGCACGGCGGGGGAGACGTCTATCGAATCCACCTCTCCGACGCCGTATTGCTCAAGGACAATCACCAGGGAATTCTGGGCGGCATGCGGGCGGTGCGAGTGCGGCTCGAGGAACTTCAGCGCGAGGATGCACAAACGGCTGCACGCGTCCTGCGGGACGGCAAGATCGAGGCCTCCACACTGGATGACGTGGCCGAGGCGGTGGCCATGGGCTGGCCGCAAATTCTGCTCGACAACTTCTCGCCCGCCGACGTCGCCGAAGCGGTTCAGAGATGGGGCGACCGCGTCTTCTTGGAGGTCTCGGGAGGCGTCAATCTGTCCAACGTGCGGGACTACGCGGCGACGGGCGTGAACGCAATTTCCATCGGTGCGATTACTCATTCTGCAACGGCGGCGGACTTCTCACTGGAAGTGCAATGGAGGAAATCATGAAAGCCAAACTTCTGGTGGCGGACGACGAGAAGAATCTCCGTGAACTCTACAAGACCGAACTGGAAGATGAGGGTTACGAGGTCGAGACCGCAGCCAATGCGGTCGAGGTGCTGAAGCTGCTGGAGAGCGGTGAATACGACGTGATCATTTTGGACATCAAGATGCCCGGCATGTCGGGCATTGACCTCCTGCAGAAGATCATGGCGCGCGACAAACGCCAGCCCGTCATCCTCAACACCGCCTATCCCTCTTATCGCGACAATTTCATGACGTGGCCGGCGGACGCTTACGTGGTGAAGAGCGCGGACACGACCGAACTGAAACAAGCGGTCAAGAAAGTTCTGGCCAAGCGCGCATGAAGCCCATCTTTGAGAAGGCGCTGACCGTGATCATGGCCGGCGGCCGCGGAGAGCGTTTGTATCCTCTGACGCGGGACGTGGCCAAACCCGTGGTCGTGTTCGGCGGCACCTACAAGATCATTGATTTCACCCTCTCCAACTGTTTCAACAGCGGCATCCGTCAGATCTATCTGCTCACGCAGTACTCGAATCTCACCATGACGCGCCATCTGCGTTTGGCGTGGGACCCGCTCTTTCGCGGCGAGCTCGATGAGTTCCTCGAGACTCTCCCCCCGCAGCACCGCAGCTCCGAGGACTGGTATCACGGCACGGCGGATGCTATCTTCCAGAACATCGAGATTCTGGAACGACACAAACCGGAATGGGTGATCATTCTCTCCGGCGACCACGTCTACAAGATGGATTACTCGAAGATGCTCGAGTATCATCTTGCGAAAGGAGCCGAACTGACCATCGCCGCGGCGGAGATCGAACGCGCGCAGGCGTGTGAGATGGGCGTGATGGGAGTGGATTCCGAAATGCGGGTCAAGGCGTTCGTCGAAAAACCCCAGGACCCGCCCTCCATGCCCGGCAACCCGCATCACTCTCTGGTCTCGATGGGTGTGTACGTGTTCAACACGGCGAAATTGGTGCGCGAGCTCATTCGGGACGCCAAGACCGAAGGATCGCAGCGCGATTTCGGAAGGAACATCATTCCCAATCTGGTGAACAACGGAGAACCGGTATACGCCTATCCGTTCCGCGACGAGCGGCACGGCAAGCCCGCCTATTGGCGGGACATCGGGACGCTCGATTCCTACTATGCCGCCAATCTCGATTTGGTGGATCCCTACCCGGTCATCAATCTGTATGACACGGCGTGGCCGATTCGAACGTATTTTGGCCAGCACCCGCCGGCGCGCATTGTGGATTCGAGCATTGATCTGGGCCTGCACGGAAAAGTGGTGGATTCGCTGATCAGCTCCGGCTGTGTCATTTCGGGAGCGCTGGTCGAACGCTCGGTTCTCTCGCCTGAAGTGCGAGTTCACACCGGGGCGCAGGTGTCCGAGTCCATTCTGATGAACGGCGCGGATATCGGACGGCGCGCTCGCGTCCACCGGGCGCTGCTCTGTCCGGGCGTGATGATTCCGGACGGAGCGACCGTGGGTCTGGACGCCGACACGGATCGGGAACGCTTCATCGTGACGGAGCAGGGGGTGACGGTGATCCCGGGAGGATTCGAGTGGTGACTGCGCGCGGCGACCGTTTGCCCGTCCTATTCCTCTGGCATCATCACCAGCCGTTTTACCAAGCGCCCGGCGCCGAGCGGCCTGAATTGCCGTGGGTGCGCCTGCACGCGGCGCGCGGCTATCTGGACATGATGGCCGTCACCCGCGAGACCGGATGCTCGATGACCTTCAATTTCTCGCCGTCTTTGCTCCTTCAGTTGCGCGAGGCGGCGGCGTATGAAATCTGCGATGAGTTTGAACGCGTGTCTCGAGTTCCGGCCCACGACTTGCACGAGGATGAGAAGAGGTTCATTCTCCGCCACTTCTTTTCTCTTCATTGGGCGGTGCACGTTAAGGGCCATCCGCGCTATGAAGCCTTGCTGGCGAAACGCGGCGACCCGGACGCGGACCCCAATTTCCGCTCGGCTCTGGTGGACTACTCGGCGCAGGATTTCACCGACTTGGCGGCTCTGTTCAATCTGGCATGGGTCGGATTCAGCGGCCGGCGCGACCCGCTGATCGCCGAGCTGGTGAAGAAAGGTCGGGATTACGACGACGCCGACGTCAACGCCATTCTCGCCTTTCATCACCGCACGCTGCGCGAGGTCTTGGCCGGTTACCGCGCCCTGCGCGAGCAGGGTCAAATCGAGCTCTCGGTCTCTCCCTATTCTCACGCGATTCTGCCGCTGCTCTGCGATTCGTCCGTGGCGGCCGCCGATATTCCGCGCCAGCGGCTGCCGCGACCGGAGTATCGCCATCCCGATGATGCCGAGCGGCAGCTCAAGCTGGCGACGGAGGCGCATCGCGAGGCGTGGGGAGAAACGCCCGTCGGCCTGTGGCCGTCGGAAGGTTCCGTCAGCGACGAGGTGCTGAACCTCGCCGCCGCCGGCGGATTCCACTGGGTGGCGACCGATCAAGGAATCTTGGAGCGCAGCGAGCGCACGACCAGCGAGATTGTGCCGCACTTTCTTTCTTATCACTGGAAGAGCGGCGAATCGGGTGTGCGCGTCTATTTTCGCGACCGTGCGCTGTCCGATGCCATCGGCTTTCGCTACGCCGGAATGAGCGGTGAAAGCGCCGCCGCCGAGTTCGTGGGACACCTCGAGCGAATTGCTGACAGCACCAAGGGGGTGGGCGGCCGGTGCGTGGTGGTGGCGCTCGACGGCGAGAATCCGTGGGAGAGCTATTCGGACGGCGGCGAGAGTTTCCTGCGAACGCTCCTGAACGCGTTGCAGAAGCATCCCAAGCTCGCCACGCAAACGTTCTCCGAGCATCTGAAAACGGGCACGCGTGAGCGCATCGGCCGGCTGCACCCCGGGTCGTGGATTGACTCCAATTTCCGCGTCTGGATCGGCGATCCGGAGAAGAATCAGGCGTGGATGGAGTTGGGACGCGCACGCCGCACCCTCGATGAACTGACGGCGGGCGATCCACGCCGAAGCGAGTGCGCGAAATGGCTGCTCAAAGCCCAGTGCTCGGACTGGTTCTGGTGGTACGGCGAGCCGTTCACTTCGATCTACGAGTCTCACTTTGATGCGCTCTTTCGTGACTTCCTGAAAGCTTTCTACAAGGCCGCAGAAAGGGAGCCGCCGCCCGCTCTCGACGTTCCGATTTGCGTCCCGCCGCGCCCGGAGCGCCGTCTGCAGCCGACCTTTCCCATGGCGCCGACGATTGACGGTCAGGACAGTTCCTTCTACGAGTGGGTGGGCGCCTGCCGCGTGGATCCCCGGCAGTGGGGAACGGCTATGGGCCGCGCCGAGCATTTCATCCGCCATCTGTATTACGGTTTCGGCCCTGACGAGATATTCTTCCGCTTTGATCCGGCCAGTACACTTCATCCTAAGACCACATCCGTGCTGCGGCTGCACGTCTTGGGACACCGGCAGATCTTGCTCGAAGTTCCGCTGGGACGCCCGCAAACCGTGCAGGAGCGGGACGGGTTAAGATGGGCGTTTCAGGGCGTGGTCGAGGTGGCTGTGCGGCGCGAGCGCATCGGCCTGCCCGGCGGGGGCGAGTGCCAGTTCTGGGTCGAAGTCGCCGACGACTCCATGGTGTTGGAAAAAATTCCACCCACCGGTGCTCTCAACTTCATGATCCCGACGGCCGAAATGGTCGCCGCGAATTGGATAATTTAACCATCCTGCGAGTGGGTCATGCCTGAACTCCGACACGATCCGATTCAGCGTCAGTGGGTGATTATCGCCAGCGAGCGGGCGCGCCGTCCTTCCGAGTTTGAAGTGACGGTGACCCAGCAGTCGGCCGAGTTTTGTCCGTTTTGCCCCTGCAACGAGGACAAGACTCCGCCCGAGATTCTGGCCGTGCGCGACGGCTACAGCGCGCCGAACTCGCCGGGATGGTCGGTGCGCGTGGTGGCCAACAAGTATCCCGCCTTGCGCATTGAAGGTGACGTGGACCGCTCGGCGGAAGGACTCTACGACCGCATGAACGGCATCGGCGCCCATGAAATCGTGATCGAGACGCCGGACCACTCGCGGCACATGGCCGACCTGCCGCCTGCGCATCTGGCTAAGGTTCTGCGCACCTTCCGCGAGCGGCTGGTGGATCTCATGCGCGACATCCGTTTCCTCTACGTGGTGGTCTTCCGCAACTACGGCGAAAGCGCGGGGGCCACGCTGGCGCATCCGCACTCGCAGCTTATCGCCATGCCCATTCTGCCTCGGGTGGTGGAAATCGAGTTGCGCTCGGCGCGTGACCACTATCATCATCGCGAGCGCTGCTTGTTCTGCGACGTGATCCGGCAGGAGCTCGATGCCGGCACGCGGGTGGTAGTGGACAACGGCCGCTTTGTCGCCTTCGCGCCTTATGCCAGCCGTTCGCCCTTCGAGCTCTTTCTGGCTCCGGTTCAGCACCAGCACGATTACTGCCAGATCACCGACGACGACACCGAGCTCTTGGCGCAGACGCTGATCGAAACTTTGTACCGGATGCGCGCCGCGCTCAACGATCCGCCCTTCAATCTCATGATGCACATTGCTCCCAACCTGAAATCACGCTCCATCTGGCTTCAGGATTTTCCCTACTTGGCGGACGCTTATCACTGGCACATCGAAATCATCCCCCGGCTGACCAAGTCGGCCGGCTTCGAGTGGGGGACGGGCTTCCACATCAATCCCACGCCTCCGGAACTGGCGGCCGACTACCTGCGGCGCATTAGTCTGCCGGCTTAATCGCTCCGCGTCCGGGGTCACCGTTGTGCGGAAGTTGATTGTTTACAATATAATGAGATTGGCGTGAGAGCCCGGGGAAGCGGGGAGTCGTGCGGCTTGACAAAATGGCGGGGTTTGTTTAGATTTATAGGTTTGCAAAAATAGGATTGACCGCATGCAGACGTATCACGCCAAGCCCGGCGAGGTCGAACGGAAGTGGGTCCTGATTGACGCGTCCAATCAAGTGTTGGGCCGGCTCTCCACGCGAATTGCCAGCATTCTTCGGGGCAAGAACAAGCCCCAATACACGTCTCATGTGGACGTCGGCGACTTCGTGGTCGTGGTGAACGCCGACAAGGTCCGCGTCACCGGCGGTAAGGCCCACACCAAGAGCTACTTTCACCACTCGGGCCGTCCGGGTGGTGTGACGTGGACTCCCTTCGAGAAACTCTTTAAGGTCCATCCCGAGCGGGTCATCCAGCGCGCGGTGAAGGGCATGATGCCTCGCACGCGCCTGGGCCGCCAGCAGCTTCGCAAGCTGAAAGTCTACGCCGGTGCCACCCATCCTCACACGGCGCAACAACCGACGACTCAACTCTAATCCTCTCCAGTTCTGAACCATGAAGGCAACGCGATACTACGCCACCGGCCGCCGCAAGACGGCCATCGCCCGAGTCTGGCTGGCTCCGGGATCGGGCAAGATCGAAGTCAACAGCAAAGACGTTCTCGGATATTTCCGCCGCGACGTGCTGCGCATGATTATCCAGCGCCCGCTGCTGCTCACCGACACCTTCGGCAAGGTGGATATCCACGCATCCGTTATGGGCGGCGGCCTGAGCGGGCAGGCGGGAGCCTTCCGGCTGGGGATCGCCCGCGCACTGGTGGCCATGGATGAGAACCTGAAGCCCGTCCTCCGTCAGAACGATCTCATGACCCGTGACCCGCGCGAGCGGGAGCGCAAGAAATACGGTCGCCCGGGAGCCCGCAAGCGCTTCCAGTATTCGAAGCGGTAATTATTCTTCTGGACCTTGGTGCGGCGTCGGCCCGCCGCACGGAATAGAAATCGAGCCGGGCGAAAGCCGGATCGAACACACCCCCGTTCGGATTCGGAAGCGGGTGTCCGTCGCGCGATCGAGCAAGACGGATTGCATTCCGAGACGATGAACGGGGCTGCTA
>JAPKYT010000064.1 GCA_026394155.1 bacterium | reverse complement strand
ATCATCAACGGCGGGCGCATCGCCATGCGCCCCTACGGTTTGTGATCGTCAGTTGTAGGGGCGGAAGGCGTTCCGCCCGGTGTGAGTCTATCATCAACGGCGGGCGCATCGCCATGCGCCCCTACGGTTTGTGATCGTCAGTTGTAGGGGCGGAAGGCGTTCCGCCCGGTGTGAGTCTATCATCAACGGCGGGCGCATCGCCATGCGCCCCTACAGATGTTCACATGCAGGCGAAGCGTGCCGCCGCGAGCAACTCCTCGATGTGGTGTGGCGCGCGCTTCATCCCTCAGGAGAGACCCAACAGCTTGGCCAGAGGATTGGCGAAGAGGATCATAGCAAGGCCCCAGACGACGGCGAGAACGACGGGAAGCGCGCAGCGTTTCAGAATGCTGTTCGGTTTCTCATCCACGACCGGAGCAGCCAGAATCACCGCCAGCCGCGTGGGCGGAAGGAAATCTCCCACCGAGGCCAAGAGCGAAAGCGCGGCGGCGACCATGATGTCATTCTGCTTGAGCAGGGCGAGAAGCAAAGGCACGCCCAGAACGCTGGCCGACCCGTAAGCCGACACCCCGCCGAAGAGCGGAACGAGCACGGCGATTCCCGCGTAGAGCAGCCACGAAGGCAGGGTCAGCGTGTTCACCACGATGAAGCCGCGTGCACCGGTGAGCGTGAGAATCTGAATGAACATGCCGATTCCGGCCAGCAATCCGAGGATGGGCAAGGACTGTTTGATCGCCCACGTAAGCGCGTCGTCCAGACGCACGCGATCACCGGTGAAGAAGCCCAGCGCGCCCGACAAAACAAACATGAGCGGCACACCGATATAAGGCACGTAGGCGGGAAAAGATTTCGCGCCCGCCAGCAGGAGAACCAGCAAGATGACCGGAAGAAACAGCTTGGCACCGTGCTGCGAATAGCGCGACTGCGGCAGCGAAGAGAGCACCGCGGGATCGCCCAGCCGCGGCGCCCACTTGCCCGCGATCAGAAAAGAGCACAGGATCGCGAGTGGAACGGTGGCCAAGAGCAGCGGCAGATCGAAACCCACATAGGGCATGTCCACGCCGCTGGCGATAATCATGGCGGCGATGTTGATGGGCGGCGCGACCATGCCGAAAAACGCGGCGGTGGCGATGAAGGCTCCGGCCCGCGCGCGCGGCATGCCGGCCGCGATGAGCAGCGGAGCGATCATCGCTCCCGTGGTCAAGACGCAGGGCGCGGTGAGGCCGGTGAGCATGCCGGGAAACATGACAAAGAACGTGAGCAGCATGAGGAGAAGGCGCGGCCAACGGCCGAAGCCGCGAACGATCAGAGTATTCAGCGTGCCCAGCGCGCCGGAACGCTCGAAGACCGCCATGAAAAAGAGCGAGGTGACGACCAGCAGCATCGGGTCGAGGTAGAGCATCGTCCCCTCCACCAGATGCCGCACCGGCAGACCTTCACCCGCAATCACGGCTCCGGCCAGCGATGCGAGCGCGAGAGCCAGCCCGGTGGGCAGGCGCAAGAGGAACGCGCCCGCACACAGGGCAAGGATCATGACCAAGAGTGTCCAGCCTTCCACGCGCGCAGGGCCTCTTAAGAATTCCGCTTGTCCCTGTCATTCTGGGCACCGCGCGCTCTTCGGGCTGTGCGCGCGGGCGTCCAGAATCCCTTCCATCACCGGCAAGGGATTCCGTTCGAAGACGAACGGAATGACAGGCTATCGCCGCGGCGCCGCCGGAGTGAGAAAATAAACGGGAGACGTTCCGATCTCGGGCAGAGTCTGCGGGTCGAAGGGGATTCCCGCCGCGGTGGCGATGTCCTCGATGTGCAGGAGATTCAGCACCGGCACACCGGCAGTGAGGAAATCGAAGATGATGCCGGAGAGGTCGTCGCCGTTGGGCGCCGGCCACGGATTCTGATCGGGTTCGATCCAGCCGCCGGGCAGTTGACGGCCCAGCGGTCCCTTGCCGAGCATGGCCTGATTGCCGCCGATGTTGATGAGCAGATGATAGTCGTGCGGATCGCCCGCCAGCTCGCGCCGCTTCTTGGTTTGCCGCCGCAGCGAACTCCCGGAGAGAATCGGATAGCCGAGGTGCTCGGCTTTTTGGCGAAGAATGGTGCGGCCGCCGGGCGGAAGCCCGCCACCCACATCGCCCGTGCCGCCGAGGCTGACCAAGTTGCTGCGACGAGCAAGTAGCCCGCTGCGCACCAGATGATCTTCCATGTCCAGCCACGTGAACTCTTCCTGATTCGCGCCATAGCTGGATGCGCCGAGGGAACTGATGCGAAACGACCAGACATCGAGAGTCTCGAGGGCGAAGAGTACGGCCAAATTCATTCCGGGGAAGGAACCGGACATGGCCACCAATACGGAATCGCCGGCGCCGATGCCGTGATCCATCAATTCACGCAGAATGTAGGCGGCGAAATCGGGATTGGCGGCGCTGCGCTTGGCCTTGGGATAGCCGAGGGTGGTGGTGATGCGGGAGTACTCGACGCCGATGACGCCGCTGCGGCCGGGATCAAGCTGCTCGTCGTAAAGGCCGAGTTCACGCTTGCGTTCATAGAGACTTAACTCGGCGAGCTGCATTTTCGCCGCGGCCTCGATCATAAGATCGTAGGCGGGATGACGCTGCGGCTGCGCCCCAAGCGGCGGCGCGCACCACAGCAAGATCAAAGTGAGACATAGAGAGCGAGTCATGAACACGGATCAGAATCCCGCGGGAACGCCGGCGCGGCGCGGATCGGCGGCGCCGATCCAGACGCGTGCAGCGGAGTCATACTCGATGGCGTTCACTCCGCCGAAATAGTTGTTGACGCTGCCGAGCGGATACGGTTTCCAGCCTTTGGCCGACAGCGCGTCAAGGGTTGACTGGGGAATGCGCGTCTCGACGACGAGCGTCTTCTTTCCCGCCGGGAAGAAACGCGGCGCGTTCAGCGCTTCGTGCAGCGGCAGGCCGAAATCCAGAACATCAATAAGCACCTGAGCGAGTGTGGGCGCGATGCGCGGCCCGCCCGGCGTGCCGATGACCAGCACGGGCCGGCCGTCCTTGCGCACGATGGTGGCGGCCATGTTGGAGGGCGGACGGTGCAGCGGAGCCATCGCCTTGGCACCGGTGGAATCCGTGGAGAAATCCGCCATGTGATTGTTGAGCAAGAGGCCGAGCTCGGGAACCATCACACCCGAGCCGAAGAAGTAGTTGAGGGATTGCGTGAGGCTGACGAGATTGCCCGCACTGTCCACCGCCACCAGATGGGTGGTGTTGCCGGGTCCGAAGGCGCGCAGCGAATCCATCGGCGGCATGCGGTCGGGCACAGTGTCCGTGAGCATGCGCGCGCGGGCTTCCTCGATCCACGCGTCGGAAAGCAGCGCCTCCCCCGGCACGCGATTGAAATCGGGATCGGTGATCCAGATCTCCGCGTCTTTCAAAGCCTGACGGGAAGCAAGAGCCACGGTGTGAATGTAATCGGGGCTCAGGTGTCCCATCGCCTTCAAGTCCACCGCTTCTAACAGGCGGAGAGTCTCGAGCAGAATGGTGCCGCCCGAAGAAGGCGGCGGCAGAGTGATGATTTCGTAACCGTGATAGGTGGCGCGCAGTGGTTTTCGTTCCTTCACGCTATACGATGCGAGATCGGAAACCGTCAGGTCTCCCCCGCCCTTTTGCACGGCGCGCACGATGGCATCGGACAGAGGCGGATAATAGAGATTCTCGAGGCGCGTGCGGGAAAGAAAGCGCAGCGTTTCGGCAAGACGGGGCTGGCGCAGCATTTGCCCGGGCTGCAAAGGCAGGCCATCGGAGAGAAACACGCGCGCCAGATTGGAATCGCTCTGCAAATCGGCCAGATAATCGAGAATCATGGCCGATTGCTTTTCGGACACCGGATAGCCCGAATCGGCAAGAAGAATGGCCGGTTCCAGCAAGTCCTTCAGCAGCTTCGTTCCAAAGCGGCTGTGCATGGCCTGCCAGCCGGCGGGTGAGCCGAGCGTCAGAACCGAGGTCGCGCCGGAGCGCTGAACCGCATGCAGCGTGTCCGTGGGCCGGAAGTATTTGGCTTTCTCCAGCCGGGCGGGAGCGCTTTCACGGTAGTCGAGCACCAGGAAGCTGTCGTGCACGGCATCATAATAGAGCAGAAAGCCGCCGCCGCCGAGTCCCGAGGCATGCGGCTCGACCACGTTCAGCACAGCCAGCGTGGCCACGGTGGCGTCAATGGCATTTCCGCCGGAACGCAACACCTGAAGGCCGGCCTCGGAGGCCAGCGGATGCGCGGACACGACCATGCCTTTGGCCGCCACGGCCGGAATGGCGCGGGCAAAAAACGTGTCGGGTGGAGCGGGAGGCGGTGCCTCTACCGGCAGTTTGGCGACAGGGCCGGGAGCGCATCCTGTCAGCGCGGCAAACAGCGCGGCGGCAATGAGAAACGTGCTTGCCCTGCGGGTCTTCATGAGCTTGTGAACCATCTTGCTTAATTTCAAAGGAATAGTGATATTGTCAGAGAAGGCTGGCGGACAAGCCGGCGCACCCCCTGGGAACTTATCAATAAATGAAAATCTTCAGCTTAAGTCAAGGCGAAACCCGGTTGAATAACTTGTCCGTCCATGGCTGCCTCAAGAGCAGCCGCCTCCCGGTGTTGCGTAGGGAGTCAGGGCTATGAATCAGCGCACCCTTGATGAGCAAACGCTCAAAGACTGGCCCATCGAGAAGCTGCGCTACGTGCACTTGGAGATGGGCTTGCAATGCAATGTTCGGTGCGCGATGTGCTACCAGACCGATTTCAGTCCGAAATCACGGCTGCCGGAAACGGTGTGGAGAGACCGGCTGCTGCCAACCTATCGCACCGCGGACCGGCTGATCATATCGGGTGGCGAACCCACGGTGATACCGGGCTGCCGCCAGTTGCTCGAGATGGTCACGAGAGATTTCTCGAATCTGACCTTAGACACGGTGACCAACGGGTTGCTGTTTCGCGGCCTCTGGGTGGACGCGTTTTTGGCACAGGGACACTGCCTGAATTTCAGCATCAACGCTGCCAATCCCAAGCTGTATGAACGCATCGTACAATTCGGCAACTACGAGTTGGCAACGGGGAACGTGGATTACATGGTGCGCCGCAAGATGGAAACCGGGTCGAAGGTCATTGTCCGGATCAGCACGGTGATGACGGACGACACGGCTATGCACCTACCCGAATTCGTGCAGTGGGGCGCGGATCACGGCGTGGATGAAGTGCTCGTATTCACTGATCACGTTGGACAGATACGCCGTTTTCCACCATCAAAGGTGCGGGAGTCCATTGCCGAAGCCTACGAAATCGAGGACGCAAATCCGCAACTCCGGCTGGTCTTGCTGGGCGAGTTTGACTGGCACTTCTCGATGCTGCACGGCTTGTCTCCCGTCAGGCCGAGACCGCAGGCGGAGACACCTAACGGGCCATGCCCGACTGCTTTCGATACGCTCTTTGTGGAAACCGACGGCGCGGCCAAACCGTGCTGCAAGTCCTGGTACATGTTCGGCAATTTGGTCCACCAGTCGTTGATGGAGGTTTGGAACGGCAAGGCTGCTTACCGTTTCCGGCGGCGCATGCTGGATCTGGACTTTCGAGACTGTCTGGTGGCATGCGAGCTCAATGCGAATCCGATTGATCACCGCATTGCCAGCGCGCGCAAGGCATATTGGGCCTTTCGCCGGGATCCGGGGTCGGCCTTTGCAAAGGGACTAAGGTGGCTGGGGTTGACCTCGGCACAAAGGCGTCGTGCGGCGACACTTGGAGAAGACGCAGCGGGAAAGGACGAGCCGTAGGTGGGCAGGATCTCCCGGCGCATATCGCGGCATCTAACGGCCATCCTGCTGGTGATGGCGGCGTCCGTCTTCGCCGACGAACCACAGACTTATTTCATCCGTGCGGGCGCTGACAGCCAGATTCCGCTTGAGGGCATCCGGCATCAGCGCCAAGTGTTCCTTTCTCTCGCGGACCTCGGGCAAAGGCTCCCCATCACCTTGCGCCGCGATGACAGCGCGGGTATCGCCGTCCTCTGCACCACGCATGACTGCCGGCCGGTGTACTGGGGCGATGACCAAGAAATGCTGGTAACGGATACGGCCGTCTATGTCAGCGTGGAGGCGGTGGCGGAGGCTCTGGGGTGCAACGCGAAGATCAAGCGGAAGCGGGACGTGTATCTGACGTGCGCGGAGGGATGGCCGGCGCAAAAGGTGGGTGCGCAAACGGGCGAACGCGCGCCGGGATTCAGTCTCAAAGCGAGTGCAGATTCGACGGTCACGCTCAACGATCTGCTGTCACGCGGGCCGGTGGTGGTGGCTTTCGTGCGCTCCGGCCAGTGGGATCCCTTGAGCCGGCTTCTGCTTGAAGCTCTGGAATCGAAACTCGACAGCTTGCGCGGGGCGGGATGCGAAGTAGTGGCGATTCACGGCTATGAGCCGAAGACGGGAGCGAAATGGGCGGCTGAACTCAAGCTGAACTTTCCCCAGCTTGCGGACAATGCTTCCGCCGTGATGCGCGGCTATGAGGTCTTCGATCAAGGACATTTGCCGCACTGCACCGTGTTCCTGCTCGACCGCGAAGGCGTGATTCTCTACCGGCAGGAGTACGGAAACGAGGTTACCTTGCCGGATTTAGGGCCGCTGATGCAGAAGGTCAGAGAATTGAAGGATGAAGGATGAAGGCGGAAGGATGAAGCCCGAAACCAGACTCGCCATTGTCGGTCTCCCGGCTGGCAATGCGAGAAGAACCCCCCTTCA
>JAPKYT010000036.1 GCA_026394155.1 bacterium | reverse complement strand
CGCCGCAGAAGATAGCGGTCGAGCAGCTTCACGGGGAGCCAGTGAACTTAAGAGCGGCGTGCAGCCGGCGGAGTACGGTCTCGCGTCCGAGAATGACCATGAGCTCAAAGAGGCTCGGGCTGACAATTTTTCCGGTCAGCGCCAGACGGATGGGATGAATGAGCTTGCCCGCGGAGAGCTCGCGGGTCTCGCACCACGCGCGCAAATGCGCTTCCAGCGGTTGCGGTTCGAAGGTGTCTACGCGGCTCAAATCATCCGTGTACTCGCGCAGCCGCTGAAGAATGTTCGCGTCGGCAAAATGCTTGACCGCTCCGGCGGGATCGTACTCCCGCGGATCGGAGAAAAAGTAGGCGTGGTCCACGAACAGATCGCGGGGCAGGCGAAGCCGGGGCTTCATCATGGGCCACAGGCGGCGCAGGCGCTCGCGATCCACGGGCACCTCCCCGCGATGCTCCATCAAATAGTCCAGCGCCTGTTCATCGTCCAGCATGCGCAGATGTTCGCCGTTCATCCACTCTAACTTGGCCACGTCGAAAACGGCGCTCTTGGCTTGAATGCCCGAGACGGCGAAGACCTTCTTCAGCTCCTCGACGGTGAATATCTCGCGATCTCCCGCACCGGGCGACCAGCCGAGCAGAGTGAGGAAATTGAACAACGCTGGCGGCAGGAATCCGCGTTCCTTGAACTCGCCCACCGAGGTCGCGCCGGTCCGTTTGGAGAGCCGCTGCTTGTCGGGCCCGAGAATGAGCGGCACGTGACCGAATTCGGGCGGCGGCCAGTTCATGGCGCGATAAATGAGGATTTGCTTGGGCGTGTTCGAGACGTGGTCGTCGCCGCGCAGCACGTGCGTCACACCCATGTCGTGATCGTCGCAGACCACCGACAAGTGATAGGTGGGCGTGCCGTCGCTGCGCAGCAGGACGAAATCCTCGATTTGGGAGCCTTCGAACTTGATCGGGCCGTGCACAAGATCGTTCCACTCCACGTCTTCGGGCGGCGCGGAGAAACGGATGGCGTGAGGCTCGCCGCGCGCCAGACGGGCCGGCGCGTCGGCGCGCGCCTTGACCGGATCGGCGTGAAAGCGGAACGACGATTCACGCCGCGCCTGCGATTCACGGCGCAGGGTCTCGATCTCTTCAGGAGTGGTGAAATCCTGGTAGGCGGCGCCGCACTCGACCAGTTCGCGCGCCACTTGGCGGAAGCGGTCGTGACGGTCGGACTGATAGACCACCGGTTCGTCGGACTCGATGCCCAGCCAGCGCAGGCTATCGAGAATGATTTGCGCCAATTCACCGCGCGAGCGCACGGGATCGGTGTCCTCGATGCGCAAGAGGAAGGTGCCGCCGCTCGCGCGGGCGAAGAGAAAGTTGAAGATGGCCGTGCGCGCTCCGCCGACGTGCAGATAGCCGGTGGGACTGGGTGCAAAGCGAACGCGAATCTCAGCCATCGCGCCGGTCCTCTTCATCCGGCTCCGGCGAGAGCGTCGGTTCTGGCGGCGGCTCGCTGAGGGAAAGCTCGATCCCGCCGAAGAGGTGCGCTCCGAGATTGTAGAAGATCGCCGTCAGGCCACCCGCGAGCGCGAACACCAGAGACGAGATCAAGCTGGTCACTACCGCCACCAGAATGAGACTGCCGCCACCCGAGTTGACGAGTTCCTTAGCCTCCGCCGGCAGCACATCACCCCCGCCCCCGGCCGACAAGGCACGGAAGAACAGCACTTCGAGCAACCCGAACACAAAGCCGCCCAGCAAGCCCACCAAGAACCCCACCCGCAACGCGCTCCGCGGTTTCACCCGCAGCACTTCGTATTTCACGCTCACTTCTCCTTGGACGATTTCGGCTTCTCGTAGGTCACGGGGCGCAACACGATCTCCGCTGGGGAGTTGGACGGATCAATCATGATGTTCTTGAAGGAGCGCGCGCCGTCGGGCCAGCGGGCCTGAAGGTGATGCAGGCCGGGTTCAAAGAGCACGGTCGCGGGAGTGGTAATGCCCAGCTCTTTTTCGTCCACGATCAGAGCCGCGCCGTCGGGCGCGGAATTGATTTTGACGATCCGCCACTGCCAGTTATGGGCGGTGCCGGTCACCGTCGGCAGCGTGCGGGAATCGCCGCGGCTGATGGGCGCCATCAGAAACGTGACGCGGGTGGTTTCGTTGGGCTGAATGGTGATCCCCTGAGTGGGCGGCACCGGCCGGTGGCCGTCCATGCGCACGCTGACAATAAAGGAGTCGGCGGGCAGATCGGCAAGAAACGCATTGGTGAGCAAATTGGTCGGGCGGTGGTTCAGAATCACCTCCGCACCCACGGGGCGCGAGGTGACAATCAGCACACCGGACTGACTATGGAGGACGGCCCAAACGCCCCACAGAATCGCCAGAATAATGGCGATGCCCGACAGGAACAACCCGAGGATTACTCGCCGGCGGCGCGCCGGGTCTCTCGTCTGGTCGGTCATGGACGCGGTTTCCTTATCTCGATCTCGATGCGGTTGCGGATTTGGCGAAACGTTCATGGACGCGAGCCGCCGCAGCGCGCGGCCAGCTCGCGCGCCAAGTAGTCGAAATGCGACCACACATCCGTGGACTGGGGGATCGCACCCACCGACGGCGGCGCCGTCATCACTTGAATTCCGGTGTCGCGGGCCAGAACGCGCGGGATGCGGTCCGAGGTGAACGGTTCTCTGAGGAACACGCCGGCGCCTCCCGCGCGAATGATCTCTTCAAGTTGCGCCAGATGCGCCGGTGACGGTTCGGCGTCCGGCACATGGGAAACGACTCCCGCCACGCGCAGCCCGAAGTCG
>JAPKYT010000105.1 GCA_026394155.1 bacterium | reverse complement strand
GATCCACCCAGACCTTCACGGTGACTTTGCCGTCCAGTCGCGCAATCTTGGCCAATTCAGGGAACTCAGGCCACGGACACATTTCGGGAATAGCCTGAGGATCAATCTCCACCGCAATGAACACGGTGTCGGAAGGGATCGTGTCCTCCGGCAAGACGAATCCCCCGATGGTTTCGGAGGAATCCTCTCCGTTCCCCGCGCCGCCGGTTCCTCCGCTACTGCCACCATTGCCGCCCGTCGGTGGTTGCAGCTTTTCGGTCACTGTGGAATCCGGCTCCGGTTCCTGATCCGTGGGAACCAACTTGGTGTTCGTGGGTTGCTTGGGCGGTGTCGGACGCAGGTCCCGGGGCGCAATCCACGGTCTTTCGGGCGCAAACGGCCGCAGGACAATGATCGGGCCGCCCGGCCCCGAAATCACCACGCCCGGTTTTTCCGGCGCAATCCACTGCGCCACCACCGGCAGCGAAATCAGCGCGCTGTGAAACAACACGCTCACCACCAACCCGCGAATCAGGTTCGGGCCGACGCAGCGTTTGATTTCCAGCGCCCCGACATGCCGCCTTTCCAGCCGTTCAAACTCGTTCATGGGAACCTCCGCAAGGTTGAGTTGCCCAATGTGGCGTCCCCGGTGTTTTCCTCGCGCCCCCTTCCCAATCATTGAACCATGCGATCTATTCAAAAGTTGCGACCTATCCTCCGACAGCAATCGGGGCGGCCCGAAGACCGCCCCGCAGAATCGCAACTCACTTCTTGTACTTGAACGTGAAGGGCACCGCCACCCACACCCCCACCGGGTTGCCTTGCTGAATGGCGGGTGTGAACTTCCACTTCTTGATGACTTTCTCAACCTCTTCGCCGAAGCCCAAGCCCTTGGGATCTTCCTTCACGATCTTCCACTTCTTCACTTCGCCGCGCTTGTCCACGTAGACCTGCACGGTGACTTTTCCGGTCACGCCGGCGGTCTTGGCCAGCTCGGGAAACTCAGGCTGCTGACTGAAATCGGGAAGCGGCTGCGGCGGCACTTCAAAAGGCACGAAGACCCCCATGTCGGGGATGGCCTCGCTGGCCTCTTCCTTGATCTCGATCTGCTCGCCGGGCCGGATGTCCAGCGCTTCATCGCCGGTGGCTCCCATTTGCGTAGCGATTTCCGCCTGCGTCGGAATGAGCGCCTGCTCCAGAGGCACTTCATCTTCGGGCACGGCCACCGGGATGGCCGCCTTGGGCGCCGCTAACTTGGGAAGAGCGATGCGCACCTGCTCCTGAGAATCCTGCAAACTGCGGAGCTTGGTGAGCATGCTGATGTCCACCACCCGCACCGGCGGAGGCGGAATATCCTCCTCGCCCTTGAAGAGCTTGATGATGTAGGGCGAGGCGATGCCCGCGCTGTGGAGCAGGAAGCTGATCGCCAGCCCGCGCAGCAGGTTCGGCCCGACGATCTTCTTGAGCTCGAAGGACCCGTAGCGGCCCTGCATCAGTTGTTCGTAGAAATTCATGCGAACCTCGAAAGGCTCCTTATCCCTTAAACTCCACCGAGCGGGGCAGGGATCCGGGAAAATTCACTACTCTTCCTCTGAGAACACCGGTTCAGGCAGCCCGGAGGGACCGCCCGTGGTGAAACCGGCGGCCCGCATGATCGAGTCGTCGTAGGTGGTATAGCGGTCAATGGAAAAGCGCGTGGTCTTGGCCACGTTCAACTCATCCACCATGTTCACCATCGAGATATACTTCGACTTGCGGTCAATCTTGGCCAGCACCGTGAGGCTGTCACCGTAGATGGCGCGGCGTTCCAGAAGCTTCGGGCGCAGACTGTCCCAGGCCAAAGGCCTCGGGGACTCGGTGCCGATCATGTAGGCCAGAGAGTCCTTCTCGCCGATGCGCATAACGAATACCGTCAGCAGTTTCTTCTCGAACACCTTGGTGGTGGGCGGCGGCTTGTCGGGGTCGGTCTCCGGCAGGTTCATCTCCATCGCCTGCGGCAGACGGAAGACGGTGGTCACCATGAAGAAGATGAGCAGCAGGAAGGCGATGTCCACCATCGGCGTCATGTCAATTCGGATGGCAATGCGCGGCCTTTTCCAACTGGGACCGACTCCCGATTTCTTCGGACCGCCTACGTCAACAGCACCCATAGTCTATTCTGTCTCGTTTGAAGAATTGCGATTGATGCGGATGCGCGCCGGCCGGCTACTCTCCCACCGGCAAACCACCGCCGGCGGGCACCAACTGACGTTCCTCTTCCAAATCCGTGACGAGCTGCAAAATGTTCAGGTCGTTCTTCTGCAGCGTTTCCATCACACTCTCGATGGCGGCGTACGATGTCTCGCGGTCGGCCCGGATCACCACTATGTTCACCAGCCGCTTGATCTGCAGCTCGCGAATCTTGGGCGGAATCTCGTCGGCCCGCCACCTCTTGCCGTGGATGGCGCCGGTCTCGATGCGTTCGGACAAGCCGTTGGCGTAGTCCAGCGACGCCACCTCGGTGGACATGTAGATATCGTCGTTCCTGGTGATGGTGATGACGATCATCCCCGTTTCCGGCAGCTTGCGGACGGAGTGGGACGTCGGGACCTGCACTTCCACTTCCGTCGGTTTCTTGAACTGGGTGGTGGACATGAAGAAGATGAGCAAGAGGAACGCAATGTCCACCATCGGCGTCATGTCAATGGAAATGGGAATGCGTCGCCTTTTCGGTGCAGCCATATTCAGACCCTTGTTTCATGCTCCGCGCCGCGGGGGGCGGCTGCGGGAGACGGCATCAGGCGGCTTCCTTTTCCTTCAGAATCTCCACCATCAGATAGGCGGCCTCGTCAATCGAGTAGTTGAACTGGTCCACTTTGTTGACGAAGAAATTGTAGGCCACGATGCCGCAAATGGCGGCGAACAAACCCAGCGCCGTGTTCACCAGAGCCTCGGAAATACCGCGCGCCAGCTCGGCGGCGTTGGGCGCGCCCTGCGTGGCCATGGCGGCGAAGGCGCGGATCATGCCGACCGTCGTCCCCAGCAGGCCGGCCATGGTGGCGATGGAGGCGATGGTGGAGAGCGCGATCAGATTGCGCTCGAGGAACGGCACTTCGAGCAGACGGGCCTCGTTGATGGCGCGTTGGGTCTCGGCCAAGCGCTTTTCGGTGCCCATGCTCTTGTCGCTGACCGTTCGCACATACTGTTCGGCGCCCGCCTTGAGCACGGCCGCGGCCGATCCGCGCTGCTTGTCGCAAAACTGCGCCGCTTCCGCATACTTGCCTTCGCGCACGGCCTTGGTGAAGTTCGAGAAGAACGCGGGCAGCGGAGCCATGCCCTGAGCGCGGGCCAGCGTGATGATACGCTCAACGATGAACGTGAGCAGCATCAGCGTAATGGTGAACAGGAACGGTACCACAACGCCTCCCTGACGCACCTGATGCGTGATCGGAGTCTTCTCAATCCCCTGATCCATGGTGGGCAGAATCGCCCAGAAGAAAACGTTGGCCAAGATCAGCGCCACGACCAACGTGATGACGGTGAACGTACCTTGCTTCATCCCTGATCCTTCTGTCCGTAAGATTTATTTCGAGTTCTCTGTCGGCAAAAACCGGCGTCACGCTATTGGCTGAGCTGGCGGAATTTGTCGCAACCGTCGTTGGCCCCCAGATTGCAGGCTTGGAGGTAGGCTTCCTTGGCCTTGGCCACGTTGTCCTTCTTCTTGGGATTAGAGAAGTACCAACTGTCGCCCAGCGAGACCCACAGATCGGCGTTCTTGGGACAGGCACGCACCGCCGCCTGCAAGACGGGGATCGCGCCCTCATAGTCCTGACGTCGCAGGTCAATGTAGGCGTTCAACGCATGGCCGTCGCACCAGCCGGGCTTGTATTTGAGCATTGCGCGCAGGGTCTCACGCGCTTGGGCAGACTTGCCGGACTCGATCAGCGAGTTCACGTAAACGCCCGCGTAGCGATCCAAGAACTTGTCCTGCGGGGTGGACGTGGTGTCGTCGGCAGCTTTGGGAACGGACCAATCCAGCGCTTCGTAGTGCGGCCGCAGCAAGTCCACTAACGCCTGATCGTCCTTGCGACGTTGCCGGACGTTCACCAGCCGCGCCAGCTCATTGGCATCCTCGGGCGTGAGCCGGTGCTGCGCCTCGGCGTAGTGCACGGCGGAATCGAGGTTCCCCAACTTGTCCCAAGCGCGGCCGATCTGACTCAGCGCAGAGGGCGCGGCGGAATCGGTGAGGAACGCCTGATGAGAGAGAAGGATCGCCGAGTCGAGCAGCGCCGCCTTCTCATCGAGCTTCTGCACCATGTCCTGCGCCAGCGAATCGCTCAACTTGGTCTTGCGCAGCGCGTTCTTCAGCTCGTCATCCTGCGCGGCGGGAACGGCGCTGTGAGTGTAACGCCGCTTGGCGACCACCAGAAAAACGTCGTTCAGCGGCCCCTTAACGCCCAGTGTGTCCGCGGCGGCCCGCTGATAATAGAGTTTGCCCTCGGTGGCCAGAACTTCGGCCAGCAGCGTGGTTACGTCCGTGCGCTCGGGCTTCAGCTCATGCGCGCGGCGCAAGGCCTTCTCGGCCTGCGGGTAGAAGTTCAGCTTTTCGGCTCGCGAGAACTCGACGTAGCTCTTGCCCAGCAGATAGTGCGAGAGAAAATGCTCGGGCCGCTTCTCGCAGGCGCGTTCGAACTGCGTGGCCGCCTCGGCCCAGCGCCGCGCCGCAAAATAGAGACGACCGACCATGTAGTCCACGTTGCGGTTGCTGGGGTCCTTCTCCTGAACCTGCTTGAAGAGTTCGAGCGCCTCGTTGTACTTCTTCAGGTCCTGAAGAACCAACGCGTATTCGTAGGCCAGCACCGGATCGCCCGGCGAGAGGGCCCACGCGTCCGCGTAGTACTTCTCGGCCAGATCGAGCACCCGCTTGTTCTGATAAATGCGGGCGAGAATCTGCGGATAGAGCGGGTTCTTGGGATTCTTCCGGGTAGCGCTGGCGAGGATGCGGGTGGCCTCGGCCATGTCACCGCGCGCCGCGTGAATCTGTCCACGCGCCACCTTGATCTCGTCGTACTTGCCCCTCTTGTCCTTCTCCTCCGCAGCCGTCACGATGCGGTCGGCGTCGTCCACGCGGTTCTGCTCGAGATAGTACATGGTGAGCGGCAGCACCGCGCCGGGCAGCTTGGGATCAAGCTGCAATGCCCGTCCGTAGCTGGTCACCGCCGACGACGTGTCCGCGTTGGCCATCTGCATGTCACCCAGAAGCGCCCAGGCATCCTCGTTGTTCGGATTTTCGTTCACCGCTTGCTGCGCGAGTTCGGCGGCCTGCTCCCACTCCTGATGTCGCGCCGCCTCACGCGCCCGGTTGAGCGTTTCGTCTCTGGCGGCGGACGCGAGCGGCACCATCCACGTCCCTGCACAGAAAAGCAGGAGAATCGAGGCGAAGGTTCTGAACATGGTGGATGAACGGTGTGTACCTTGGAGCACGATCATCACCGGAAGAAGCCGTCAGCGGGGGTACGAACGGAGCACTTGTAAAACTGTAAATATAGAAAACATCCGGCAGAAGCGCAAGCAAACGGTTCTTCGCCACGGGCCATTCTCCCCCGAAACCACGGCGAATTTCCGGCCTGCGGCCGCAAACTGGACACTTCCGGTATGGTTCGTAGTAATCTGTTTTTTCAGGCCAAACGCGCGTTTCACCTTTCAGGCTGAAACATCGCCTCGGCCATCTGACGGGCCTGATCGAAGAGGGTAATGGCCGTCAGCACTTGCGGATCGGCCTCAATGCGCACCGCATGATACAGGTTGCGGTCGTTGAAGAGCACATTGGCCAGTTCGGCCTTGAGGTTTGCCTTGGCAAAGTCCAAATCCCGCGTCCACTCCTCCTCGACGATTTCCACCTTCCGCTCCTTGGCCAGAGCCCTCAGACTGTCCAGCAGGATGTCCGGCACCTGAAAGGCGGTGAGGAAGCGGTCGAAATCGGTGGCCAGTTCCGGGTGCTTGGCCGCGTAGTCTGCGGCGCACTCGAAGTAAAGACGCTGGCTGAGCAGCCGCGCCGAGGTGGCGGTGCCCCGGGCCGCTTTCACGGTACTGTCGGGAATGATCCCGCCGCCGCCGTAAACCGTCCGGCCGTGGTCGGTGTGGAAGACCTCGCGCGGGGTCGTGTCCGCCGGCGCTTCGGGTTCGGTGTCATCATAGCCCTCCAGGATGTACTCGGCGATACCCTTGTCATAGGGCCGCTGAATGAGGCGGCCGCTGGGCGTGTAGTAGCGCGCGGTGGTGATCCGCACCGCCGACCCGTCGGGCATGGGATACGGCGTCTGCACCAGACCTTTGCCGAAGCTGACTTCGCCGATCACCAAGCCGCGATCATGATCCTGAATCGCGCCCGACACGATCTCCGATGCCGACGCGCTGCCGTGGTTGATGAGCACAATCACCGGAAAGTCGTACTTTGCGCCGCGGCCGGTCGAGATAAACTCCTGATTCGAGCGCGCCGTGCGACCCTTGGTGAAGACCAGCATCATGCTGTCGCGCGGCATGAACAGATCGGCCACCTTCCACGCCTGATCCAGATAGCCGCCGGGATTGGCGCGCAGATCGAGCAGCAGCCGCTGCATGCCCCGCGCCTTGAGGCTGTCGAGAGCCCGGTCCACTTCGCCGTCGGTGGTGGCGGTGAACTGGGTGATGCGCACGTAGCCGGTCTGCCGGTCGTGCATGAGAAACGACGCCGCCACTGAGTAGATCGGAATCGTGTCGCGCACGATGGTGAAATCAATGGGGTCTTTGAGGCCCGGGCGGGCGATGGTCACATCCACACTGGTGCCTTTCGGGCCGCGCAGTTTCTCGAACACCTGATCGTTGGTGATGCCGTAGGCCGACACGCCGTTGATCTTGGTGATGCGGTCGCCGGCGCGAATGCCGAGCCGGTCGGCGGGAGTTCCGGGTATGGGCGAAACCACCGTCAGCCACTTGTTCTGGATGCTGAACGTAATGCCTACGCCTTCAAATGCCCCTTTGAACGTCTCGTTGATGCGCTTCTGATCTTCCGGCGGAATGTAAACCGAGTGCGGATCGAGTTCCTCGAGCATGCCGCGGATAGCGCCCTCGAGCAGCTTCGATGCGTCGGGCACGTCCACGTAGTTATCGCGCACGGTGCGGAGGATGAAGTTCAGCTTGGCGAGCTGCATGTTGACGTTGTCGCCTTCCGCTCGCAGCGTCGGCCCCCAAAGGAGCAGACTGCCACCCACCACCACGGCGAACAACAAGCCGGCAATGACACGCGATTTCTTCACAACGAAGTCTCCTGATTCAATGTCTCCGCATAGTGCTCACGAAGAAGGTTCTCCTCGGCAGGCGTCAGCTCGTGACCGCGGCGCCGCATGACCACGCGAGCTGTGTTCAATGTGCGCTCCAAATCTGCTCGCTGTCCTTCGGCTCCGCCCCACATGAAGCTGGGAACATGGCGAGGCGGATAGCCGCCGCCATAGACGTTGGCCGCCACGCCCACCACCGTGCCGGTGTTGAACATGGTGTTGATGCCGGTCTTGGTGTGGTCGCCGCACATCAGGCCGATGTACTGCTCGCCGGTCTCCACGAGATCCTTTCCGACCTGCACCTTCACCACCGAATAATCGTTCTTCAGATTGGAGGTGACAGTGTCCGCGCCCAGATTCACCCATTGTCCGAAAATGCTGTTCCCCACAAATCCGTCGTGCTGTTTGTTGACGCAGCCTTGCATAACGGTGGAAAAAATCTCACCGCCCACGCGGCAGTGCGGGCCGAGAGCGCAGCCGCCATAGAACCGAGTGCCCGCTTTGATGCGGCAATTGGCTCCGAGGAACAGCGGCCCTTCGAGATAGGTGTGCGGCTCGATCTCCGTCTGAGCGCCGATCCACACCGGCCCGGCATGATTGCCGAAGACCGCTCCCGGCATGATCTTCACTCCCGCGCCCGCCCACACCGGATGACCGGCCGTGCGGTCGGTCACGGAAACCCCGGCGGGAAGTTCGCGCAGAGTATGGACACCTAAGAGTTCGGTGGACGTCCGCTCTTCGGGCGCAAGCTGCCGCTCCAACATCGCGCGGTTATGGAGCATGTAGTCCCACACGTAACGAGCGTAGCGGATCATCCACCCGTCAGGCAGCTTCTCCCCCTTTGACTCTTGAACGAGACGGCGTGCAAGTTCGTTTCCGGGAACGCTCAGAAGAGCACTTGCCACCGCTCCCCGCCGCCTTGCCAGCAGCACGCGGCCCGCATCGTCCACCACCGTTTCCGGCCAATCGTCCACGGCCATGCTCGATCCCCACAGACCGATGAGCCGTCCGTTTAAGAATACCGTCTCAGCGTCGGGATCCGGGCTGTCGTCTTCGCGCGCGGCCAGAACCCGACTCATGGCCCCGAGTCTCAAACGCGGGCGGAAGAGCAGCGAAAGCCCCGGCAGCTTGAGCCCGGTCAGCCATTGGCGCAGACAGCCTGCTCCGCAACGGATTTCCCACGACGGGCGCAACACCGAAAGCGGAAAGAGTTCCGTCTCGGCGGAGTCATCTTCAAACAACACCACGTTGCTACCGGCGAGCAGGCTTTCCGGCAGCAGCCGTGCGGCGACGTCATGCTCGGACAAAGTACTTCCCCGGAAGCTGTTTGACCGCTCCCTTCAATTCCATGAGCAGAAGATGGCCCAAGGCCTCGCCCACCGGCATTCCCAGCCGCCCGGCGATGTCGTCTATGTGACGGGCCTGGGATGGGTCCAACGCCCCGTAGAGCGTGGTTTCCGGCCCGGGCAGATCCATGTGCGTCTGTCTCGCAACGGCAGCCCGCGCCCCCACGGCGCCGGGTCTGAGAACATGAAGAATGTCGTCTGCACTCTCGACCAAAGCCGCGCCCGCCTTGATCAGACCGTGGCATCCGGCGGTCTTGGGATTCGTCACCGAGCCCGGCACGGCCATTACGTCCCGGTTGTACTCCCCGGCCAGCCGTGCCGTGATAAGCGCACCGGAGCGGTCGCCCGCTTCCACCACTAACGCCGCCTTGCACAGCCCCGCGATAATGCGATTGCGCTGAGGAAAATGATGGCGGCTCGGCTCCGTGCCCAATGGATACTCGGAGATCAAGGCGCCGCCTTCGGCAATCACGCGATGCGCCAAAGCGGTATTGACCGGCGGGTAGACGCGGTCCACGCCGCAACCGAAGACCGCTTCGGCCGTCAGACCGGCTTCAAGGGCCGCTTCGTGGGCAAAGCCGTCAATGCCCGAAGCCAGACCGGATACGATATGCAAACCCGTGCCCCGCAAGCCCACCACCAAGTCGTGCGTCATGTGCTTTCCGTAGGCGGTGGCGCTGCGCGTGCCGATGACGGCTACACGCTCCGCCTCCGCCGCCAGTACGCCCCTCACAAAAAGAACCGCGGGCGCGTCCGACTCAAGCTCGCGTAGCAGCGGCGGATAGTCTTCATCCCAGAAGGTGATGACCCGCACGCCGCTCTCGGTGGCTTGCTCAAATTGCCGTTGGCCTTCGGCGCCGTCGGCCCGCGCACCTTTCAGACTGGCGATCAAGGACGCGGAAAAGCGCGGCAAGGCGGCCAGTCGCATCTCCGGAGCCTCGAACACCGCCTGCGCCGACCCAAACTCGGAAACAAGGCGGATCACCGTGCCCGAACCGATTCCGTCCACGGCAAAGAGATTCAGGATGGCCACTTTTTCGGCGGCGGTCACGGCTCCTCCACAAAAGGCTGAAAGGCTGAAAAGCTGAAATGCTGAAAGAAGAAGACTACTTTCCGCGTCATTGATTTCAGGCTTTCAGATTTTCAGATTTTCAGTTTTTTCGGTTCGCTCGGCGGGCGGAATACTTCGGGAAGCGGCGATACCTGCAACATCGTCCAGACGGTTTCGACGAACGTCTCCAGCCCTTCACCGGTGGCCGAGGAAATGCGCAGTTTCCACGGCCCCTTGGGCGGCGGCCCTTCGAGCAGATCACACTTCGACAGCACGACCAGACTGGGCCGCTTCACGAGGTCCGGGTTCCACTTCTTGAGTTCCTTCTTGAGAACCTTGAGATCCTCACGCGGCTGCCGGCTCGAAGCATCCAGCATGTAAACGAGAACGCGCGTGCGCTCGATATGTCTCAGGAATTCGAAGCCCAGTCCCTTTCCTTCCGCCGCGCCGTCTATGAGCCCCGGGATGTCAGCCAGCACGAAGCTGGTAAACTCGGTGGGCCGAACGATCCCCAGATTGGGATGCAGTGTGGTGAACGGATAGGGCGCGATCTTCGGCCGCGCGGAAGTCAGCACCGAAAGCAGCGTGGACTTCCCGGCATTGGGCAATCCCACCAGTCCCACGTCGGCCATCAGCTTCAACTCGAGCAGAAGCTCTCGCTCCTGGCCGGGCTTGCCGGTGGTTGCCTTGCGCGGCGCGCGGTTGGTGGAGGTCGCGAACTCGGCGTTGCCTCGTCCCCCGCGTCCGCCCTCGGCGACGGTGAAGCGCTGCTGCGGCTGCACCAGATCCGCCAGCAGCTCTTGACCCTCATAGATGCGCGTACCGAGAGGAACGCGGATCAGCAGATCGTGGCCGGCTCGCCCGCTGCGTCTGGCGCCTTCGCCGTGCGCGCCGCGCGGCGCGCGAAAGTGCGTGCGGTAATGAAAATCGAGCAGCGTGTGCAGGTGCGGATCGGCCTCGAGAATAACCGAGCCGCCGCCGCCGCCATTGCCGCCGTCGGGACCGCCGCGGGGCACGAACGCTTCGCGGCGGAACGACACCACGCCGTTGCCGCCGTCGCCGGCCTTCACCCGGATTCTGGCGCGATCAATAAACATGCTGTGAACCGTCACACAATACCCAAAGGGCCAGATGCCCTTCAACATCTGGCCCTGCGGAATCGGGAATCACGGTTGCCTGCGAAAGGGCCTCCGTTTACTTCATAACGACCATCTTGCGCGCGGCGGTGACGCCGTTCGCGTCAAGACGGTACACGTACACGCCGCTGGCCAGAGCCGACGCGTCAAAGGTCACGATCTGCACGCCCGCGCGCAGCGGCTGAGCGTCAAACAGCGTCGCCACTTCCTGCCCCAGCAGGTTGAACACCTTCAGCGTCACCTTCGCGTCGCGCACCAGATCGAACTGAATGTTCGTCACCGGGTTGAACGGATTCGGATAGTTCTGGTACAACCAGAACGTCTCCGGACGCAGCGGGTGATGGTCGTCCACTCCCCCCAGCGCATGGATGTTGAGTTCCCAGTAGGGGTTGATGGGCGTGGCCGGAATGGCGTCCACGGGAATGCGCTGATAGCGCACCGGATTCAACGTCACCACCGCACCGGGATCCTGCAGCGGCGTGCCGGCGTCGCCATCGAAAACGTAGGACATGTGCACGTAGCCTTCGCCGTTGCTGTAGGTCACGTTATCGGCGATGGTGATGTCGCGCTCGTGCATGCACTGACCGGCCGGTGCGGCCGTGTCCGCGATGGTTTGGGAGACGTCGGTGCCCGCGCTCCAGGTTTGGCCGCCGTTCTGCGATACGGCCAGATAGGCTTCGGACATCGGCCATCCCGCCGCGGAAAACTGCATCGTGTCGTAGCGCTGATAGGAGCAGTAGAGATAACCGGTGACCGAGTCTTCGGCCAGACTGGGACGCTGCACCATCAGCTGCCACCCGCCGCATTTATACCAGTAGCTGCTGATGCTGTCGGGGACGCCGCTTGTATCATATACGATCCCGTAGGTGCCGCGGACAACGTTGGAGATCTCGTTGTTCTGCTCGTTCCAGTGCCAGATGTCGGAGTGACTCGCGCGAACGGTCCACATCCAGCCGTGCGCCTCGAACAACAGGCGGGTGGTGAAGGCCAGATGCAGATGGTCGTTGCGATCGAACAGGGCCGCGCAATCGGTGTAGACACGGAACGTATCGCGGTCGCAGGCCGACGTGTCGCCCGAAACGCAATCCGTGTCGGGGTAGGCGAAATTGGTGACGTTGATCACGTTGCCCCAGTTATGGCCGCCGTCCTCTGAAATGATCAGGTGGAGATCGTTGTTGACCTGATTGCGGTTCGTGTCCAGCAGGGACGCGATCCGGGGGCGAGAGTACGCAATGGCCACCCGATCCGATCGCTGCGACGCCGCCACCACCACCGCGATGTCCATCACCGTGTCAATCTCCATGAACTGGTTGCTGCCGTCCACCGGGTCCCAGACGATCCACACACCCATGCCCGTCGTGTCCCACGTCGGATGGCCGCGCGAGTAATAGATCCGCGACCACCCCTGTGTCGTATCCCGGGCACTCTCGGTGGACACCATGTGGATAGTGGAATCCCGCCCTACCGCGATCTTCGGCCAAATCAGTTCCAGCGTCTGATCGTTCTCATACAGAAAAGCAGGGCGCGTGCCGCCGGTGAAGATGCCCCAGGTGGGCGTCATGTCCATGGCGGCAGATGCGTGGGGGGCATTGGGGTCGTCCGGCTTAATCTCGTGGTAGGCCGGAAAGACCCAACCGTTGGGGAGGAGGGCCAGACACGTGTAGCCGGACCGCTGGGCGTTGTCAACGACCACGCCAGTGGGGGGCCAAGAGAAAGCGCGCGAGTCGGGAGCCCAGACGTCGTAATACACACGACGCGGGCCATCATTGTCAGTTGTTGTACCCTTCATCCACACCAGATGGACGAAACCCGACTCATCCACTCCGATCATCTTGCCGGCGGTGCCATTGTGCTGAAAATCGTAGTAGGTATTGCCGGCTGTATAGATGGTGCCGATGGAATCCAATGTGCGACGCGGCACATGATCCTGTTCGGGTGCCACCGGAGCCGAAATGACGGGATCGTTCGATCCACCGAACGCACGCAGATTTCTCGTCGGCAACGGCATCCTCTCGGTCTGCGCCATCACCAGCGCCGCCGTCGCCAGCACTACCACGGCCGCAATCCAATTACCTCTCCGCATGTTCACTCCTTTGACCTTTCGCCCTCGCGGGGGATAACCGCAAGGCCTGAAACTGACCCAATTGTCGGCGACTTTAGACTTAATAACATAAGACATCGCCACCTAAAAGTCAAGCACCTTGTGATGTACCCTAACATCTGTTCGCGCTGAAAATAGAGCCTCCCCGACACAAGTGCGGCAGCAACGTCTTTCCACCGTTTCAGGAAAGCCGGCTACTCTGAAAATCCTGGCCCGCGAGCGTCATCACCGTATTATTGCATTCATCATTATGTTTATCTAAAATAAATAGTTGCAGCTGGCGATCTCTCTTGCAGCTCATAATGAACTCTGCGCGGGCGGGCCGACTACAGGCCGATGAGGTTGCTGTACCACTTCAGAATATCATCCCCCACGAAGACACAGATCAGTGTGGCAGCAGCCAGAAACGGTCCGAAGGGCACGGCCCGCCCGGAGACATCCCGGCCCGAGAGGAGCAGTGGTACGGCCATGAGTGTTCCCAAGAAGGAAGCGACGAACACCATCAGAATGGTCAGCTTCCAGCCCAAGAACACGCCGGCCATGATCCCAAAGACCACATCGCCGCCGCCCATGGCCTCGCGCTTGAAGAGTAATTTTCCGCCCAGCATGAGCGCCACGAACAGTGCAAGTCCTGCCAACATACCAAGCAAACTGTCTGCCAAACTGTGCAAATCAAACCAAATGACTCCCAAAATGCCTATTATCGTTGTAGGTATGGTTATGGCAAAAGGCAGAAGCCAGTGTTTCAGATCAATTATGACCAGCGCAAGTAGCGCAACAAAGAGAATAGAATGCGCAAGTCCTGCGTAGTTGACACCAAAGTATGCAAACGACAGGATCGTGAGGCCGGCGGCGGAGATCTCCACCAACGGATAGCGCAACGAAATTCTCTCCCGACACCCCCGACAACGGCCT
This sequence comes from bacterium, assembly GCA_026394155.1. GTDB lineage: Bacteria > Electryoneota > RPQS01 > RPQS01 > RPQS01 > RPQS01. The sequence continues at coordinate 13,203 of JAPKYT010000105.1, read as the reverse complement.
CCTAAGGCCACCCAGCTTGCCACCGGAATGTTCTCCCAAGGACGGATCGGGCGCCCGCACTTCGGACAGCGCGAAGGCGGCGAGATAATGGATTCATCCCGCGGCAAACGGTAGATGAGAACGTTGGCAAAGCTGCCCAGCGTCAGCCCCAAAACCCCGACCGGCAAGTACACCAGCCACCACGGCAGCGGACCCCACGGCGTTTGCACCATGATTCCTCTCCGAGAAGGTTAGCCTCCGAGCGAAAGCCGCCGTGAACGGCAGGGCCGATCACGGCGGCGTGGGAGATTCCTCGCAGACCCGGCTCCGGCCCGCGTCAGGCTCCGGCCTGAACCGCGCGTCCCAGCATGAACACGGGCAGGTAAACGGCGATGAGAATGATGCCGATCACCGCGCCGATCATGATGATCAGCAGCGGCTCGATCAAGGCCGTCAATCGCCCGATGGTGGCCTCCACCTGCTTCGAGTAAAATTCGGCCACCTTCTCCAGCAGACGGTTGATCTCGCCGGTTTCTTCACCGGTCGCCACGAGCTGCACGACAATGGGCGGAATAGTGCCGGTCTTGCGCAAGGCGATGGAGATGGCGAATCCGTCGCGGATCAAGTTGCCGGCCTGACGAAGACCGTTGGCGATCACGCGGTTGTTCACCACGCGGGTGGCGTGGCTGAGCGCTTCCAGCACCGGCACGCCCGAGCCGATGAGAATACCGAAGGTGCGCGCGAACTTGTCCATAATCGCGCACATCACCAAGCCGCCGAACACCGGGAAATGCAGCCGGATGGTATCCCAGATCAAACCGCCGCGGCGCGTCTTGGTGAGCACCCAGAGGCCGACGAGAGCGGCGATAACGATCAGAAAAACGGTGATCGCATTGTGCACGATGATCCCCGAGATGCCCATCAGCACACGGGTGGCGAAGGGCAGCTTGGCGCCGAACTTGTCGTACACGTCCTTGAACATCGGCACCACCACCACCATCAGAAACGTCACCACGGCGGAGAGAAAGATCACCGCGAACACCGGGTAGCTCAAGGCCGAAATAACCTTGCGCTGAGTGTCGGAAACGGTCTCCAAATAGTCGGAGAGCTGCTGCAAGATGACGTGCAGGTTGCCCGACACTTCGCCCGCGTGGACGAGAGCCACATAGAGGTTCGAGAACACACCGGGGTGCTTGGCCAGCGCCTCGGACAGCGAGTAACCCTTCTTGAGGTCGGTGGACACCTGCACCAGCACCTTCTTGAAGCGGTAGTTGCGTTCTTCGGTGAGCAGGTTGGTGATGGACTTCTCGATGGTCAGACCGGCCGAGAACATGGTGGAGAGCTGTCGCGTGAAAAACACCAGCGACCGCAGCGGCACGCGGGTGCGAAAGCGATAGATCGCCAATCCGATCTGTTCGCCGACGGTCATTTCGTCCACCGCCAGACCGCCGCGAATCTCGCGCACCGATACGATCTGGGCGGCGCCGCGTTTGCGAAGCGTCTCCACCGCCGCTTCGTAGTTGGCGGCGCGGAGATTGTCTTCGTGCCGATTGCCGTCGGCGTCCTTGATCACATAGGCGTAATTCGGCATGCTGAAGTACCGGAGTTGATCCTGTCCTGTGGTGGCGGCTTAGTATTCCTGCACCGTAACGCGGAGCAGCTCGTGAGTGCCGGTCACTCCCTTGAAAATCTTGCGGAAGGCGGCGTCGCGCAGCGGCGCCATGCCGTTGGACAGGGCCGCCGTGCGGATGTCCTCCTGATTGGCGTTGTCGTACACCAGCCGGCGGATGTTCTGCTTCATCTCCAGCATCTCGAAGATGCCGGTGCGGCCGTGGTAACCGGTGTTGCGGCAGTGCGCACAGCCGCGGCCGCGATAGAACTTGCGGCCCTTCAGGAAGTCCCGCGTGATGCCCAAAATGTCCAGTTCGGAATCATCCGGCTCATAGTCGTACCGGCAGTGCTCGCAGATCTTGCGCACCAGACGCTGGGCCATCACCAAATTGAGACACGATCCCGCCAAGAACGGCGGCACGCCGATGTCCAGCAGACGAGTGATGGTGGACGGCGCGTCGTTGGCGTGCACCGTGCTGAAAACCAAGTGGCCGGTGAGCGAGAACTTCACGGCGATGTCGGCCGTCTCCTCGTCGCGAATCTCACCGATGAGCAGCCGGTCGGGGTCTTGACGGAGAATGGAGCGCAAGGAGTGAGCGAAGGTCAGACCGATGGAGGCTTTGGTCTGCACCTGATTCACGCCGGGGATGTGATACTCGCACGGATCCTCGACGGTGGTGATGTTGTCCTCTTCGCTCTTGACTTCCTGCACCGCGGCGAAGAGGGTGGTGCTCTTGCCGGAACCGGTGGGACCGGAAATGATGATCATACCGTACGGCTGGCGAATCCAGCGCCGGAAGGTCATGAGTTGCTCTTCATCGAAACCGAGAGTGGTCAGGCTGAAGGCGAATCCCGACTTGTCGAGCAGACGCAGCACGATTTTCTCGCCGGCGATGGTGGGCAGCACCGACACGCGGACGTCAATCTCCTTCTCGGCGGTGCGGATGGTGAAGCGGCCGTCCTGCGGCAAACGCTTTTCGGCGATGTTGAGTTTCGAGATAATCTTGACGCGGGACACGATGCCGGGGTGCGACGCCTTGGGCGGCCGCATCATCTCCTGCAGCACGCCGTCAATGCGGAAGCGCACCACCATGCCCTCGTCGAAGATCTCGAAGTGGATGTCGGTGGCCCGCTCCTTGATGGCGTCGGCGATGATGAGGTTCACCAGTTTGACCACCGGCGCGTCCTCGATCCCGATGGTGCGGGTCATGTCCACCAAACCCTCTTCGTCCTCGTCGGACTCCACGAAGAACTTGAGGTCGCCCAGCGCCTCGCCCACTTCTTCACTCTTGCGGATGCGGGCGTACAAGTTCTCGATGGCGGCCAGAATGGCGGCCGGCGCCGACAGGCGCACGTCAATCGTGTGATTGGCCAGCTTTTGGAGCTGGTCTATGACCACGATGTCGTCGGGATCGGACATGGCCACCACCAGCGCGTTCTCCACGTAGCGCAACGGCACCACGCGGTTCTCGCGGGCGAAGACCTCGGGCACGAGCTGCAGCACGTCCCGGTCGGCGTCCACCAATTGCTCGGCGGCGATAAACGGCACCTGCCATTGTTGGGCGAGAGCCGCGTAGACCTTCTCCTCGGCCACGTGACCGAGCGAGATCAGGGTCTCCCCGATTCTCTTCCTGGTGTCCTTCTGCCGCGCCAGCCCTTCGTTGAGCTGCTGCGTGTTGATGAGGCCCTGTCGGAGCAGAATTTCGCCAAGTTTCTCACGCATGACTGAGTAAACTCACTTCTCGTCCACGGACGGGACGTTTCACACTGGGGGGACTGAAGCGGATGGAAGGAAGGCCGGAGCCCCGAGACCATCAAGACTCCGGCCTTCGAATCGTTCGGTTATGGACGGCAACCCGTCATTGCCGGAAGTTGATGGGTTGCGTGTCAATCGCACCGTAGCCCTGCACCTCGACCTGCACGTCAGCGGTGATTTCAGTGGTCAGCGGCGGGAAGAGGAACTGCGCCTGCTCACACAGGTACAGCGCCGCGTAGCCGCTGCCGAAGTTCGGGTTGCCGAGCGGGCCCGTCAGCTGCGAGTTCCGCTCCACGGTATGGGCGGAGGTGGTCCAGAAGCGGCCGCGGGTCGTCTGGTAGAGCACCTTGGCGCCGTTGATGAGCCGGTTATGGCCGTCCTTGACGATGGACTCGCACAGGATGATACACCAGCCGGGGACAATCCCGTAGTGCCACGTGGCCGGCTCGCAGTTCAAGGAGATGGTCGGCGTCTGCAGCGGCAGAATATAGTCAATGGTCGTGCTCACCGGGTTCGGTCCGGCGGTGCGGGCCGTGATGAACACGTGATCGAAGGTGCGGTCCGACGGGTAGCGCACGAATGTGAAGGCCACTCCGGCGAAATGCGATCCGTTGCCGGTGACCACCGTGTCGGACAGAACCAGCGCGATCTCCGGTTCGAGATCAAAAAAGATCGCGATGCTGTCGCGCACCGGGTTGTTGAACAGATCACCCACCAGCGCGCCCATCGAGACATCCCAAGCCACGCCGTCCACGTCCACGCCCACGTCGGTGGGCTGGATAAGGATGTGCGCCGGCGGTCCGGCCACAACGGACATATTCGAGACGCTGACGCAGAACGGCCCGGTCGCGAGATCCGTGCAGGCTTGTATACTGACCGGACCGGGCACCATTCCCGCGTTGAACGTCACACTGGCCACACCGGCGGCTGTTTGAGCCGAGCTGGTGTCTGCGACTCCGTTGATGGTGCAACCGGTTGGAGCACCGGGAAGGATGGTGAAGGTCACCCACAGGCCGTCCTGCACCGGGTTTCCGTGGACGTCGTTCACGTACGCATAAACGGGAGTATGGTCAATGCCGCCCGTACCTCGCACTTGCACGCTGGGGTCGGGAATGCTGAGGCGAATGGTGCCGGGGGCGTCCGCGAGAATCGTGGCCACGGTCGAATCCACATAGACGCCCACCGTGCCCTTGATAATCACCTGTCCCGCGTGACCGCTCGGCCAGAGCCGGACTTCGGCGATGCCGTCATCATCGGTGGAAACGGGCGACCTGGGCGACAAGGTGCCGAACGTACTCTCGAAAAACACCGGATTTCCGCTCCCCACTGCGTTGCGCAAGGAATCCCACACGAAGGCCGTGACGATCAACTGCTCGTTCATGGGGATCACCGGAGCGGAAATGACATCAATGAGGCGCGGCGCACCCGCGTTGACAAACATGCGCAGGGTATCCGAGGTGACTCCACCCACCTTGACCCAGAGTTTGGCCGGGGCCACGCTGCTGGTCGTCTGGTTGCAGAACCTCCAGGAAATCGGCGTCTGGCTGTGCGTTCCGTTGTAGAGCCAGACGGTGTCCTGAGTGAACCGCCCGCAGGTGGAGTAGAACGACGCTTTCATCCCCTCGACCGGGGTGGCGTCCTCGTAGTAGGCGGTCACGAGCACCGAAGCGGAATCCACACCCGCGATGCCGGTATTGCCGCTGGCGGTGAAATGCACCAGCTCGACCGCCGACGCCTCTTCCACGAAAATGCCGACGGTGTCGAACAACCCCCAGCGCTCATGCCGCCCGACCACCCAAGCCGAATCGAGGGGATTCTGGCTAAATCTCCCTCCGCGCTCGCTGAAGTAAGCTTGCGCAATGCCTTCAGAGTCGGTGATCGCCCATGCTTGGATCGAGCCGAGCTGGCGGGGTGTGGAGAACTTGATGGTGTCGCCGACCACCGCGGTGGAGTATTGATCCTTAAGGGTCGCCGTAATGCGCGCCTGCGAAACGCCGTCGGCCCGGATCTTCCGGTTAGAGGTGGTCAGGTCCAGCGTGCCGCGGTATTCCGGCAGAGGTTCCACCCTGATGTTCACCGACGTGTCGAGAGAACCCGCTTGGACGGTAATGGTGAAAGTGCCGATGTCGCCGCTGCTGTACCACCACGTTTGGGCCCGGCCGGTCGAATCCGTCGGAGGCAAGGGTTTGAACCGCCCGCCGGTGGCCGACAGCCGCAAAGAAACTCCGGGAATGCCGGCGGCGCTCGAGTCCTTGATGGTACATGTCACCTGCGACGAGTCCTCCGCCGAGGAAGACACCCACAGCAACGGTTTCGACAGGTTGATGGTCAGCGAGTGGATGAACGAGCTGGACTGCAGCACCACCAACGATTCGGCTCCGACAATGGTGCCGACGTATGCCGTAATGGTGACGTTGGCGGGGCGCGCGTATGAACGGAAATTAAAATACACGCGCCCTTGGTCGTTGCTGGTGTCCCGTAACGCCGGGTCTACCCACTCGATCTGACCGACGGTGAGCGGTGTCGAACTGACAGTCACCTGCACGCCCTTCACGACCCGGGAGCCTCGATCCGTGACCACCACGAAACCGGGTACCGCAACCGAGTCTCCGGGAATGAAGGTCACCGTGTCCTCGTACATGACGACCTGCACGGCGTTCACGTCGCCGGGATTAGGACCGCCGCCCGTCTTGTCCGTGGAGCAACCAAATCCGACGATCATCAGGATCGCAAGAAGCAGTGCTGTCGCCCACGTGGATGTTTTCATGATCGCCTCCATACGCCCTCCCAATCTGTGGTTAGCTGTGAACCGATCGGAAGCCTCCGGAAAATCGCCCTTTGAAGCCCTCCGAATGGTTGGCAACGGTCGAGGGCGCATCACTTCCCTTTCCCTACGTTTTGGATGATCAGTGCAATGGTGGCCACTTGCGCGCTCACGGCCACGAGATCCTTGACCATTTCCCAGCCCGTCACTTGCTTCTTGGCCGGGACGAAGATCACGTCTCCCGGATCAATGGGCAGCGACGACTGATATTGAAGGTGCGAGCCGCTGCGGGCCTTGATGATGACCGTCCGGCTCCTCCATCCTAACTTGTTCACGCCGCCGGCCATCGTCAGATAATGGCTAAGGCGGCCGTCCGGCTGCCAGTTCACTTCGCCGGCGTTGTTCACGGCGCCCAGCACGCGCACGCCCAGCGGACTGCGCGGAACTTCCAGCACGTCTCCATCCTGCAAGCGAAGGTTGCCCCGCTCGCTGCCCTCGCGCTGCGCATCCGTGAGATCCAGCACCACCGTCCCATAATCCCAGCGGGCGAACTCCGCCGCCAGCTCGGGATCGGTCTCGTAGGCGGGCTTGGGCATGTTCAAGAGATTCGCCTGCAGCACGCGGAAGCGTTCCGGCTCGACCAGATCCTTGGGCACCTTGCGCACCAGCCGCGCCGAGTTCGCCGCGGCGGTGGGCAGCAAACCTCCCCCGGCCTGCAACACCTCGCGCAGGGTGGTCTCTCCACTCACGATGGGATACCCGCCCGGACGAGCCACTTCGCCCTGAAGAACCACCGAACCGGCTCGACTCGTATCGGGAAATCCCGCCACATACAATCGGTCACCCGCATGCAGCCGATACTCCAGACCGGACTCGCCGGCCGCGCGCAGATCCAGCTCCGTCCGACGACCGCTCGCGGCGATGACAGCCGCCGCCGAGGAATCGGCGTTGGCAGCCAGCCCGCCGCCCAAGGCAATCACGTCCGCAACCTGATCGCCCTCGACGTATTCGAACAACCCGCTTTGCGGCACGGCACCGAATACGCCAACTTGCTCAAACGCTCCGGCCGGATACGGCACATGGATGGTCAGCCCGTCCCGCAAGTAAGGGTTCGCCTTAAGCCGGCCGCCTCGGCGAAACAGCAACAGATCGGCATGGCCCGCTCTCGTCCCGTCCGGACTGGAAAGCTCGATGCGCCGCTCGGATGCAATCATCTTCGAAGCCGTGTCTCCCCGGGCGAAAGCTCTCTCGCGTTTCAGGCCGCCGGCCAAATCCACGGCGTCGGCCACGCGCGCCGTCGCCGGCAGCACGTAAGTTCCGGGCTGTTCCACCAGACCGGTGACGTGAACGCGAAACCTGCGCGGCTCGATCAGCGACACGGTAATCCGTCCGACGCGCAGCGCCGCGGACACTGCCGCTTCCAGACGCGCCCGGGCCTCGGTTAAAGTCAAACGGGCCACTGGCTGAACGCCCACCAGAGGGATCACCACGCTCCCGTCGCCGCTGACCACCACCGGGTACTCACGGAACGTCGGCTGCCAGAATACAATGTTCAGCCGGTCGCCGGGTCCCAGCACGTACTCGTCGGGGTTGACGGCCCCTTCAAAGACCGTCTCGGCCGTGGGCACGGCCGCCGTCCTGCCGCCAAAGAGCTTCTCAAGTTCTCCCTGATCCGCGCCGGCGGCGGAACGGGTCAACGAGGGAACCGTCTGAGCATATCCGCTGAGGTGTACCGATGCCAGTACAAGCACGCCAAGCCAGACCCCGAAGCAGAGCAAGCTGCGGAACAGGCGCTTCACGTGCGGTTACTTCTCCTCGACGGGTTGACCGCCCACGCTCGGCATGAAGCGGTCCTGGGTCTCACGCACGCGCTCCGGCAGCTCCAGAGAGTAGCCGCCGCCGAGAATGTGCGGAGTGACCTGAATAATCAGGTCGGTCTTGCGGGTCACCTCTGAATTATGACGGAACAGCGCACCCACAAACGGCAGATCGCCGAGGAAGGGCACGCGGTATACGGTCTTGGTGGATTCCACGCCTAACAGGCCGCCGATGATGACTGTCTCGCCGTCCTTGATGCGCAGGGTGGTCTTGGAGGTCCGGCGCTTCACCCACGGCAACTGCGTATCCTGCGACTCGATGAACTGGAAAATGGACGACAGCTCAGGCATGATGTCGGTGGTGATGTAGCCGTCGCTGTTGATCTTGGGCCGCACCTGAAGCATCACGCCGACTATGGTGCGCTCGATTTGCACCTGGCCGCCCACGCCGCCGCTGCGGGCGACGTACGGGATTTCGTCCACCACCTGAATGGACGCGGTGCGGTTGTTCAGTGTGGCCACCGCCGTGTTGGCGAGCACGTCCGCCCGGCCGCGTTTCATGAGCATGTCGAGGACGATTTCAAACGCCGTCACCTGCTTGGACCAGTAGCCCAGCCGCCGCGCCTCCAGAGGGAAGTAGGGCATGGTGGTGGGCACACGGCCGCGCTGCGACGGGTCGAGACCCGTGAGGGCCGGCGCTCCTTCGTTGTTCACGCGGTTGCCGTAGGGATCCGCCGGCGATTCGGTAATCACCGTCTGAATCTGTGACAGCCGGTTCCAGTCCAGCCCGAGCTGCTCTTCGTCATCCACCGCCACTTCGATGATGCGGCATTCCAGCACGATCTGCAAGGCGGGACGGTCCACCTGCGTGATGACCTTCTGGATGTCGGAGATCACCTTGGGGCTGGTGATGAGAAGAATTTTGTTGCCGGTGGTGTCAATGGAGATGTTGGCATTGAAATGCTCGAGCATCTTGGCGATGGTGGGCGCGTCCGTGTACTTCAGGTCAATGACGTAGGACGTGAGACCCACCTGCTCCTTGAGAGCGCGGGCCGGCGCCACCAAGAAGGAACGCCCGACAATCTCGTAGGACAATCCCGCCGCGCGGATGACCAGATTCATCGCCTGCTCGATGGGAACGTCCTTCAAGTGAACGGAGATGCGCTCTTCTTTGTTGACTCCCGGTCCGGTCACGATGTTGTAGCCGCTTCTCTCGGCCAGAATGGCCAGCACGGAGGGCAGGAAGGCGTCGTCGGCGTCAATGGTGACGAGCTGACCGAGCGACTCCTCCGTGGCCAGCGACGCCTGAGCCACCGCCGGCTCGGGCCGGGCGAACACTCCGGCCAAAACGAGCAGGATCGCAAGCAGGATCAGCGAGCCGGTCGGCATTGGGCGGCCTCCATAGCGGAGGCGCACTGGGAATTGCGGTGCAAGGCTCAACAGGATCTTACCTCTTCAACAGTTGGGTGAATTGTGATTGATAGCCGTTGGTTGTTGACACATCACCGGCCGTCAGTAGTTCTGACCGGAAACCGAGGTGCGGCCCGAAAGGCCGTCCGAGTACTCGCTCTCCGGCGCGACCTCGTTCATCAGAACCAGCCGGGCGCCGCTCTTGGACAGGACAACCTGCGCGGGGGTGATGCTTTCCACGGTGAAGCCGTTGAACACGTCGCCCGGACGGATCACGTGGCTGCTCCCCATGAATTTCACGACCGCCGCCGAGCCGTCGCCGACCACCGTGCACGACAGGCGCATCCGACCCTGTTGCTCGAGCGTCTCGCGCAAGCCGAGGCTCTGGAGGAACGTCTTCGACTGAATGACCTTGGTGAGGTCAAAGGGGTCGTTGGTGACCTTTGCCTGATGCTCCAGCCGCTCGTCGAGGCTCTTCTCGAGAGTGCTGACCGTCTCCTCAAGCTGTGCGTCGCTGCCCAAGACGATCTTCTGCTGGCGCAATTTGTCCACCTGCTTCGACATGGCATAGTTGGAGTAGCCGATCCAGACCACGCACGCCGCGAGCAGTGCAATCACGATGCCCCACAACACATTAACACGCTGTCCCATGGGCGACTTGCTTCCTCGTTATTTGTGCTTCAGCAGGGTCAGGGTCGAAAGCGTAATGGACATGGGACGCTTGTCGAGCTTCCCGGCCTTGGCCAATGTCTGGACCTTCTTGACGTTGCTCTGCAGGTCAAGCCGGTCCACGGTCACCAGACGATTGTTCTTCTCGACGTCATTGAGGAAGTTGACCAGTGACCGGTAGTTGGTCTGCACTTCCAGCGTATACGGGTTCTGAATGTAGTCGGCGAAGTTGCGGCGCGCACCCGGCTCAATGCTGACCATGTCAATGTCGTAGTGACGCAGGATGTCGGTCACCTGATTCATGAAGGGGAGCGACGCGTCCTCGGCCAGCGAGTCGCGGGCCGACTGCGCAAGGTTCCCCTCGATCAACCGGGTGACGTGCTTCAGCTCATTGGCGATGATCTGAGCCGCGATGAGCTTCTCGTTTTCCTGCTGAATCATGCGGTCAATCTCTTTGACCTTGGAAGGCTTGGGGCGGAACACCAGCTTCTCATAATAGTAGAACGCCACCGCCGCAATCGCCAACAAGAGCAGACCGAACAACACCTTCTTCATCTTCCTTCAGCTCCTTAGAATTGCGAGGTGGCAGAGGACACGCCGGGCGGCGTCTTGCCGGGCGCGGTGACCTTGGTGGCCGCAGCCGCCCGGGCTTTGGCCTTCCGGTCGGGATCAGCGGTCAGGCACTCCACCGAGAACAGCAGCACGTCCTGATTCTCGACGACCTTGCGCAAGGACTGGTCAAAGCGGATTTCGTACATGCCCTGCCGGAACTCGGGGGTGGACTTCAGAAGCTCGATGAACTTGGAGATGATCTCGAACTCCTTCACGCCGGTGTCCACCTTGGCCATGCAGCGAATGGTGAATATCTTGTTCTGATACTCGAGGCCGGTCACCGCCAAGTCAGCGGGCAGGATCTCGGCCAGCCTCTCGAGGCGGCGCGCCCAGAGGAAACGATCACCCTCCAGACGGGCCAGCGCCATCACATCGTCCTTCGAAACCTTGGTGCCCTCGCGCTTCAGGCTGTCGAGCTCGACCTTGATGCGCTCGAGCTTGGCCTGCCGCGTGTGGATCACCTCATTCATGGCCTCATTCTGGGCCCAGGTGAGGCCGCCGAGGACGATGAACACGATGGCGAACAGCACCAGCACCAGATAGGCCCGGTGTTCCTGACGGCGAACGCGCACGGCCACTTCGCCTTCGCCCTTGTTGAGATTAATGGTAAACTGTTTGACCATGGGCTGTTGTTCTCGGGTTAGAGGGCCGTCGCTCGCGCCGCCAGCCCCGTGGCCGCCGCATACTGGGGACGGTGACGCACGTCGCGCACGCCCTCCATGAACGCGAACGGGTCGTAGGCCCGCACTTCAATGCTGAACTTGCTCGCCAGATAGTCCATCACGTCACGGCATTCCGCCATGCCGCCCACCACTTCCATGTGGGTGAAGAAACTCTGGCCGGTCTCTTTCACGTAGTAGCGCAGGGAGCGGTTGATCTCGTCTCCCAATTTCTCCATGGCCATCTTCTCGGCCAGCGCCAGACCCTCGTAACCGCCGGCGCCTTCGGTCGTCTTGGCCGGCTTCACGCTGACCCCCTGCGTCTTCTTCACCTGCTCCGCCTCGTCGAACCTCACGTTGAGCTTCTTCATGATCTCTTCGGTGAAGTTGTATCCCGCCACCGGCAGATCACGGCTGAAGAACATCTCCTTGCGGCTGAGCAGCAAGAGATTGGTGCGGCGCGCGCCGATGTTGAGGAACACCACCACCCCGTCGTCGAGCAGCTCCACGTGACCGAGATAGGAGTTGGCGGCCGCCAGCGGCTCCAGATCAATGATGCCGGGCTTGAGTTCCGCCTCGCGCAGCATGTCCACGTGGGCGTCGAACTGGCGCTTGGTGGTGGCGGCCACGATCACCCGCACCTTGTCGGCTTCCTTCGGGTCCTCGCCCATGATCTGGTAGTCCACCACCGACTCGCTGCCGTCGAGCGGCACGTGCTTGCGAGCCTCCTGCAGAATGGAGGAAGCCATGTCCTCGTTGGAGAGCTGGATGGTGCGGATCTCCTTGGCCGCCTGATTGAGCCCGCCGATGCAGCTCGCCAGATGAGCAATCCGCTTGGGCCGCACTCCGAGCTCCTGGAACATCTCCAACAGCAGCGGCACGACCTGCGTCTTCTTGGGGCCGTCCGCGTCATACTTGTCCTGCCCCGTGTAGAGGTCGCGACTGAGGGCTTGCACCAGTTTCACCTTCCCATGGCTGCCCTTTTCGGCCGCGACCATCTTGATAGCGTGCGAGCCGATGTCGAGACCCACCCGCAAACCGGATTTGATTGCAAACACGATGACTCCTCGTAGACCGGAGAATTCGAGAAAAGGAGGCCTTACGGCCGATTCCGATAGGATGCAGACCGGAAGATGGAAGAGGGACGCGCCTCGCGAAGTTCTGGAATGGTGCGCGGGAATATCTTCACCTGCCGGAAATTTCCCGCGTCAAGTATCTTAGACATGCCCCCCAACCTCGCCGCGCTATTCTTCACGCAACGGCGCAGTGGTGGCGGTCACGTTGTAGAACATTCTGGCGTTATTGGTGACCCCATCTACATGAGTGTAGGTCGTGTCAGCGGTGTGGTCGAGGTACAAGTACGGCCCTGCAAACGAGGCCGAGTAATAGACGAGGTATTCCGTGACCGAGATGGGGCAGCCAAACGTATTCTCCGTGACACCTGACCAGTAGAGCTGCGCGTCGGCTCCTACCGTCGCCAACCTGACCACAGGTGGCACCGGAGGACCATAACAATCGGGTCCGGTTTTCACCAGCCAGAAATCACGGCTCCCCGCGCCAAATGAAATGGTGTATCCCCCCAGAATGTATCCCCCATCCGCCGTCTGCTGAACCGAATAGCAGTCGTCGTTGTAGCTTCCCCCAAAGGTCCGGCTCCATAGGCTGTCGCCGTAGGGATTCGTCTTCACGAGCCAGAAATCATCGTTCCCAAAGCCAAATGGCTGGGTCAGTCCTCCGAGAATGTAGCCGCCGTCCGCCGTCTGCTGAACCGAATAGCAGATCTCGTTGTAGCTTCCCCCGAAGGTCCGGCTCCACGGTCGGTTGCCGCCCGAGTCTGTCGTCACCAGCCAGAAACCCCCGAGCCCCGCGCCAAATGAAGTCGTGTATCCTGCGAGAATGTACCCCCCGTCCGCCGTTTGCGTAACC
>JAPKYT010000070.1 GCA_026394155.1 bacterium | reverse complement strand
CATCAAGTACACGCCCACCGAAGGCACGCCCTCGCTGCGCAAGGCGATCATCCGCTACACGGAGGAAAACTACGACCGCGTGCCCACGCCGGAAAACATCATCGTCACCGCCGGAGCCAAGCAGTCCATCTACAACCTGCTGTTCACCCTTCTGAATCCGCAGGATGAAGTCATCATTCTCGCGCCCTACTGGGTGAGCTATCCGGAAATGGTGAAGATGCTTTACGGCGTGCCGGCGGTGGTCACGCCCGAAGACGGCACGTTCTATCCCCGCATGGAGGACGTGAAGCGCTACATCACGTCGTACACCAAGGCCATCATCGTCAACAGCCCTAACAATCCATCGGGCGCGGTGTACTCGGAAGACTTCGTGCGCGAGCTCGTGGAACTCTGCGAGAGCAAGGGCATCTACTATATCTCCGACGACATCTACCACAAGCTGATTTTCGACGGCAAGAAGTGGGCAAACCCCTACAAGTTCACCACCAATGACTTGGAGAACACGCACGTCATCACGGTGAACGGCGTCTCGAAGCTCTACGGCATGACCGGCTTTCGCGTGGGTTGGGTGGTGGCGCCGAGGAAGATTACGGAAATCATGATTAACGTGCAGGGCCAAACCACGACCACCGCCTCGCTGGTGCAACAAGCCGCGGCCGAGGGCGCGCTGACCGGAGTGCAATCGGTGATCGAGAGCCTGCGCATGATGCTCGAGAACAACCGCAATGTGATGGTGAACGAACTGAAGGGCATGAGCGGCCTGCACCTCCGTCCGCCCGACGGCACCTACTACTGCCTGCCCGATTTCCGCGCTTACGCCGCGCCCTTCGGCGGCGATTCGGTGAAGATGTGCAAGTTCCTCCTCGACAGGGCGCGGGTGGTGACCGTTCCCGGCAAGGAATTCGGAGTGGAAGGCCACCTGCGGCTCAGCTATTGCGGCACGGTGAAGGAGATCAAAGAGGGCGTGGAGCGCATCAAATGGGCGCTCGATCCGACTTCGCCCAACGAGATCTTCATCGGTGAACGCAAAATGGTGAGGGACTGGCTATGAACAACCTTCTCGACATAAAGTCACCGGCTCAGAAAACCGCGCTGGCGATGAGGTCCGATTACGGCCTCGAGCATCACGGACTGTCGAATCTCCATCAAGTCTATTGGAACTTGCCCATCGAAGCGCTCTACGAGGAGACGGTCTTCCGGCGCGAGGGACAGATTTCGGCCGGCGGCCCGATTATCGTGAACACCGGCCAGCACACCGCGCGTTCGGCCAACGACAAATTCGTGGTGCGCGAAGACACCACCGGCCACCACGTGTGGTGGGGCGAATACAACCGGCCGTTCAATACCGACAAGTTCAACGAGGTTTACGACCGGCTGATGGGCTTTTTGCAGGGCCGCGACCTGTTCGTGCAGGACTGCCACGCGGGCGCCGATCCGAATTACCGCCTGCCGGTGCGCGTGATAACGGAACTGGCGTGGCACAGCGTGTTCGCGCGCACGATGTTCATTCCCTGCGCGACCAAGGAAGAGTATCAACACTTTGTGCCCGAGTTTACGGTGATCGCGGTGCCGTCGTTCAAGTCGTTTCCGCAGATTGACGCCACGCCGGGCGGCACCTTCATCCTGCTCAATTTCGATCAGAAGGTGTGCATCATCGGCAACACGGCTTACGCGGGCGAGATCAAGAAGAGCGTGTTCACCATCATGAATTACCTCCTGCCGCTGGAGGGCGTGCTCTCGATGCACTGCTCGGCTAACATGGGCAAGGACGGAAAGACAGCGCTCTTTTTCGGTCTGTCGGGCACGGGCAAGACCACCCTTTCGGCCGATCCGAATCGCGGGCTCATCGGCGACGACGAACATGGCTGGAGCGACGAAGGCATTTTCAACATCGAGAACGGCTGCTACGCGAAAGTGATCGCGCTTTCGCCGACCGCCGAGCCGCAGATTTACGCCTGCACCGGCAAATTCGGCAGCATCCTCGAAAATGTGATCTACGATCCGGTGACGCGGCGGATTGATCTCGACGATGAAACCATCACCGAGAACACGCGTGCCTCGTATCCACTGACGTTCATTGACAACGCCGTGCCGGAAAAGATGGGCGGACATCCCAAGAACATCATCATGCTCACCTGCGACGCGTCGGGCGTAATGCCGCCCATCGCCAAGCTGACGGTGGAGCAGGCAATGTATCACTTCATCTCCGGCTACACCGCCAAGATCGCGGGCACGGAAGTGGGTCTCGGAAAGGAGCCGGAGATCACCTTCTCGACGTGTTTCGGCGCGCCCTTCATGGTGCATCCGCCGTACAAGTATGCCGAGCTTCTCAAGCTGAAGGTGCTTAGGTACGGTGTGGACTGCTGGCTGGTGAACACCGGCTGGGTGGGTGGAAAGTACGGCGTGGGCAAGCGCATCTCGATTCGCCATACGCGCAACTTGCTCAACGCCGCTCTCGACGGCAAGCTGAAGAACGTGGAATACTACACCGATCCGGTTTTCGGATTTCAGGTGCCCAAGACTTGCCCGGAAGTGCCGGAAGACGTGCTCTATCCTTCGCGGGCGTGGCCGGACAAGGCGGCTTACGATCGCGCGTATCGCGATCTGGCGGCGCGCTTCATCGAGAACTTCAAAAAGTTCGAGGCCGGTTGCCCACCGGAAGTCTGCGCGGCGGGACCGAAAAGATAGACGGAACATGCGAACGAAGGGTGCACGAGAGTGCGCCCTTCGTCACACAAGGATGAAGGCGGAAGGATGAAATCAGAGGCCATCCGTAGCGCCCAGCTTGCTGGGCTTCCGCCGAGGCAGGCGTCTCGCCTGCCCGGAATCTAAGGCTGTTCCGCCGAGCAGGGGTCGCTGACCCTGCCGAAATCTTAGAGCGTGCGAGGGGCGAGGGCACCTCCTCGCTGCGGAAAGCGCTTTTGACGGCGCGCCCGCATGGCTCTACTTGCGGCGGGCTCTGCCCGCCTCGGAAGATGGCGGCCGGGCGGCCGCCGGAAGTAGGCGAAAAAGGCGGCACAGGACGACTTCAGAGGAGGGCAGGATCATGAAGTCACTCAGCGTTCTATTCTTGGTGATGGGCGCGCTCTCCATGCTGGCCTTTGGTCAGCAGTGGGAGCAGCAGAGTCCGCTTCCGACCGGAAGCCACCTTCATCACGCCACGTGGATCGGCGCGAATTCGGCGTGCATCGTGGGCGAAGACGGTATTATTCTGCGAACGGATGACGGCGGGGCAAACTGGGCCGTGCAGGCATCGGGCACCACCGCCGATTTGTGGTACGCGTCCTTTGTGGACGAAAACACCGGCTGGGTGGCGGGTGCGGGCGGGACGATTCTGCACACCACCGACGGCGGCGTGAGTTGGCAGAGTCAGGTTTCGCACACGAATCGCCGGCTTGAGTGCATGACATGGCCTACAGCAGATCGCGGCTGGGCCGCCGGGCAGAATGGGGTGCTGCTGAAAACGACCGACGGCGGCCTGAACTGAACTCCTATGAGTTTTGGCACGACGAACGTGTACGGCATTGCGTTCGTGGACACGGCACTCGGATGGGCTGTCAGATCCTGGGGCGGAATCCAACACACGACGGATGGCGGTGCTCATTGGGCCAGCCAGAGCAGCGACGTTATCACCGCGCTCTACGACGTGGAGTTCGTGAATGAAAGGCTGGGTTGGGCGGTGGGGCCCGACTCGGTGATCCTTCATACCGTGAACGGAGGAGCGGTATGGACGCGCCAAACCGCTCCGCAGGGTGCGTGGCTTTACGAAGTGGCCTTTGCCGACAGTCTGCGCGGTTGGGCCGTGGGCAGAAACGGCTTGATTCTGCATACGACCGACGGTGGAGAGACGTGGAATCGGCAAACGAGCACAACAGACGAGCACATTCGCAGTGTGGCCGTGTGGGATGGTCGCCTTCTCTGCACGGGCGAGCATGGCCTCATTCTGACATCCACGGACGAAGGTGTCTCGTGGCTGAGTCGGCGCCGCGGGACCGACCAACACTTGCGGGGCGTGGCAGCCATGAGCGCGAGTGAGATGTGGACGGTGGGCGAAGTGGGGACGCTCCTGCATTCGACCGACGGCGGTGTGACACTGGTCCCGGTGAATCTGCAGGCGGAGGCCGCGCTTCGAGGGATTCGCTTCTTCGGCGGCAGCGGGTGGGTTTTCGGCGCGGGTGGGATTGTGCGCCACACGGCAGATTCGGGCCGCACGTGGGAGCCGCAGCCTACCGGTGGGAGCTGGACACTGGATGAGGCGGTCTTCACCAGCGAAACTTCGGGATGGTTCGTGGGAGAGAGCGGGACGATTCTGCGCACCACGGATGGAGGCGCGACGTTTGACTCGTTGGAAACCGGCACGGAATCGTGGCTGCATGACGTGGAGTTTGCGAACAGTGAAACCGGGTGCGCGGTGGGCGACAACGGAACGATTGTCCACACCAGCGACGGCGGGGAGACGTGGCTTACGGCAGTTAGCGGCGTGCTGGGATGGCTCTCCGGCCTTGCCTTCGCATCGAGCAGCAACGGGTGGGCGGTGGGCACAGCCGGCGCGATGCTTCAGACGACCGACGGCGGAGCCACGTGGGCATTGCGCAACGTATCTTCCGGCTATGATCTATACGACGTCTGCTTTGCGGATTCGCAGTTCGGCTGGGCGGTGGGCTACAATCTGAGTTCGCGATGGGCGGCCGTCTTGTCCACCACCGATGGCGGCGAAAGCTGGGTCGCGCAGGACATGACGAGCCGTTATGCACTCGCCCATGTGGACTTCGCGGATCGCACCCGGGGTTGGGCGGTCGGAGCGAACGGCACGATCTTTCGCTACAGCGGGCCCTCCTTTGCGCCGCCGGGTTCGAGCGACGCGCTGCAGCCGTTGCATCTTGCGCTGTCGGCCTATCCCAATCCATTCAACGCGAGCGCGACCGTGTCGCTCATTGTTCCTGCGCGGCAGCGGGTGCGGCTGGGCGTATTCGATGTGACCGGCCGCTTGGTGTGCACGCTGGCCGATGGTTTGTATGATGCGGGTCTGCACAATCTGTCGTTTGGCGCATCCCTGCTGCCCTCCGGTGTCTACTTCGCGCGCGCGGACGCCGGAGCCTTCAGCATGACGCAGAGGCTTGTGTTGCTGAAATGACCTGACCACGGTGCGCGGTCGCCTCTTTGCACTGTGCCACTTTCCGATTCTTCCTTGATTATCAAGCGTTTATCCGTGGGTGCGGATTGGTGAAAGATATTTGAGACTCTTGACAACAGGCGGTGCAAAGGCCGATATTACAATGGCGGCAGTCGGCGCGGGGCTTGCGGCAAGTTGGGACATCAGCACATTTCAGCGGCCTCGAATGAGGCAGGAGGGTCACGATGCGAGTTGCAGGTCGGATTCTGGGAGCCGTGTTCATCTTGGCTCTGACGAGCGCGATTGCGTTCCAAGCGCCGCCGGTCACGCGGTCCGAACGCGGGGGCCGTCACTTGGATGCGTGGCCGGACACGGCGGGCAGCCGGCGAATGACTCAGCAAGAAAGCACGGTGGTCCGGGGGGTGATTTCCGACATTGCCACTCCGCCCCCGGATTCCATCGCTTACCAGGACACGAACGGTGTGGTCAAGCGCGTGTCCATGGCAGGTATCGGCGACGATCTCATCTGGCAGATCGAGAACGGCCGGATTCGGGTGGATACGGTGGACACCGAGGACGAGGAAAACGGGGAAAAGGCCGCCACCGACCCGGATGGCCGCCCGGAAATCGATGGCGACGTACTCTTTCTGCTCAAGGGCTTCGTCAATCAACTCATGTCGGACAGCGCCAAGCGGAAGTATCTGGCGGAAATCCTCGTTCACGAGAGGTTCCACAAGAAGCAAGACTCAACCGAGTTGAAGAGTGACTGGTATGACTTGGTGCCGATGGCGGCGGAATCGGGCTGCAAGGTGGCCACCGGCATTCCATGGAACGATCCAGAATTCGAACAGCTTCGCAATTGCCTGTCACGCGAGCGTAGCCTCTATGAGAATGACCATCCGCGGCCCCGGCCGCCGCATTGGTGGCAAATGGGCGTGGACTATTGGACGGTTCGCTATGATCCGAATCCGGGCGGAACGGACACGCTGGTGTGCTTCGAGTTGGGAGATAGCGCGAGCCATAAGTATGCGTTGACCATGTTGCGGGCCTCGGACGGATACGTGCGCAACAACTATTTCAATTTCCCGCCGGGACATTCCCTGATCGTGCTCTGCGGCGGAGTGCCGGCGCAAGGCATCGCGCGCATTCAGACGCTGATGATGTTCGACGGGCAATTAGTGGGACCGTATATCACGCATGACTTCGGCCCTCCCGCCTATCCGCCCATGTTCTTTTACGCGATCACTCACTCGGCTCGCAACGGTGTTTACTACGTGCTCGACACGCTCAATCAGCAGATTCTGACCATGGCCGACGTGAACCACGACTCCATCCCGGATGAGATCACGGGGACGTTTGCCTCCGCCGGCTGGCCGGGATTTGCGCCGCTTCAGAACATGCGCGGAATCAACGCGACGTTTCACCGCACCATCGGCTTTGGACTGATCGTGAGTCACTCGGACATCAGTGTGCCCCACGACCGTTATCCCGGGCAGTCGTACTGGTTTCTTCCCGATGTGGACGGGCTGCCCGGGGCCGACGCCTGCATTCCGGCCCCACTTTATCAGTTCATCCTCCTCATGCCCGCCATTCTTGAGCCTCTGCCGTGGCCCGGGGACATGGCGGTGACCGTGTACGGATCGTGGAACAGGACGATTGCGGTGTGGCGAACGGATGCGCAGGGGCAGGTGCTCTTCGAGCTGCTCGGATTGGTGGCCATGTCGTCGGGAGTGGAAGCCGCGTGTCCGCTGCTGCGGCCGCTTCTCGCGGGTGAATACCTGCTGCCCATGGACATGACTGACGACGGGAGACCCGATCTTCCCACCGCCGTGATAGATCCGGTGCCGCACGAACTGACTATGTGCTACGGAACGGACGGAGTCCTGCATCTGCGCTGGAGCGCCGTGGAAGGCGCATCCGGCTACAAGCTTTACGCGTCCGACGATGGAGTAGAGTTCTACGACACGGGGCTCATCGCCGCCGGGCCGGAGTTCACGATGCCGGTCGGAGCTCCGAACCGTCAGTTCTACCGGGTGACCGCGTTTCGGTAGCGCAGCATTTCTGAACATTTGCTTGACGCAGCGAGGCCGGGTTCGACCTCGCTGCTCTTGCATTTGACGCGCAGCCTGCTATATTCTGCTCGTCTTTTCTCAAAGCTCTCCGTCCGTGAAACGAATTGCGAAAACCGTAAGTTGGATTGCGGCTCTCTGCCTCGTGGCGGCGCTGCTTGTCACCGTGGCACAGGTGGCTTTGCTGACGATTCATAATCCGCACACCACGGCTTGGATGCGGCTGCGCGCGCGGCAGGCGCGGGCGGTGGGCCGGGAGTTGGCTATCCGGCAGACGTGGATTCCCTTGCGTGAGATTCCGCGCACGCTGCAAAAGGCGGTGATCGCCGCCGAGGATGAGAAGTTCTACGAGCATCACGGCTTCGACTGGGAGGCGCTGAAGGAAGCTTACACGCTGAACGATGAGAAAGAGCGCATCAAGCGCGGCGGCAGTACCATCACCCAGCAGCTCGCCAAGAACCTCTATTTGTCACCCCGCCGCAGCTATGTCCGCAAGGTTCGCGAGGCCATCATCACCGCCACCTTGGAACTTCTGCTCTCGAAAGAGCGCATTCTGGAACTCTATTTGAACTGCATCGAGTTCGGGCCGGGGGTGTTCGGTGTGGAGGAGGGCTCCCGCTGTCATTTCGGCCTCTCCGCGAGGCGGCTTTCGCTGGATCAGAGTTGCCGGCTGGCGGCGATCATTCCGGCACCGCTGCGCTACCGGGTCAACGGCAGCTATGTCAGTC
This sequence comes from bacterium, assembly GCA_026394155.1. Taxonomy (GTDB): domain Bacteria; phylum Electryoneota; class RPQS01; order RPQS01; family RPQS01; genus RPQS01. The sequence continues at coordinate 11,986 of JAPKYT010000070.1, read as the reverse complement.
GGCGTGCGGCGATGTTGGCCCAGATTGTGGGAGGGCCCGCGGCAGTCCCGCCCACGGAGCCGTAAGAAAAAACTGTCGTTGAATCGGCGCGCCGGCTTGCATGTGCGGGATTTTTGTGCTACATTTGCACTTCGTAAATTTGGCGGTGCGGCTTCGCACCACTCACCAACTGGATCAAGAGGCACCCATGTTCGACCCCCGCTATCTGGATTTGGCCCGCGTTTTGGTGCACTACTCTACGTCCGTCGCGCCCGGAGACAAGGTTCTGGTCGAGACCTTTGACGTGCCTCCCGAGTTCACCGCCGTGCTCGTGCAGGAGGTCTGCGACGCCGGCGGCCACCCGGTCATCGAGACGAAATCGCAGCAGGTTCAGCGCAAGCTGTTCCTGAATGCCAGCGAAGAGCGGATGAAGCTCATTTCGGACATCGAGCTCTACCGCATGAAAAAGATGGACGTCTATATCGGTGTGCGCGGCATCTTCAACGCCAAAGAGCTGGCCGACGTGCCCGCCGATCACATGAGCCTGTACGAGCGTCTTTGGTTGCAGCCGGTGCACCTCGAACAGCGGGTGGCGCACACGCGCTGGGTGGTGCTGCGTTTTCCCTCGCCGCAAATGGCGCAGATGGCGCGCATGTCTCTGGAGGCCTTCGAGGACTTCTTCTACAAAGTCTGCACCAAAGTGGATTGGGCCAAGGCGTCCCGAGCCATGGATCCGGCGGTGGACTTCATGCTCAAGACGGATCGCGTACGCATTGCCAGCCCCGGCACCGATCTGCGCTTCTCGATCAAGGGCATCAACGTGAAAAAGTGCGATGGGCACTTCAATATTCCCGATCTGGAGATTTACACGGCGCCGGTGCGTGATTCGGTGGAAGGCGTCATCACCTACAATACTCCGTCCACCAATCGCGGCTTCACCTTTGAGAACGTGTGGCTGCGCTTTGAAAAGGGGAAGATCGTCGAGGCCTCGGCCAACGACAATGCCCGCTTGAACGCCATTCTGGACACCGACGAGGGCGCGCGTTACATCGGCGAGTTCGCGCTCGGCTGCCATCCCTGCATCGAAGAGGCGATGGACGATATTCTCTTCGACGAGAAGATCTCCGGTTCGCTGCATTTCACGCCCGGCAACGCCTATGAGAGCGATGCCGACAATGGCAACCGCTCGGCGGTGCACTGGGACTTGGTGCTCATTCAGCGGCCCGACAAGGGCGGCGGCGAAATCTACTTTGATGATACGCTGATTCGCAAGGACGGCCGCTTTGTCCATCCCGCCTTCCAAGCGCTGAACCCGGAGAATCTGCGCGTCCAGTAACCGTCACCTCGCCATGTTGGAATGAGCGCCCGGCCACGATGGCCGGGCGCTTTGATTCTGGCGGCAGAAAAATCCTCGTTCTGTCACGGAGATGAAACGTAAACCACGTGAAAACAATGGGAAAAAGCTTGAGTTCCGGTGGTGCAATTCTTGCTCAATGTCTCACGGTACGCCATACCATGCTACGGCCGCTGCGAAGATGCTATGGCGGCATAGTCTTGTTCAAAAGCTGCGCATCCGTCTATTCGCACCCGGTTCTCCTTTCACACCAAGCATGGACTTTCCTGCATGATCACCAGACCCGAGGCACGAGGCGATCAACGCGCGACGGCGGCCCCGCGCATCATCTGCATGATGCGCATCCGGAATGAAGAACGCTGGCTGAAGGAAGTGTTCGACAGCATCGCGCCCGTGGCGGGTATCGTGGTGCTTGACGATGGCTCGACAGATGACACTCCCGCGATCTGCAAAACTCATCCGGCGGTGGTGGACTATCGTCGCTTGGACGAGCCGCTGCGGGATCAGACGCGGGACAAGATGCTCGCCTTGAACATGGCTTTGAAGCAGCGTCCCGACTGGATTCTGGGTCTGGACGGCGATGAGATGCTGGAAAGCAGCGCGGCGCCGCGCATCTTCGAAGCGATCCGCGCGTGCCCCGATGATGTCTCGGTCTTCAAGATCGAGTGCCTGTTCATGTGGAACGACATGGAGCACTACCGGACCGACGGAATCTACCGGCACATCTGTCAGGAGCGGATGTTCAAGCTGGCCGGTCAGGATGCGGCGGTGCTTCATTTCAAAACCACCCAGTTCCGGGAAAACGGCCATTGTACGCGCCTGCCCGCGGGGATCAAAGGCCGCGAGATCGAGATTGACGTGAAGATCCTGCACCTTGGCTATATGTATGCCGAAATTCGGGCGCAACGGCATGAGCGCTATCGCAAGCGCGACCCCGAGCAGTTCGCAACCGGTTATTATGAACATCTGCTCGACCAGCCGGGCATGACTCTCGCCCAGTGGCATGAACGGCCGTTTCCACCCGCTTCCGGGAAAGCCCAGATGGATGCGGCGCAAAGCGCGCGCAAGCAGGAAATCAAACCTGAATATTACTATGCCAACGCGCGCCGCAACCTTGCCGAATTGGTTCCGCAGTCGGCACAGCGGGTGCTCGACGTCGGTTGCGGGCAGGGCTTGACGGGCGGCCTGTTGCGAGCGGAGCGTGGCATCGAAGTGGTGGGAATCGAGATTCATCCTCAGGTGGCGGAAACCGCGCGGCAACACTTGAGCCGCGTCATCACCGGCGACGTGGAAACGATGGAGCTTCCCTTTCCCGACGGCTACTTCGATTGCCTTCTGATGGGCGACGTGCTGGAACATCTCGTGGATCCGTGGAACACGCTCCAGAAGCTGGTGCGCGTGCTCAATCCCGCGGGCACGGTGGTGGCCAGTGTTCCTAACATTCGCAATCTGGGAGTCGTCAAGAAGCTGCTGGAAGGTTCATGGACGTACGAAGAGTGGGGGATTCTCGACAGGACGCACTTGCGTTTCTTCGCTCTCAAGGACATGCTGAGTCTCTTCGAGCAGGCGGGGCTGGAGGTCACGGTGGCTGAGATCGTGCGCGATCCGCTGTTCGAGAAGGAAATGACCACGCCACCCGACGGCACGGCAAACGTGGACACGGGCAAGCTGCTCTTGCGCGGGGTGACTCCTGAAGAACTGAACGAACTCACGGCCCAGCAGTTCATTTTCACGGGCAAACTGAGGGCGGCGGCGCAAGCGGAAACATCCACCGCCAAACCCGACGCGCAACCGGAAGCGTCCATCGTCATTCCGGTTTTCAACAATCTGACTTACACACGTCAGTGCATCACCTCGCTTTTCACCGTGAAGGAGCCGGTGGACTTCGAGGTGATCGTAGTGGACAACGGCTCCACCGACGGCACGGCGGAATATCTCAAGCAATTGCCGCCGGCGGTGCGAGTGGTAACCTCCGTTGAGAATCTCGGTTTTGCCAAGGGCTGCAACGTAGGCGCGCGCGAGGCTCGCGGACGCTACCTGTGTTTTCTCAACAACGACACGGTCGTGCTGCCCGGCTGGCTGGCGGCGATGGTCGAATGTATCCGGCATGATCCCGAAATCGGCATCGTGGGGAATCTGCAAATCTTCCCCGGCACGGAGAAGGTACAGCAGGCGGGTATCGTCTGCGGACCGGACAAAATAGTTCGCAGCATCTACAACAACGAGCTGCCGGCCGATCATCCGGCCGTGCAAAAGCCGCGCGAATTCCAGTTCATCGCGGGAAGTTGCATGCTCATCGAAAAAGAGTTCTTCTGGAGGCTCGGCGGGTTCGATGAGTCCTATCACAATTCCTGCGAAGACGTGGATTTGTGCATGAAGGCGCGCGAGGCCGGACGCAAAGTGTTCTACTGCCCGCAAAGCCGCATCTATCACCATGAATCGCGCACGGTGACGGGACACGAAAAGACGAGCGACAACTACCGCCGCTTCGTATCGCGCTGGGGAGACAAAATGCGGCGGGACGATCTCGACTATCTGGGCGCGGATGGTTTCCTGTCGGAGGAGAAGGAAACCGCCGCGGCAGAGCGGAATGACAAGGCAGTGACGAACACGAGTCCGAGTCCGCGGATCGGCATTCTCACGACCTACAATCAGCCCTGCGGCCTGGCGAGTTATGCGCGGTCACTGGTGTCGGCGCTGCGTGGCCACGGTGTGGAAGTAGTGATTCTCGCCGAGAAGACCGACGCGATTCTCGGAGCGGATGAGGCAAATGTGGTACGCTGCTGGACTCGCGATCCGGCGGGCGGATGCGAGCTCATAGCGGAAGTCGCCGCGCGCAAGATCGAGGTGCTGCACATCAATCACGGCGGCATGTTCGCGCCCGACGGCTGGCTCTGCAATGCGGTGGTCGAATTGCGCAAGGCGGGCGTGCGCATCGTGACGACCTTCCACGCGACCGATGCGCACGAACCGATGTTCGGCTGGCTGTGCCGCATGTCCGATCATGTGTTCGTTCATCACAGCCAGAACGTCATCGAACTGGCGGCTCTGGGAGCGCCCGCCGCTCGCATCGAGCAGATTCCGCTGGGTATGCCGCCGGTGGATGGCCGCGACCTTTTCGAGAGCAAGCTGGAGTTGGGTTGGGACTCCGCGCGCAAAATCGTCTCGACCTTCGGTTTCGTGGAACCGCACAAGGGGGTGCTGGAGCTCATTGAAGCCATGAAGCTGGTGCACGAAAAAACGGGTGCCCACCTGCACGTCCTGGGCGGCCCGCATCCGGCCAATGCGCACTCGCCCGCGTATCTGGAAAGTTGCCGGCGCAAGGCCCAGGAGACCGGCCTCGGCGAAGCGGTGCATTTCAGCGAGGGCTACCTGCCGGACGAGGAAATTGCGCGGCGTTTGCGGGCGTCGGATGTCATCGTGATGAACTACATGAGCCGCCGCTATGAAAGTTCGGCGGCTGCCGCCTTTGCACTGGCGAGCGGAAGACCGCTGGTGTCCTCATCGGCTCCGGCCTTTGAGTATCCGCTGGCTCTCACTTTCAAAGTGACCGAGGCGTTCCATCTGGCGCAGGCCATTTACGACGTGCTGATGAATCCATTCATTGGCCGTGTGCTGCTCGATAACGTTTTGGAATACGAGAAAACGGCAGGCTGGGACGTGGTGGCCGGGCGCGTAGCCGAATCCTATCGGCGCGTGCCGGCCGAGCCGCCGCAGCCGGACACCGATTTGCTCAAGTTCTACCGCACGCATCCGGACGAGATTTATGCCGAGCCGTTGCAACGCGAGCGCGTGCGCTGGCTGAAGAGCAAGGCGGAAGGGCGCATTCTGGAAATCGGCCCGGCCACCGGCTACGTGAGCGAATTCACCGGCGCCTCCGCGGCGGTGGACATCAACCGCGGACGGTTGGCGGTGTGCGAAGTGCTGCGGCCGAAAACACGATTCCTGTTCGGCGACGTGGTGGAAGGCTTGCCCTTTGGCGACCGTGAATTCGATCAAGTACATGCCCCCGAGATTCTCGAGCACGTGGATTTCGATCAGGCGGTTATCGCGCTCAGAGAATGTGCGCGGGTGGGCAAGCGCGTGCTGCTGACGCTGCCCAACGCCGACAAACCGGACTACGATCCCGATCTGGTGCACAACATCGAACATCGCTGGATTGTGAACCAACAATCTATCGAGCGTTTGCTGCGCGAGGCGGGAGTCACGCATTATGAGGTGGATGTCTCGCCGGGCCTCGATTTCTACCTGCTTGACGTGTTCAGCGACGCGCCGGCAAGTGCACGAATCACTCCGCGAGCCGCGGCGTTGAGAAGCGTCGAGCTCGATCCGGGACGGGCGCTCCGCGTGGCGGTGGACGTGAGCGCTCTCGAAGATCCGTCGAGCCGCGACCGCGGCATCGGCCGCTACATGCTCGGACAATTCGGCGAGCTGATGAGCCTTCGCCCGCAATGGACGTTCACCGCGTTCGGCGTGCATGCCGAGCCGGAGTTGCCGATGGTTCGCGCGTTGGTTGCGCAGGCCAACGGAGGCTATGCGCGCTGGAGTCAATTGCCGGGCGCGAGGCCCGACGTGCTCTATCTGCCGCATCCCATGGGTGCAACCGCGCACGAACTGCTCAAGGCTGTCCACGGATCGGATCTCTTCGTCGCGTGCACGTTCTACGATCTTGCCCCGCTGCTGATGGCCGGTGAGTATCTGAATCCCGACCCGGGTTACAAGGCGATATATCTTTCGCGGCTGGCGCAGGTGAAGGAGCGCTGCAATTTGTTCCTCTGCATTTCCCAGACGACGGCGCAGGATCTTCAGATTCATCTGCAGATGCCGCTTTCCAAAGTGCGGATCATTCACGGCGGCGTGACCGAGGGATTTGCCGCGCCGCCTTCGGATGTGCAGGCCGAGAGCGTTCTGGCGCGGCACTCGCTGGCAAATCGCCTGTTCCTGCTTTCCGTGGGCATGCCCGATCAGCGCCGGAATCCCGCGCGCATGTTCGCGGCACTCGCGGCGGCGCGGCGCGTGTCGGGCCGCGATCTGAGTCTGATTGTCACGGGATCAATCCCGGACGGTTATCGCGAATTACTGCGGCGGATCGCGGCTCAATGCGAGCTGCCGGAGAGCGCGGTTCGTTTTGCGGGCCATATATCGGATGAAGAATTGCGCGTTTTCTATCACCGTGCCGTTGCTCTGCTGCATCCGAGTCTCTATGAAGGATTTGGTTTTCCCATTGCCGAGGCCATGTCGGCGGGGCTGCCGGTGATTGCGGGTAATAATTCGTCGCAGGCCGAGATCTTCGGTAATGCGGCTCTGTTGGTGGACGCGCGCAGCATCGAAGAGATCGCGCGGGGCATTGTGCGCGTGGTGAATGACGCGAACTTGCGCGCGGATCTGATGGAGAAGGGACGCACGCTGTGCCGCCGCTTCACGTGGCGAAAGGTCGCTGAGAAGACGGCGATGTATTTGACCGAGGCAATCGAGCATCATGCGGCCACAAGACCGCCGGAGAGCGTGCGCAGCCGGCAAATAGCGCAGCCGGTCTGATTTGCCTGCAGAGTAATCAAACAGAACCCCCGGCGCGCACGCCGGGGGTTTTGTTTTGCGCACAAACGGCAGGTCTTCTCACGGCCCGGGATCGCCGAGCCCGCTCGCCGAAGATTCCGGCCGGATTACGAATACTGAGCCCGGCTCGGCGAAGAAAAGCGGGGCAGGCGAAGACGACTGCCGCCGCGTGCAATCCGACTCGGCGGAAGGCGTAGCGCCCAGCTTGCTGGGCTCCTGTCCTCGTAGCGGCACACGGCAGTGTGCCCGTCCGTTGCGCCGGTCGGGTGACGGACCCGCCACGGCGATGCGAGAGTACCCCCTTAGTCCCCCTACTGAAGTAGGGGGAGATACGATCAAAGTCTTTGCAGCAAACAAAACACTTCGATGCGCGGGGTCTGCGGAAAGAAATCGTAAGGTTGAATCTCTGCGGCGCGAAATCCGGCGGCGAATAGAAGAGCAAGATCGCGGCCCAATCGAGCGGGATTGCACGAGAGATACGCGGCGTGCCTCGCATGCGACTCAGCGAGAGCCATCAGGACTTCGCGGTGCGCGCCGCTGCGCGGAGGATCGAGAATGACCAGATCATCCGCCATCATGCGCGAGGCCGCATTCTTCACCGTTCGCAGGAGATCGCCCCCCATGAATTCCGCTTGGGTGTTGCCCGCGTGCGCGGCCAGAGCTTCAAGCGTCTCGCGGCACAAAGATGTCTGCTCCAGCACCGTGAGTGGCCGCGTCCCCGCCGCAGCCATTCCCAGCGCTCCGTAGCCTCCGTAAAGATCCCACACGCGAGCAAATTTCCGGGATTCTCCCAGACTGCGCAGTCTCTCCAAAACCAAATCGGCCGCACCACTGTTGGCCTGGCAGAACTCGGCGGGATGCACTTCCACCTCATTTCCCAGCCACGCGGTGAGCATGGGCAGAGCGCCGGGCATGCGCAAAAGCGGTTTGTGCAAGTCCGCAATGCCGGCGCGCGTGCCCGAAGCCAGCCACAGTCCGCCGGGCATGGGGACATTCTTGAGTCGCGCGCGCCAGTCAGGCCCGTCACTCTCCTCTAACTCGCCTGCAAAAACGAGAAGCACTCCGGCTCCGCGCCGCGTGCGGTGAATTTGAATCCGTCTCGGCAAGCGGGGAGCGCCGTCTGTGTGCAGATCATCCGCGAGATCGGCAAGACCACGCAGGCAGGGCAGGAGGGACTCGTGCGCCAGCAGGCAGGTGCGCACCGGAGTCCCCCCTCGAGATCGCGGCTCGGTCTGAAATCCGATGCGCGCGCGGTTATGTTCCATCCACACAGAGAGCGACAGCCGGTTGCGGTAGTGCCACTGGAGCGGGCTGGCAACCGTAGGAAGAACCTCGATGTCTCCCACCGCCTTGCGCAACGTGCGCAGCACCAGCTCGCGCTTGTGCTGGAGTTGTTCCTGATAAGCGAGGACTCCCCACACCGATCCGCAGCAAGCCACCGCCTCGGGACAAGGGTGGGATGCGCGGTAAGGCGATGGCTCGAGCAGGCGCACGAGCCGCGCCGACGGCGGGTGCGTGTGCGGACAGAGTTCAAGCTCAGCCCGGTCGCCCGGCAAAGCGCCGCCCACAAAGAACACGGTTCCGTCCACGCGCACCACGGCTCGCCCATCGGTGGACAGGCTCTCCATCAAGGCATCCACGGTCTCTGTCGGGTGGGGCGCGTTGGGTTGAGACACAGTTCGCTCGGATTCAGCCTAAAACATTACTATATAGGGAGAGGGCGGCGGAAAGTCAAGCTGCAATGTGACCGTTGGGGTCTGATTTGATGGGCTGTTGTCAACCCTGCTATCGGGTATCAGGCGCGGACAAGGATGAGGCGGCGGCAGAGCCCAGCCTGCGGCTGCTCGTGAAAAAGGACACGGGATGGCTTGACATTCTTGCCCATTGAGACCTATATTTATACGAGATGGAAAGCGTATCCGTGCCGGCTCGCCCGGCCATCCGCACTTCGGTTACCGTCACCCGCCTCGGCAGGTTTCCTCGACTCTTGGGCAAATCCCGCGTGTCCTCCTCTCATAATCCGGCCGCACACGACAGATGATCGTGGGCTTGGGCAGCGACTTGCTTGACGTGGCGCGCGTCGAACAGAAGCTTCAGGAGGACTCCGGCTTCGCCGCGAGTCTGTTCACGCCGCTTGAGATCCGCTATTGTGAAGGCAAACACCACCCCGCCCAGCACTACGCGGCGCGCTTCGCCGCCAAAGAAGCGTTCTTGAAGGCTCTGGGCACGGGCTGGCGGGACGGACTTTCGTGGCGCGAGATCGAAATTCGCCGCGACGAGCTGGGCCGGCCGGTAATGGTTCTGTCGGGCTGCGTGGAACAATTGGCGCGCGAGCGGGGTGTGACGCGGCTTCACGTTTCCCTCACGCACACGGCGGCTTATGCGGCTGCCACGGTTATTTTGGAATCCTGAGTCGGCGCATACATCAAGAGGATTGAGCACATGAGCCACATCGGCTCCTACGAAAGCCGTCTGCCGAACTTCAACTGGGCCATTTCCGAAGAAGAGCTTGGCTACACGCCGGGAGGCAAGATCAACATCGGCTGGTACTGCACCGACCGCATCTGCGAGATGGGCAAGGCGCAGAAGAAGGCTCTGATTTGGGAGGATTATCAAGGCAACACCAAGACCTACACCTTCGACGACTTGCGCGTCTATTCCAACAAGGTCGCGCAATTCATGCTGAAGACCGGCTCGCAGCCGGGGCAGCGAATTTGCCTCTTCATGGATCGCATTCCCGAGCTTTACATTTCGTTTCTGGGCGTTCTCAAGATGGGCGGCATCGTGCAGCCGCTGTTTTCGGCCTTTCGCGACGAGTCACTCTTCACGCGCTTGAACAACGCGGGCACCACAGCCATCATCACCCAGAAAAAACTCCTGCCGGTGGTGCGCAAGATTCGCGATCAGCTTCCCGAATTGAAATATGTCATCGTGCCCGACGCTGGCGATGCCGCGCTGCGCGAGGGCGAGATTCCGTTCGTGATGGAAGAAGGCCCGCGCGTCGAGCGTTTCGACGTGTACCCCTCCACCGCCGAGACGCCGTCGGTTTTGCATTATACGTCAGGAACCACCGGCCAGCCCAAGGGCGCGCAGCACGTGCATTACTCGCTCATCGCGCAGTATCTCACCACCAAGTGGGTGCTCGATCTGCGCGAAGACGATATCTATTGGTGCAATGCCGATCCGGGCTGGGTGACGGGAACGTCGTACGGCATTATCGGCCCGTGGTCGAACGGTGTGACGCAGTTCGTGCTCGATTCGGGCTTCAACGCCGAGCGCTGGTATTCGGTGATGGCCAAGCATCGCGTCACGGTCTGGTATTCCGCTCCCACGGCCATTCGTTTGCTCATGAAGGAAGGAATCGAGCTCGTGCGCAAGCATGATCTCTCTTCACTGCGCCACCTTGCCAGCGTGGGCGAGCCGCTGAACGCGGAAGCCGTGATCTGGTCACAGGAAGCCTTCGGCAAGCCGTTCCATGACACCTATTGGCAGACGGAAACGGGCTGCATCGTGGTCTCGAACTATCCGGGCATGCCTGTCAAACCGGGCTCGATGGGCAAACCGTTTCCCGGAATCACGGCTGCCGTGCTCGACGTGAAAACCCACGAGCCGATCACGGTGCCGGGCAAGGTGGGACTGATCGCGCTCAAGCCAGGCTGGCCTTCGATGATTCGCGGCTACTGGAATAATGCGAAAGGCTACGCGAACAAATTCAGGAACGGCTGGTATCTCACCGGCGACCGTTCGAGTATTGACAAGGAGGGATACTTCTGGTTTGTGGGGCGCGATGACGATGTGATTAACACCGGCGGCCATTTGGTGGGGCCGTTTGAAATCGAATCGGCGCTGTTAGAGCATCCGGCGGTAGCGGAGTCGGCGGCAGTAGCGAAACCCGATCGCGTGAACATGGAAGTGGTGAAGGCGTTCATCGCACTGAAGCCCGGTTTTGAGCCGAGCGACGACCTTGATCTGGAGATCATGAACTTCATCCGCAAGAAGCTCTCGCCTCTGGCCATGCCGCAGGAGATTGAGTTCGTCAAATCTCTGCCCAAGACGCGCTCGGGCAAAATCATGCGCCGCGTTTTGCGCGCGCAGGAATTCGGCGAGCCGATCGGGGACATCTCGACTCTTGAAAACGATTGAGCATGAACCGCCGCCGTTGTCGCTCTCCTGAGCGGCAATGGCGCAAAGGGAACCAATGCTCCACCGGCACGCACGACTCGATTTTGCGGCGAGCCTGCATTTCGTAACGACCGTTACGCGAGTGCGCGGCAACTGGTTCACCGAGCGAAGCGTCTGCGAGGCCGTGCTGCGGGCCTTCGAAACATGCCGCAACAAGTACGGGCTTGAGTGCCTCGGCTACGTGTTGATGCCCGATCATCTGCACGCCTTGCTTTTTCAGCCGAACGATGACTCGGCGGTGTCGGGCTGCATGGGAGACTTCAAGAAATACGTTTCGCGTTTTCATACTCCGGCGGACTATGCTGATCCCCCGCTGTGGCGGCGCTATTTCGATGATGTGCCCGTTCCCGGTCCCGAAGCGGCTCGAACCAAGATTGAGTACATGCATGCGAACCCGGTTCGGCGACAACTGGTGACATTGGCTGAGGACTACTTGTGGTCAAGTGCGAAGGATTATGCGGAGACCGGAACGGGGATTGTGACTCTGGTACAATACTTCTAATCGCCATTGCCGCTCGGGAGAGCGACAACGGCGAAGATACGAAACGCCATAGCTGCTCGGGAGAGCGACAACGGCGAAGATACGAAACGCCATAGCTGCTCGGGAGAGCGACAACGGCGAAGATACGAAACGCCATTGCCGCTCAGGAGAGCAACAACGGCGAAGATGCGAAACGCCATTGCCACTCGGGAGAGCGACAACGGCGGTCATGGAAACCAAATACCCAACTACACTGTTTTGATATAACAAGGGAGCCAGTTCACATGGATGAAATGAGCAAGGTCGTGCTCGATTACGTCAAGCGCGAATACCTTGAAGAAGACGACGACCGCGTGCTGACCGAAACCAGTCCGCTGATCTCGGGCGGCATCGTGGATTCCTTTTCGATGGTCTCGCTCAAGCGTTTCATCGAG